>NZ_JAMYOL010000012.1:0-172951 GCF_040319815.1 Mesorhizobium sp. M0854
CACAAATCCTGTGTTGGCTGTGGTAGACAGCTATGTTGTGGAAGTATGGTGCTGCTGGTGTGTCCTCGCCGCCCCCCTTCAAATGGGCGGGCTCACAAACCTCTGGGGGGCGCTTGCGAGCCCGGCCCCCCCCGAGCCGGAAAGTTGAGATCGTGGACCGGGATAGCCGTCAGCTCACGCCGGCAAAAGTGCCTCGCATGAGCAGATCCGGCAGATAGCTTGCCGGCTTACCGCCAACCGCCTGCCCACCGGTCAGGCCGCCTTGTATTTCAGGGCCGAAGAACGAATACGGAAAGGGCGTGACCGGCCGGCTCACCGCATCGAGCCGTGCCCGAAGATCTTCGGGAATGTCGAAATCAAGCGCGCCGAGATTGTCCTTGAGCTGGTCAAGCCTGGTGGCGCCGACGATGACGGACGCAATGCCTGGCCTGTTGGCCGTCCAGTTCAGGGCGACCTGGGCCATGCTGCGGCCGAGCTGGCCGGCAACCCTCTCCAGTTCGGCGACGATTTGCCAGTTGCGATCGGTGAATTTCTGGAAACCGGGATTGGTCGAACCACGCATTGTCTCCAGCCGGCCACCATCCTCGACGATTGTATCGAAACGGTATTTTCCGCTGAGCAGGCCACTGGCCAATGGACTCCAGACCATAATTCCGGCGCCATAGCGCGTGCCGAACGGCACGAACTCGTGCTCGATGTTGCGCTCGGCCAGCGAATATTCGAGCTGAAGCGCCGAAACCGGTTCATAGCCGCGATGCTCGGCGACGGCCTGCGCCCGGCTTGCGTACCAGGCCGGCACGTCGGACAGACCGACATGCCGGATCTTTCCGGCGCGCACCAGATCGTCCAGCGTCCGCATCACCTCCTCCGGCGGCGTCAGCCTGTCCCAGGTATGGAGGATGTAGAGATCGATGTAGTCGGTGCCGAGCCGCTTCAGCGAACCGTCTATCGCCCGCAGGATGTTCTTGCGGCCGTTGCCCCCGGCGTTCGGGTTGCCCGGTTCGGCGTTGTAGGTGAATTTGGTACTGATCACCGACTTGTCGCGCAGCCCACGCTCGGCGATGAATTCGCCGAGCCAGGTTTCGGCCGTGCCACCGGTATAGAGATCGGCGGTATCGAAGAAATTGCCACCGGCTTCGACATAGGCATCCACCAAGGCGCGCGCGGTTTCCTTCTCCGCGCCCCAGCCCCATTCCGTGCCGAACGTCATGGTGCCGAGCGCCAGGCGGGTGACACGCAGCCCGCTGTTGCCGAGCGTGTAGTAGGACATGGTCATGGATTTCTCCTGCAGTTTGAAAAGCGGGATTGAGGTCTTGCCTGGGATACGCAGTCAGGCCTTGGCCAGCGCATCGACCACCACCTGGAAGCGGCGCGGATCGAAATAATCGTGGTAGGCGCTGATCAGACCGCTCTTGAAGTGGAAAATCGCGATATTGCTGTTGGTGTATTCAGTGCCGCCGATCAGCACCGCGCGGTTCTTGTACTCAACGACGATCGCGTCCGAATCCGCTGCCGGATAGATGGCTGTCAGCTGCGAATCGAAGGATTCGAAATTACCGAAGAGGCCTCGGAAGGCCGCCAGGATCGCGGCCTTACCATCGATGCTGTTTCCAAATCCTGCCGGCGGGTAGAAGACAAGTATACGGCCATCTTCAGCCCAAAGGTCGCCCCATGCCTCAATGTCCTTGCGGTGCATCAGATCAAAGAATTTACGCACGGTCTCGATATTACGGGTTCGTCCGGAATCGAGGTCGGTCATTAGACGTCTCCTTGGCTGCTCGGCGATTGCCGTGTGATGTAGCCAAAGATGCGCCCTCCTTTCCCCACCGATAAGATTGCATTATCCGAATGGACTATGCGATATCATGCATGAATGGACCGCGATCTGCTTAGCCACCTACCTATAATCGTTGCCGTCGCGCGGCGTGGCGGCTTCGCGCCGGCAGCCGCCGAGCTCGGCATGAGCCCGTCAGCGGTCAGCCATGCGGTTCGGCTGGTAGAGGAGCGAATCGGCCAGCCGTTGTTTGCCCGCACCACGCGCAGCGTCTCGCTGACCGAGGCTGGCACCGCGCTTGTCGCTGCGGCGGAGCCGGCGCTGGAAGACATTGCCGACCGGATCGAACGTATCCGCTCTGTCAAAGGCCGGGCAAGCGGACTGCTCAGGATCAACGCGCCGCGTTTGGCGCTGCCTCTGGCGCTGATGCCCATCCTGACGGCGATGGCGGAACGTTACCCTGACGTGACGGTGGAGATCGTCACCGACGAACGTCTGAGCGATATCGTCGGCGAGGGTTTTGACGCCGGCATCCGGCTGGGCGAGATGATCGCCGAGGATATGGTGACGGTGCGACTGACAGGGCCTTTCCGCAGCATCATCGTTGCCTCGCCGGCCTATGTCGCCCGGCGCGGGCGGCCATGGGCGTTGGCCGATCTCGCCGTGCACAACTGCATCGGCTATCGGCTGTTGCGATCACGTGCGCTCTATCACTGGGATCTATCCGATCAGGGCAAGGATATCAGCGTCGAGACACGCGGCAGCGTGGTCGTCAGCGATCCGCTGTCGGCAAGGGAAATGGCGCTTGCCGGCATCGGCCTCGCCTATCTGTTCGAGCCGCTTGTCAAGCCTGACATCGAGGCAGGCCGGCTGGTCGAAGTCCTTGGCGAGGCATCGATCGAGGAACCGGGACTGTTCCTCTATTTCCCGCGCCGCGCCGCGATGGCCCCGAAGCTCCGCGCCTTCATCGACACCGCGCAAGAAATCGGCCGGGCATCCTCGCGGATACCCGGCCGAAAAAAGCCTTTCAAACGAATAGTTACTTCTTGACCGCTGCCGCGACTTCCGCCGCGAAATCGGTCTCTTCCTTCTCGATACCCTCACCGAGCGCGAAGCGCAGATAGGCAGCGATTTTGGCTGGCGCGCCTATTTCGCTCTCGGCATCCTTCAGCGCCTTCTCGACGGTAATGTCGGGATTGAGCACGAAAGCCTGCTTGAGCAGCACGACCTCTTCATAGAACTTGCGCAAACGGCCTTCGACCATCTTCTCGATGATCGCTTCCGGCTTGCCGGACTGGCGCGCCTGGTCGGCGAAGATCGCCTTCTCGCGTTCCACTGCGGCCGGATCGAGCTCTTCGGTGGTCAGGGCCATCGGATTGGTGGCAGCGACATGCATGGCAACCTGACGGGCGAAGGCGTTGGCGGCATGCGCGTTGCCCGTCGTCTCGATGGCCACCAGCACGCCGAGCTTGCCAAGGCCGTCGGCGACCGCATTGTGAACGTAGGTTGCGACAGCGCCGTGCTCGACCGTGAGCTTGGCCGAGCGGCGGAAGCCCAGATTCTCACCGATGGTGCCGACAGCGTCCTTGATGGTCTCGGCGACCGATTTGCCCGATCCCGGATAGGGAGCGGCGGCAACGGCCTCGGTCTTGCCGCCATAGGCAAGCGCGACCTTCGCGACATTGGCGACGATCTCCTGGAACGCAGCATTGCGGGCAACGAAGTCCGTCTCGGAATTGACCTCGACGATCGCTGCCTCGCGGACGCCGGAATCTACGCCGATCAGGCCTTCGGCAGCGGTACGGCCAGCCTTCTTGTCGGCCTTGGAAATGCCCTTCTTGCGCAGCCAGTCGATGGCTTCTTCCATATTGCCGTTGGTCTCGTTCAACGCCGCCTTGCAGTCCATCATGCCCGCGCCGGTCAAGTCGCGGAGTTCTTTGACCTGTGCAGCCGAAATGCTCATTGTCGCCTCTTTGTCTAAATGCACTGACGCACCATCGATTTTCGATGATGCGCCTGGTGCTGGTAGCGCTTACCGCGCCAACATATTGGAAAGATGAAGGCCGCAGCCGGCCTTCGCTACTATGCTTCCGGGGTCTGGGCTGCCGGGCTCTCGGCGGCCGGGGTCTGATCGAGCGCCGGCTCGACCGGAGCCTCGACCGATGCGCCGATATCGACACCGAGCGCGCCCTGCTGACGGGCGATGCCGTCGATAGCTGCCTTCGCGATCAAATCGCAATACAGCTGGATGGCGCGGGCCGCGTCGTCATTGCCGGGGATCGGGAAGTCGATCTTGTCCGGGTCGCAGTTGGAATCGATAATGGCAACGACCG
Source organism: Mesorhizobium sp. M0854 (assembly GCF_040319815.1). NCBI lineage: Bacteria > Pseudomonadati > Pseudomonadota > Alphaproteobacteria > Hyphomicrobiales > Phyllobacteriaceae > Mesorhizobium > Mesorhizobium sp. M0854. The sequence goes on from NZ_JAMYOL010000012.1 coordinate 4,108, forward strand.
GGATGCCGAGACGCTTGGCCTCGAGAATGGCGATCGCTTCCTTGTTGGTGTCGATCACGAACATCAAATCGGGCGTCGAACCCATATCCTTGATGCCGCCCAGCGCCTTGTCGAGCTTCTCACGCTCGCGGTCGAGGTTGAGGCGCTCTTTCTTGGTCAGGCCCTGAGCCTCGCCGGCCAGCATTTCGTCGAGCTTGCGCAGGCGCTGGATGGAATTCGAGATCGTCTTCCAGTTGGTCAGCATGCCGCCGAGCCAACGCGAGTTGACATAGTACTGGGCCGAGCGCTGCGCGGCATCGGCGACGATGTCGGAGGCCTGGCGCTTGGTGCCGACGAACAGCACCCGGCCGCCCTTGGCAACAGTGTCGGAAACCTGCTTCAACGCCTGGTGCAGCAAAGGCACTGTCTGCGAGAGGTCGATGATGTGGATGTTGTTGCGGGCGCCGTAGATATAGGGCGCCATTTTCGGGTTCCAGCGGTGGGTCTGGTGGCCGAAGTGAATGCCAGCTTCCAATAGCTGGCGCATGCTGAAATCAGGCAGAGCCATTCTTATTTCCTTTCCGGTTAGCCTCCACGGACACAGGCATTTTTGGACTTTGTCCTCGAACGCCACCGGAGGTTTCAGCCGGATTTCTCCCGGGCAGACACCAAAGTCCGTGTGTGGAATGAGCGCGCATATAGAGGGGAAGCGCGACAAACGCAAGCGCTGTGGCGTCTTGCGGCTCAGCGTGCGGCGATCAGCGCACCGGTGTCATTGCCGCATCTTCCCCTTCGGCACCCGCACACGCCGGAAAACGGCGACGATCTCCTCGCGGCTGCACTCGATGGCGCCTAACCGCACTGCGCGGTCGCGCTCGAACCCGGTTATGTCATAGTGCGGCGCGGATGTTTTTGGCGGTCCTTGGTAGGACGCGCGCTTGATGCCGAGCTGCCCGGCAAAGCGATGCAGCTCGTCGGTGTCGTCTGCCAGCAGATGACACCAGCGGTGGCCGACCCATTTCCAGATCGCCGCATCGACATAGACCGCCACAGGCTTGCCGCACTCCTTCATCTTGCGCCGACCAACACACCGCTAACGATGATAGAAGGGATTGGCATAGAAAATGAAGCCGCCACCGGCCTCGAGTTGCGTCATCGTCTTGGTGACGGTCTCCTGCATCCGGTCGTGCAGTTCGGCGAGTGCCTCCTCGACGGAGCCTTGATAGGCGTGCAAGCCTAGCGGCTCCGGTACCCGGACATAGGCGCGGCGTGGGCCTGCCGGCTGCGGCACGAAACGGTTGATCGTATCGCGCAGCGTACCCTTGCAATAATCGTTGCGGATCCGCTTCAAATGTTCGGCGATCTCCTCCTGCGTGATGCGCGGGTTGGCTGAGGCCCACGGCCCGACACGCTGCAGGCGCTGGATCGCATCTGCCAGCGTTCGGACCTGCTTCTGGCTTCCGCTGCCATCCGTGCTTTCCCGCAGCCAGCGCCGCGAACGGCGCAAAAGGTCGGCATTGTCGAGCGTGCCGGCGTCGACCGAGACAAGTTCGGCAAGGCGACGGCCGAGTTCGGTCAGCAGGTCCTTTTGACGTGCGTCATACGAAGCCCGCTCATCGGACCGCAGGCCATATGCAGCCTCATCGCGAGACAGCAACGTCGCATAGATATGATGGATGCGCTCCGGCAGCGAATCGGCGGCACGGCGTTCGATTTTCAGGCTGTGCTCGACATAGGCGCATTCCTTTGCCAGCGCTGCCTCGACATTCCCCGTGAAAGCAAGCTTCCAGATCACGGGCGCGATCCAAACCTTGAAATCCGGATCCGTCAGGCGGCCGCGCTTCAACGCCTCGAACCCCATTTCGACCGCGCCCGGCAGCAGCGGGGCAATGATGTTGGCATGCCAGCCGACACCGCCTTCGGGATGCAGGAGCACGCCGTGCCCCTTCAGCGCCCAGGCCACCGAATGTTCCTTGGCGGCCGCGCTGTTGCCCGGGATTTGCGCGATCAGATTGTTGGCCAACCAGAATTTCTGCATCAGCCGGCCAAGCCCGTTGACGACGCCGTGCGTGGCCCAGGATGCCGCCAGCGGGCTTACCCGCGAGACGACCTCCTTGTCGATCATCCAGTCGGTAAAGAATTCAGGATGGTTGGGCGTGATGAACGTCGCCTTGCCCGCGCCGCAACAAGCCTTCAGCCTTTGCCGGTCATCCTCCGGAAAATCGATGTGGCGGACATTGGCGACGCCGCGCAAACCGGCCAGACGGTTGAATGGCAACAGGTCGCGAAACCCCGGAATGCCGTGCAGCATGACAATCCGGTTGACGAATGTCATAGCGTTGATCAGCGTCGCATTGGGCCGCGGCGCCACAAAAACGTCGATCCTGCTCAACCTGCTCCCCCGCGGCGCATACCGTAATAAAACGTTGATAGGCAATTGCGGCATGCTCAAGTCGATGCGACTTGCCCCGCAAGATTAAGCGCTACTATCCTGGATAGCGGCCGGCGGCTTGCCGTTCACTCGAGCTTATTTAGACGGGCAGGTCTTAGGCTGATCGAACAGTGACAGATTGACCAATTTGCCGGTCATCGAGAACTCGCCATAGTCCATGACGAGATCGCGCGTGATGCCGTTCTTGTGCAGCTTGAAGCTGATCCGGTATTCCGGCACCTCCTCGCCGCCTTTGTCGGCATCATCGAAATAGGCGATGTCGACCGGCCAGTATTTGTCGGTGGCGAGCTTGGCCAGCGCCGGCGCTTCCGGATCGGCATTGTCGGCATCGGCTTGCTTGCCGACGACGACGGTGGTGGTCACCACCTTGTTGGCGTCCTCAGAGCCGTCGAACAGGTTGGTTTCGTAGAAACGCTCGCCCTTTTCCGCCTTGCCGATCATTTCGACCATTTGCTGGGTCGGGAACTGGGTCGGCGCGAGTTCCAGGCTGTTCTTCTCGGGCTTGTCGATATCGACCTTGAGACCGTTGGCTTCCTTCGTTGCGGTACCCTTGACCTCCTTGTCGAGGTTCTGGTCGACAAAGGATTTGTTCACGAAGGAGAAGGTCTTGCCCTCGGCATCCTCGAAGGTGGTCATCTGCTGGTCGGTCAGCCTTGTGTTGTCGCTGGTTACGATCTGGGTCACCAAACGGAACTTTACCGTATAGCCCTCGCAAGGCGAGCCGTTGAACTCGTAGACCATGCGGCCGGTGATGCCGGTAATGCCGGAACGGTCTGAAGCCTTGTCGAGTGAAATGTCGTAAACAGCACGATGCGCCTGCAGCGCAGGCACCGCAAAAGCGGGAGCCGCCCAGGAAGCCGCTGTCAAGAGAACGGCGTTGAATGCGAGGCGCGTTGCGCGCATGGGGTGCTCCGATCATCGCGGCTAGTGGCAAGCCGCATGGAAAGATGGTCCAGCTTAAAAAAAGTCGTGGCGGAAGCGAGGCAAAAATAGCAATTTCGGCTCGGCCTGCGCGGCACCTTCAAGCAATAGGGAAATAGCATGAGCGAAACAATCGAAAAGCGGCTAAGCGATCTCGGCGTGACGCTGCCGGCCGCCGCCGCGCCCGCCGCCAATTACGTGCCCTATTGCCGGACCGGCAATCTGCTGTTCACCGCCGGGCAGTTGCCGCTCAAGGAGGGCAAGCTCCAGGCGAGCGGACTGCTTGGCCGCGATGTCGACACCGCGACCGGCAAGGAAGCCGCAAAATACTGTGCGATCAACATATTGGCCCAGGCTCAGGCGGCACTTGGCGATCTCGAGAAAATCCGTCGCTTGGTGAAGATCACCGTCTTCGTCGCCTCGGCACCGGATTTTGTCGAACAGCATCTGGTTGCCAACGGCGCCTCGGATTTTCTTGCCGCCGTGCTCGGCGATCGTGGCAAGCACGCTCGCTCCGCCGTCGGCACCGTCTCCCTGCCGCTTAATGCCGCAGTGGAAATCGAAGCGATCTTCGAAGTCGAATGACCGGGACTGCAACCATGACCGATCTTTCCTGGCTGACCGCCCGGCCCGTCGCCCATCGCGGCCTCCACGACATGAACAAGACGCGCTGGGAGAACACCCTTTCCGCCTTCGCTGCGGCGGCCGAGCGCGGCTACGCGATCGAATGCGATGTGCACCTATCATCCGACGGCGTCCCCGTCATCATCCACGATGGCGATCTGCGGCGGCTGACCGGCGAGGACGGCTTCGTCTGGCAGCGTACGGCTGCCGAGATCACGGCGCTGAAGGTCGGCGGCACCGCCGACCATTTGCCGACGCTGCAGCAGGCGCTTGATCTGGTCGACGGCCGTGTGCCGATGGTTGTCGAGCTGAAAGGTGCTGCCGGGCACGACGAAGGCCTGGTCGAAAGCGTCGGCAAGATGCTCAGGCATTACAAGGGCAAGACCGCGATCATGTCGTTCGACCATTGGCTGATCCGCGAGTTCCCGAAATATGCACCCGGCATACCCGGCGGGTTGACCGCCTACGGCAACGACAACCACCTGATCGAGGCGCATTTCGCCATGCTGGCGCATGACATCGCCTTCACCTCCTACGCTGCCGGCGACCTGCCGAACCGGTTCGTCTCCTTCGTGCGAGAGAGACTCGGCATGCCGGTGATCACCTGGACCGTGCACGACCAGCCTGCCGTCGACCTGACCTTCAAATATGCCGACCAGATGACGTTCGAAGGATTCGAGCCCGATCTGGTACGGCTCGCCTGAGCGGGCTTGTATGGGTCCGCAGCGAGCTTAAGTAAGCCTCATGGATCAAGGGGACGACTGCGAAAGACAAACGGCGAATGCGGAGCTGTCGATCCGCATCGCCGCAGGCATCGGCGCCTTTACCAGCGCTGAATGGGACAGCCTCGGCGGCACTACACGCGGCGATGCAGAATACGGCTACAACCCGCTTGTTTCATTCGCTTTTTTGAGCGCGCTGGAAGATTCCGGCTGCGCTGTTCGGCGCACCGGCTGGCAAGGCCATCACCTCAGGCTGGAAACCGCGCGAGGCAAGCTGCTCGGGGCGGTCCCCTGCTATCTGAAGTCGCACAGCCAGGGCGAATATGTCTTCGACCATGGCTGGTCGGACGCGTTCGAACGCGCCGGCGGGCGCTACTATCCGAAGCTGCAATGCGCGGTGCCGTTCACACCCGTCACCGGCCCTCGCCTGCTGGTCGGCAGGGGCGAGGACAGCCCCACCGTCAAGGCCGGTCTTGCGGCCGGCCTGAAGGCGGTGACGGATAAGCTCGGCGTGTCTTCCGCGCATGTTACTTTCGCGCCGGAGGACGACGTCCAGATATTGGCGGCGGCCGGCTTCCTTCATCGCACCGACCAGCAGTTTCACTTCTTCAACGAAGGCTTTTCGAGCTACGACGATTTTCTCGCAACGTTAGCCTCGCGCAAGCGCAAGGCAATGAAGAAAGAGCGGCGCGAGGCCCTCGCCGACGGCATCTCGATCGACTGGCTGACCGGCAAGGATTTGACCGAAAAGGCCTGGGACGACTTTTTCGCGTTCTACATGGATACCGGCAGCAGGAAATGGGGCCGGCCCTACCTCAACCGCGATTTCTTCTCGCTGATCGGCGAACGCATGGCCGACGACATCCTGCTGGTCATGGCCAAACGCAACGGGCGCTACATAGCGGGCGCCATCAACTTCATCGGCTCAGACGCGCTCTACGGCCGCAATTGGGGCTGCATCGAGGACCACCCATTCCTGCATTTCGAGGTCTGCTACCATCAGGCAATCGATTTCGCCATCTCGCGCAAGCTGAAGGTGGTTGAAGCCGGTGCGCAGGGCGAGCACAAGCTGGCGCGCGGCTACCGGCCCGTGACGATGCATTCGGCGCACTACATCGCCCATCCAGGTCTGCGCAATGCAGTGGCCGACTACCTCCAACGCGAGCGGCGCGAAGTCGAGCGGATGAGCGAATATCTGGAAGAGCACACCCCGTTCCGCAAGGACATGGCGGAGTAGAGTAGCGAGCCCCAATCGCTCAGCCGAGCGGGCCGGCACGGCCGATGTCGACCGATCGTCTTGCCCGCCCGGAACAGCTTCGCTACACGAGACAGCGAGCCAAGAACCGGAGCGCGCGCCATGGCCGAAGCAACCTATGACAGCAGCAACATCTTCGCAAAAATCCTGCGCGGAGAAATCCCTTCGCACCGCGTCTACGAAGATGACGCGGTCATCGTCTTCATGGATGTGATGCCGCAAGGACCGGGTCACACGCTAGTGGTGCCGAAAGCGCCGTCGCGCAACCTGCTCGACGCGGATCCGGCGGTGCTTGGCCCGCTCTTCGTTCACGTCCAGAAAGTTGCGCGGGCCGTAAAGAAGGCCTTCGATGCCGATGGCGTCACGGTTATGCAGTTCAACGAACCAGCTTCGGGGCAGACCGTTTTCCACCTCCATGTCCATGTCATTCCGCGCTTCGATGGCATTCCCTTGAAGCCGCACAGCGGACAGATGGAAAAGCCTGAAGTCCTGGCCGAAAACGCCGGCAAGATACGGATGGCGCTGGCAAGCTGAACCGGTGCAACCGCTCTGGCGGGCGCCGGGCGGTTAACCGGAAGGTGTCACAAAAAAAGCCCCGTTTCCGGGGCTTTTTTACTGGCTGATTCGTCAGTTCTTACGGGGCAGTTGCGGCACAAGGCTGCGCTTGCCGCCGTCCTTACCTTTGGGCTCCGGCTTCTGCGCCACCGCCTTTTTCGCGGCGGGCTTCTTCGCCACCGCCTTCTTGGCCTTCGGCACGTCGTCCGGCTCTTCCTTCTTCGGCTTCACCGGCGCCTCGTCGGCGAGCGATTCGAGCTTCAGGCCGGTCTCGCCGGTTTCCTTCTTCTCGACGGTGACACGCACCGTGCCGCCCTTCTTGAGCTTGCCGAACAGCACCTCGTCGGCCAGCGGCTTCTTGATGTGCTCCTGGATGACACGGCCAAGCGGCCGGGCGCCCATGCGCTCGTCATAGCCCTTATCGGCCAGCCATGCGATTGCATCCTGCGACAAGTCGAAGGTCACGCCACGCTCGGAAAGCTGTGCTTCCAGCTGCATGACGAACTTCTGCACCACCTGATGGATGACCGGCACCGGCAGCGAGCCGAACGGAATGATCGCATCGAGACGGTTGCGGAACTCCGGCGTGAACAGCCGGTTGATCGCCTCGACATCGTCGCCTTCGCGCTTGGTCGAACCGAAACCGATGGCCGCGCGCTGCGCGTCGGACGCGCCCGCATTGGTGGTCATGATCAGGATGACATTGCGGAAGTCGATCTGCTTGCCGTTATGGTCGGTCAGCTTGCCGTGGTCCATGACCTGCAACAGGATGTTGAACAGGTCCGGATGCGCCTTCTCGACTTCGTCCAGCAACAGCACGCAGTGCGGATGCTGGTCGACGCCGTCGGTCAGAAGGCCGCCCTGGTCGAAGCCGACATAGCCGGGAGGCGCGCCGATCAGCCGTGAAACGGTGTGGCGTTCCATATATTCCGACATGTCGAAGCGGATCAGCTCCACGCCGAGCGAGGCGGCGAGCTGCTTGGCCACTTCCGTCTTGCCGACACCGGTCGGACCCGAGAACAGGTACGAGCCGATCGGCTTTTCCGGTTCCCGCAGGCCGGCCCGCGCGAGCTTGATGGCCGAAGTCAGCGCGGTGATCGCGGTGTCCTGGCCGTAGACGACGCGCTTCAACTCGATGTCGAGACCTTGCAGCACCTTCTCGTCGTCGGCGGAAACCGTCTTCGGCGGGATGCGCGCCATGGTGGCGATCGTCGCTTCGATCTCCTTGATGCCGATGGTCTTCTTGCGCTTGGCTTCCGGCACCAGCATTTGCGAGGCGCCGGTCTCATCGATCACGTCGATCGCCTTGTCCGGCAGCTTGCGGTCGTTGATGTAACGCGCCGAGAGCTCGACCGAAGCCTTGATCGCCTCGCTCGTGTAGCGGACCTTGTGGAACTCCTCGAAATAGGGCTTGAGGCCCTTCATGATCTCGATGGCGTCCTCGACGGTCGGCTCGTTGACGTCGATCTTCTGGAAGCGGCGCACCAGCGCGCGGTCCTTCTCGAAGAACTGACGGAACTCCTTGTAGGTGGTCGAGCCGATGCAGCGGATGGCGCCGGACGACAGCGCCGGCTTCAACAGGTTCGACGCATCCATGGCGCCGCCGGAGGTGGCCCCTGCCCCGATCACGGTGTGGATTTCGTCGATGAACAGCACGGCGCCGGGATAATCCTCGAGCTCCTTGACGACCTGCTTCAGCCGCTCCTCGAAATCGCCGCGATAGCGGGTGCCGGCCAGCAGCGTGCCCATGTCGAGCGCGAAGATGGTGGCATTGTGCAGCACTTCGGGAACGTCGCCCTCGACGATGCGCTTGGCGAGGCCTTCGGCGATTGCCGTCTTGCCGACGCCGGGATCACCGACATAGAGCGGGTTGTTCTTGGAGCGGCGGCACAGCACCTGGATGGTCCGGTTGATCTCGCTCTCGCGACCGATCAATGGATCGATCTTGCCGGCCTTAGCCTTGTTGTTCAGGTTGACGCAATAGGCAGTCAGCGCGTCCTGCTGCTGCTTCTTCTTGCCGCCTTCCTCTTGCGGCTCGGCCCCGCTCTGGCTGCCTTGCTCGTCGTCGGCGCCGCGCGGCGTCCGCGTCTCGGAAGCGCCGGGGCGCTTGGCGATGCCATGCGAGATGTAGTTGACCGCGTCGTAGCGGGTCATCTGCTGTTCCTGCAGGAAGTAAGCGGCGTGGCTCTCGCGCTCAGCGAAGATGGCGACGAGCACGTTGGCGCCGGACACCTCCTCGCGGCCTGACGACTGCACATGGATCACCGCGCGCTGGATGACGCGCTGGAAACCGGCAGTCGGCTTGGAATCTTCATCGTAGCCGGTGACGAGGTTGTCGAGCTCGGTGTCGATATAGGTGAGGACCGTATGCTTCAACTCGTCGAGATCGACGTTGCAGGCACGCATGACGGCCGCCGCCTCGGTGTCGTCGATCAGGGCGAGCAGCAAATGTTCAAGGGTTGCATATTCATGGTGCCGCTCATTGGCGAGCGTCAGCGCTTGGTGAAGCGCCTTTTCCAGGCCTTGGGAGAAAGCCGGCATGTTACCTCACTTCTTCTCCATCACGCATTGCAGCGGATGCTGATTCTGTCGGGCGAAATCCATGACCTGAGCCACTTTGGTCTCGGCCACCTCGAATGTATAGACCCCGCACTCGCCCACCCCATGATTGTGAACATGAAGCATTATGCGTGTGGCGGCTTCGCGGTCCTTCTGGAAAAAGCGCTCCAGCACGTGGACCACGAATTCCATGGGTGTGTAGTCGTCGTTAAGAATGAGGACCCGATACAGACTGGGCTTCTTGGTCTTGGTTTTTGTGCGCGTGATGACGGCCGTGCCGCGACCGGCCTCATTGCCGTTGCTGCCGTTCTGCATTCGCACCACGTAGCTCGTGGCAGTCAAACCTGTAGTCACGTAGTCCTGCCTCTTTCGAATCCTCATGCATGCTCGACATGTAGGTGTTCGATGGACGATTTTAAGCCCTTCTGTTTAGCTGACAATATGGCTAGGTGGCCAAACTTGACCGATTTTTCAAATCGTGAAGACCGCAGGCCCCCGATTTCGAGCTGGCATGAAAAAACCCGGCCGCGCGTTCGCGACCGGGTCTGTCTTTGCAAGCCCAGGGGCCGGCTCGGAATGTTCGTCGAATTTACTTCGCCTTGGCGACGATCGATTCGAACGGCTTGTAGGCTTCCTTGGCGAGTTCGGCATAGAGATCGCCAAGCTTGGTGGCCTCGGTAACGAAGCTCTCATAGGACTGCTTGGCATAGTCGGACTGGATCTCGATCGCCTTGTCCAGCGACTTGGCGGAAAAGAGCTTCTCGACAGCGGCGCTACCGGCTTCGAAGCTTTTCTTGGTGTACTCGCCCGCCTCGGCGGCGATAGCCTGCGCACCCTTGGACAGCGAGGCGAAGCTCTTCAATCCGGTGTCCGCAAATTCCTTGCCGTATTTGCTGAAATCTTCATAGGTCTGGGTCATTTCACGCATTCCCTTGAACGGTTGCCTTGGACGATAGACGCGGCTTGTCCGGGCCGCGTTGTGCAATGCGTGTAAATATATTGTGCAGTGCACAAAAGTCAAGATTCCCGCGGCAATGCGGATCGTGAGCTGCCGGCAATCGCTAAGATTCGAATAAAGAAAAGCTCAATCCCACAGAAAATGGTGAACGCGGCGGTTACCATAAACGGATTGGTAACGCTGCCCGCGTTAGCGTGGCCGGAGGTGAGGCAGGACCCTTTGCCGCCTCCAAGGCAACGGAAATTCAAAGGAACTATCAGTGCGTAAGGCGTTGTCGGGCTTCGTTTCCAAATCCGCGTCCCCCTTCAAAACGATCATGATCCTCGCCATGGCGATGAGCTTCGTCGTCGCGGACGCGGCTTCATCCATGGCGGCCAAGTCGGCGGCCATCGTCATCGATGCCAAGACCGGCAAGGTGCTTTATTCGTCGGATGCCGATGGCCGGCGCTATCCGGCGTCGCTTACCAAGATGATGACGCTCTATCTGACGTTCGAGGCGTTGGCGAAGGGCAGGATCAGCAAGAATTCCCCGGTCGTGTTCTCGGCCAATGCCGCTGCCGAACCGCCGACGAAGCTCGGCGTCAAGCGGGGCGGCTCGGTCACGGTCGAGACCGCGATCCTGTCGATGGTGACCAAATCGGCAAACGATTCCGCAACAGCGCTTGGCGAGATGCTCGGCGGCAACGAAGCCAATTTCGCCCGCATGATGACCGCCAAGGCGCGGGCGCTGGGCATGAGGGGAACCGTTTTCCGCAACGCCAACGGCTTGCCTGATCCCGGCCAGTTCACGACCGCGCGCGACATGGCGATGCTCGGCATCGCCCTGAGAGAGCATTTCCCGCAATACTACGGCTATTTCTCGCAGCGCTCCTTTCTTTACGGGCGGCAGCGCATCAACGGCCACAATCGTCTGCTCGGACGCATCAAGGGCGTCGACGGCATCAAGACCGGTTACACCCGCGCCTCCGGTTACAATCTGGTCTCCTCGGTCTCGGATGGCGATCGGCGCATCGTAGCGGTGGTCATGGGCGGCAGGTCCGGCGGCAGCCGCGACAGCCAGATGGCCGGGTTGATTAATGCCTACATGCCGCAGGCGTCGTCGCGCGGCGGCGGCGTGCTGATTGCCAAGGCCGGCGGCGGCAATCCGATTTCAGCCTTGGCCAAGGTGCTTCTACCGAAGCATGACGCGCCGACACCGGACAGTAAGCCGGACGACGATGCCGTTGCCTCTCTTGTCGAGGAAAATGCGCCCGTCGTTGAAGAGACCGCTCCGCTCGTTCAGGCCAAGAGGGTCAAGACGACGGCTGTGTCGACGGTGGACGACGTGGCGACAGCCCGGGTCGCCGCAGCCTATGCCGAACCGGCGGCAGAGGTCGATCCTGTCAGCACGGCGTCGGTGCCATCCGGCTGGGCAATACAGGTCGCCTCTTCGCCAAAACAGGCCGAAGCGAAGGCTTTCCTCGACAAGGCGACGAAGCAGGCGCCCTCCGTTCTGACCGATGCCTCCGGTTTCACCGTCGCCTTCGACAAGGACGGTGTCACCTACTACCGCGCCCGGTTCGGTGGTTTCGGTTCGAAGACGGCTGCCTGGAAAGCCTGCAACGCTTTGAAAAAGAAGAAGATCGAGTGCTACGCCGTCCAGCAGTAAGCGGCGCGCAAAACGATATCTTTCCCGAAGTTCTGCGTCGAAGGAGACTAGTTGTGATTGGAGAGCAAGACGTCCTTGGCTTCATTGATCCGCGCCGCCAGGAAAGACGTGCCACCGATATCGGGGTGCAGGCGCTGCATCAAGCGGCGGTGCGCCTTGCGGACATCCGCCGCGGCAGCCCCCGCTTCAAGACCAAGGATCTTGTAGGCCTCCTCCTTAGTCATGGCGCCAGAACCTGGCGCAACACCCAGCCCTTCGCCACCATTCGCATCAGCGTCTTTGCGCCAGATGGGAAATCTGCCGTCAAGATACGTCTCTAGCAATTGGCGGCTCTCCGGATCGCCGGAGAGTTCGCGATAGAGTTGCTGCAATTCGGCAAGCCCCATCGAGCCAAGCATCTTGCCTTCATGGCGCCCGGCCAGCACAAGGCCTTCGAGGCCGCCGGTATCGTGATCGAGTTCCATCTCAAGCGCCGCCGTACGAACTGTCGAACGCTTGCCTGCCGCCAGTTTGGCTGCCGGCCGATTCATGCGCATGGAGCCGTACCAGGCGAGCGCAGCCGACAGGATCAAGCCCCCGATGCCCTCGCGCCCGACCAGCAGCACGGCGACGCCGACCAGCCCGAGCAGCACAGGTCCAAGCGTCCTCATGCCGCCTGCAAGCTTCGCCGGATCGGCGCGCAGGAAGATGGTGAGCATGCCGAGAAACACCAGAAGCAATGCTACGAAAGCGATAATCGCGCCCATCAGTTTCCGCCGCCCCGCATATGCTCGATCATCAGTCGGTCCTCCGGCCTGCCCCGGGCCTCCAGTGCCTTCAGCCCGCCGGTCGCAAACACGGCGACGGACGAAAGCAGGCCGGCCAACGTCGCGGCAGCCCGCCGATCGAACCGGAACCAGGCCCCTTTCGACAGCCGCGCAATTTCCTTGAACGCCTTTTCCGCAGCGGCATCATGGCCCTCCTGAAAGACGAAGACAGGAACGCCGTGCAGACCGAGGCTGCCGGCCTTTTCGGCCAGATCATCTATGTTTTCTTCCATCGCGTCGCCGATATAGACCAGCGCGTTGACCTTGGCCGCCGCCGTCTGTTTCAGCGCGTGGGCGAGCACCTTGCCGATCTGGGTATGGCCGCTGCGGCAGTTGATGCGCGTCATCAGCTGTTTCAGAGCTGCGGTATCGGTGACGAATGCGGATGCGCGGCACTCGCCAAGGCCGCGAAAATAGACAAGTTGAACCTTGAGCGCCCCGGTCTTGCCGACGGCGTCGAACATCTCGGCCTGCAGCGCACAGGCGAGATCCCAGGTCGGCTGGCGGCTCATTGTCGCGTCGAGGGACAGGATCAGCCTGCCTGAACCGTTGGCGGATGCAGCGAGCGTCCTTGCCTGACGGAGAAACGCGTCGATCTCGCCGGTGCTCGATTGAGACTCGACCGGCGCAGGATTGGCCCTTGCAGGCACGGGCTGCTTCTTGTCGCTCATAACATTCAAGATGTGGCGTTGTTCCCCGGCTTGCAAGCCCAGATGCGGCGGCCTGGAGGACTGGTGATGATGGCACCTGCGGACAACGCTTCGGCTGGTGATCTTGGCGTTGCGTTTCTTGGCGTCAGAGCAGGCCGAGATCGGCAAGCTCACGCCTGAGCTTCGGCGGCATCTCGATCAGCCCGGCTTTGCCCTTGCCGAGATCGGCCGGCGCGTCCGTCTGCTTCAGGTAGCGCCACCCCTGGAATGCACGGCGCGGTTGCCAGTCAGTGCGCACGACCTCGGGATCGAGGATCAGATGGCAACGGCCGATGCCCTCGTCATCGGTGAAGGGCCGGATTTCGGTGATCAGCTGGCGGCATTGGACATTGCCCTTGATCACCCAGTAGAGCGAGCCGCCGTCGGTAATCTCGGCGCCACGCGTCGGCACCATGCGGGTGGTGTGGTAGTGCTCGGCCGGTTCGCCGGCGCGGCGCCGCTCGTCGAGACGGAAGGCAATCCACTCTTCCAGATCCTCGACGCTGTCACAGCCGACGCAAAGCTTTATGAGATTGAGAGACATCGTTTAAGGTTTAGTCCAGCACGCGAACGCGTCAACGGCCTGATCGACTTCTCCACAGTGGTGGTCCATGCCGCCAGATTGGCGCTCAGCACTCCACGACATTGACGGCCAATCCGCCAAGGCTGGTTTCTTTGTACTTTTCGTTCATGTCGAGGCCGGTCTGGCGCATCGTCTCGATCGCGGCATCGAGCGGCACGAAATGAACGCCGTCGCCCTTGATGGCCAGCGAAGCGGCGGTCACCGCCTTGACGGCACCAAGCGCGTTGCGCTCGATACACGGCACCTGCACCAGGCCGCCGACCGGATCGCAGGTCATGCCGAGATGATGTTCCAGCGCGATCTCGGCAGCATTCTCGACCTGCTCGGGCGTGCCGCCCATGACGGCGCACAATCCCGCCGCAGCCATTGCCGAAGCCGAACCGACCTCGCCTTGGCAGCCGACTTCCGCCCCCGAGATCGAAGCATTGGTTTTGATGATGCCGCCGACGGCCGCCGCCGTCAGCAGGAAATCGCGGATGCTGGGCTGGTCGGCTTCGGGATGGAAATGCAACCAGTAGCGCAGCACTGCGGGCAGAGTGCCGGCCGCCCCATTGGTTGGCGCGGTGACGACACGGCCGCCGGCAGCGTTCTCCTCATTGACCGCCATCGCATAGATCGACAGCCAGTCGTTGGCGAGCAGCGGGTTAGGCCGGTTCTGCTGCCATTGCTCCTGCAGCTTGTCGTGCAGCATCCGGGCACGGCGGCGCACCTTGAGTCCGCCCGGCATGATGCCGTCTTGCGACAGGCCGCGCTCGATGCAGCCCTTCATGGCGCTCCAGATGCCGTCGAGGCCGGCGTCGAGCTCCCCGCGCGACATCTGTGTCTCCTCGTTGACGCGCTTCATCTCGGCAATGGAAAGCCCACTTTTCGCTGCCATGGACAGCATTTCGACGGCGTTCTTGAACGGATACGGAACCTTCTTGCCTTCGGTTGTCGCCGAGCCCCTCGCCTTCATCCGCTGCAGTTCTTCCTCGGACACTACGAAGCCGCCGCCGATCGAATAGTAGACGCGCCTCAGCAGCAACCGGTCGCCGGCATCATGGGCAGAAAACGCCATGCCATTGGCGTGACCCGGCAGCGGCGTCTTGCGATCCAGCACAAGATCCGTTGCCGGGTCGAAACGGTAGGACGGATGGCCGGGCGGCGAAATCCGCTTCTCGGCGGCGATGCCAGCGACGATGCCGTCTGCTAGGTCGGGATCCGCCGTCTGCGGCGTCTGGCCGGCGAGGCCGAGCACCACGGCACGATCGGAGCCATGGCCGATGCCGGTATAGGCGAGCGAGCCATGCAGGCTGGCAGCGATCCGGTCGACCTTGGCGCCGGCCGGGCGCGGCCAGTCGTCTCCCGCAATCTCGTCGAGAAACCGCCGCGCGGCCGTCATCGGCCCCATCGTGTGCGAACTCGATGGGCCGATGCCGATCTTGAACAAGTCGAAAACCGAAAGGAACACGTGGGCGTTTTCTCCTGGGACCCTGTTGAGGTCTACATATAGGAATTCCCATCATGTTTTCCGCTGTTTTGAAGATTGCGGCGCTGCGCCTGCCGACCTTGTTTGCTCCGGCAGCGACATTCCAGCTTCGGCCATCGAAGCGTTACTGCCGCCTGTGGTAAAAGCAACGCATGAGCGATTCCTTTCACCTATCGACGGCCGACCTTGCGGCGCTGGGGTTCTTCCTTACCGCGTGGGTGCTGCATACGCTCGCCGCCGACGGAATGCTGGTCAGCCGCATGTCGCTGACGAGGGCGATGAACGCGCAGCGCGAGGCCTGGATGCGGACCATGGCCGAGCGCGAGATCCGCATCGTCGACACCGCCATCATGAGCGGCCTGCAGCAGGGAACCGCCTTCTTTGCCTCGAGTTCGCTGATTGCGATCGGCGGCTGTTTTGCCCTGCTCGGCGCCTCCGATCAGGTTCTGACCGTGTTGAGCGACCTGCCGTTTGGCGCCACGTCTTCACGCGCGGCCTTCCAGACGAAGGTATTCGGGCTGGTGCTGATCCTGGCTTTTTCCTTCTTCAAGTTCGGCTGGGCTTACCGGCTGTTCAACTATTGCTCGATCCTGATCGGCGCCGTGCCGATTCCACATGGCGAGGCGTCGCGCAATCCGGTCACCGAAACGGCGGTGTGGCGTGCCGCGCGGATGAACATGTTGGCCGGAAAGCATTTCAATTCGGGCCTGCGCGGCGTGTTCTTCTCGATTGGCTATCTTGGCTGGTTCGTCGATCCCGCGGTGTTCGTCCTGTCGACGCTGCTGCTCCTGGCGGTGCTGGTGCGCCGCCAGTTTTTCTCGGCGGCGCGGCAGGCGGTGCTCGGTCAGCCGCCCGGCCCAACATCCGGCGCCGGAAAAGGCCGGTCTATCCGGCCTGACAGCCAGTAGGCAATCAGCCCGATCCATTCACGGGTCGCGATGGTTGTGGTCTGCAGTGCTTCGTTGGCATCCGTGCGGAACAGGCCGATGCCTTCCCTGCCGGAGGTGCGGTAGTCGACCGGCCACGGAACCGTCGCAAAACCGGCTTTGTCGAACAGCGCCTTGGCGCGTGGCATGTGGAAGGCCGAGGTCACCAGCAGCCAGGTCTCGCCCGGTTTTGGCGTGATCAGTTGCTTGGTGAAGACCGCATTCTCGTAGGTGTTGCGTGATTTGCCCTCAAGGACCAGCCGATCGGCCGTCACGCCGAGCGCAGTGAACAGGCGTGGAGCTGTCGCCGCATCGCCCTCGTCTTCGCGGACCATTGCAATGGGGCCACCTGAAATGACGACCCTCGCTGTCGGAAAACGCCGTGCCAGCACGGCTGCCTCGACCAATCGGTCGCCACTGGCGTTGAGTTCATAGCCACCGCGGACGAAGTTGATGGCGCTCTCCATACCGCCGCCGAGCACAACGATTCCGTCAACTCGTTCCGGCAGCGGTGGCTTGGGGAAACGCTCCTCGAGCGGATTAAGCATCACTGCGCCGAGCGAGGTCCACGCCGAGAGTGCAAGGACAAGGAATGCCAGCACGCTGCCGGTGGCAAACAGCCTCTTGCGCCCGACCAATGCCGCAAGCAATCCAGCCAGCAGCAGGATGATCGCGAGATTAAGCGGCTGGACGAAGAGCCAGAGAATCTTGGAGACATAGAAGAACATCCCTCACCCCCTCAGATGAGAAACGATCCTACCACCATTTTTCCGGCTGAAATGTGCCGGCCGCCTTTTCGATGACGTGGGCAGTCTGGAACAGCGTTTCCTCGTCGAAAGGCCGGCCGATCAGCTGCAGGCCGAGCGGCAGCCCCTTGGCGTCGAGCCCGGCTGGAACCGCTATACCGGGCAAGCCGGCCATGTTCACCGTCACCGTAAAAATGTCATTGAGATACATCTTGACCGGGTCGGCGGCCATGTCCTCGTCGGCGATGCCGAAGGCAGCGGAAGGTGTTGCCGGCGTCAGGATGACGTCGACGCCTGCTGCAAACACATTTTCGAAGTCACGCTTGATCAGGGTTCGAACCTTCTGCGCCTGCAGATAGTAGGCATCGTAGTAGCCGGCGGAAAGCACATAGGTGCCGATCATGATGCGGCGCTTGACCTCCCGCCCGAAGCCGGCGGCGCGGGTCTTTTCATACATGTCGACAATGTCCTTGCCGGGCACGCGCAAGCCATAGCGGACGCCATCGTAACGGGCGAGGTTGGACGAGGCTTCGGCCGGCGCCACGATGTAATAGGCCGGCAGCGCGTATTTTGTGTGCGGCAGCGAGATATCGACGATCTCGGCGCCGGCATCCCGCAGCCAGGCAATGCCTTTCTGCCACAGCGCCTCGATCTCCGCGGGCATGTCGTCGACACGATATTCCTTTGGGATGCCGACCTTCATGCCTTTGATCGGGCGGCCGATCGCCGCCTCGTAGTCCGGCACCGGCAGGTCGACGGACGTCGTGTCCTTCGGGTCGACCGAAGCCATCGACTTCAACAGGATCGCGGCATCGCGGACGTCGCGCGCGATCGGCCCGGCCTGGTCGAGCGAAGAGGCGAAAGCTACGATCCCCCAGCGCGAGCAGCGGCCATAGGTCGGCTTGATGCCGACTGTGCCAGTGAAGGCGGCGGGCTGGCGGATCGAGCCGCCGGTGTCGGTGGCGGTGGCGCCGGCGCACAGGAAGGCCGAGACCGCTGATGCCGAGCCTCCGGACGAACCGCCCGGCACCAGTTGGGCATTGTCCAACGTGCGCGCGGTCCTGGTGCCGCCCGCCGAAACGAAGCCGCCCTCGCCCTGATGTGTCGTCGGCATCACAACCGTGTCGAGGCGCGAACGCCGCCACGGGTTGATGACCGGCCCGTAATGCGAGGTCTCGTTGGACGAGCCCATGGCGAACTCGTCCATGTTGAGCTTGCCGAGCATGACGGCACCATCCGCCCACAGATTGGCGGTGACCGTCGATTCGTAGCGCGGCTTGAAGCCGTCCAGCACATGGCTGCAGGCCTGGGTGTGGACGCCTTCGGTGCCGAACAAATCCTTGATGCCGAGCGGGATACCCTCGAGCGACCCGCCCTCGCCCTTGGCCAGTTTCGCGTCGGAGGTCTTGGCCATGTCGCGCGCCTTGTCGTCGGTGACCACGACGTAGGCATTGAGCGCCGGATTGGCTCGCTCGACCGCCGATAGATAAGCCTCGGTGATTTCGGTGGCTGTGATCTCTCTGGAGCGCAATTTGGCGCGGGCCTGCGAAATCGTCAGCTGGGTAAGGTCGCTCATCAGGCAAGGCTCTTTTCGTAAAACACCGACCACTCGGAATCGGGATAATTCAGCACTGGCCCGCAACGCGAAAAACCGGCGCGTTCGTAGACGGTCCAGGCGGCGGGATGACGGTCGCCCGTCTCCAGAACCAGACGCTTAAGCCCTTCTTGGCGCGCCAGCGCCTCGATACGCTCGACAATCTTCGCGCCGATCTTGCGGCCGCGATGCGAAGGTCGCGTATACATGCGCTTGACCTCGCCGACGACAGCATCGTGGCGCTTCAGTGCGCCGCAACCGATGGCAAGGCCGTTGTCGCGGGCGATGAAGACGGTCGTGTCGCGGTCCGCCATCTGCTCGACCGTCAAATGGTAGCAATGCTCCGGCGGCGTCAGCTCCAGCAATGTGGCGTTGAGCTCCTCGACCAGCCCACGCACATCGTCCTGCAGCGGCGTCTCAGCCGCGATGTCGATTGCCATCGGCCTGCTACTCCACGACCTTCGGCACAAGGAAGAAATTTTCTTCGGTCGCCGGTGCATTGGCGACGATGTCGGCTGCCTTGCCGCCGTCGGTGACGACGTCCTGGCGCTTTTTCATTGCCATCGGCGTGACCGAGGTCATCGGCTCGACGCCGGAAACATCGACCTCGTTCAACTGCTCGACAAAGCCCAAAATGGCGTTCAATTCGCCGGTCATGCGCTCTGCATCCTCCTCGCTCACCGCAATACGGGCAAGATGCGCGACGCGCTTCACAGTTTTTATATCAACGGACATGTTTGTGCCTCGGGAAAACCAGCGCTATAGCGGCGCGGCGCGTGCCACGCAACATGCATCGTGCCTTCAACTGCCCTATGGCATCGCCACGCCGTCGCAGAGGAAATAACTGCCGCCGTTGCCGCTCTGCTCGCCTTCGTCGGCGGCAGGCCGAACCGATACCAGGTCGATCTGCTTCGGGCTCATCTGTGTCAGTGAGAGAACATCGGGAAAGACGTAGCCCGGCTCCTGGCATATAGCGGTCACCGCCCAGCTCGGTGAGCGTGTCGCTTTGGTGACCTGCAGGAATTCACAATTATATTCGATGCTTCCAGGCCATTTGCCGACAGCACGATATTGCCGCCCTCGATCACCGTCTGCAGCGTATCCTTTTTGGCCTGCGCGCAGAGGTCCTCCGATTGCAGATAGACGCCCTCGATGAAATTTTCCGCGGCCAGCGTCGGCGACGCGGCAACCAGCATTGAAATGCAAAGAGAATTTCTCAAGCGCATCGTATCGTTCCGGACCGGCTTTCTTTACAGCGTAATCGTCTCGCCGATCTTCGGCAACGCAACTTTCACACCCGATCCATCCAGCCCGGCCACGAATTTGTCGGCAGTCTGATCGATCATCGGAAATGTGCCGAAGTGAGCGGGAACGACCGTCTCGAACTTGAAGAAACGCTGGCAGGCAAGGGCTGCTACCGCGCCACCCATGGTGAAGCGGTCGCCGATCGGCACGATGCCGATCTTCGGTTCGTGCAACTCGTTGATCAGCGCCATGTCGGAAAAAATGTCGGTGTCGCCCATATGATAAAGCGTCTTGTCCTCGGGAAAGTGCAGGACGAGCCCGCCCGGATTGCCGAGATAGGTATTCTGGCCACCCTCGCCCGGAAAGGACGATGAATGCAGAGCCTGAACGAAGGTGGTGGTGAAGCCGCCGCAATCGACGGTGCCGCCGATATTGCCGGGATTGATCTGCTTGTCACCGACACCCTTGCCGACCAGGTACATGCAAATCTCGAAATTGGCGACCAGCATCGCGCCGCTCTTCTTGAGCACTTCGACGGCGCCGCTGATGTGGTCACTGTGGCCATGGGTGAGCAACACGTGCGTGATCCCTTCGGCCGGCCCTTCCCAGCCGCCCGCCCATGACGGATTGCCGACCAGATAGGGGTCGATGAGGATTTTCGCGCCTTCGATTTCGATTCTGAATGCCGAATGTCCGTACCAGGTCAGTTTCATCAATGCTTTCCTCGATTTTTGCTTCGGTAGAGGATAGAACGCCGACGGCGAAATTAAAGTGCCGCGCACGCTTTGCGCGTATAGGACGTGCGGCGTCGCGGTCAAAGGAAAAGCCGTTGGGCATCATCACCATCGAGGAGTTGCCGGCCCGGCTGGGCGGCGGCAAGACCCTGGCCGGTCTCGACCTTGGCGACAAAACGATCGGCGTGGCGGTTTCGGACCGCGGCTTGTCGTTCGCGCACCCGCGCCCCGTCATCATGCGCAGGAAATTCTCGCTCGATGCCGCAGTGCTGCTCGCCCTGTTGCAGAAGGAGAATGCCGGCGCCGTGGCAATCGGCCTCCCCATCAACATGGACGGCTCGGAAGGCCCGCGCGCCCAAAAATCCCGCGCTTTCGTCCGCAACATGGCTGGATTGACCGATCTGCCGTTCGTCTTTTGGGACGAAAGGCTGTCGACGGTGGCGGCCGAGCGAACACTGATCGAGATGGATTTTTCCCGCAAGAAACGCGCCGGCAAGATCGATTCAGCGGCGGCCGCTTTCATCCTCCAGGGCGTTCTCGACCGGCTTCAGGCGCTCGGCGTCGATGCCTGGTCGAAATAGCGGTTGCGCATCGCCGTGATCCAGCCACCAATCGTCTTGCGGCGGCGAAATGCCCAGAACGCCACCAGCAGCACGCCGTCGAATACGCAAGCTTTC
The DNA here is from genome assembly GCF_040319815.1 of Mesorhizobium sp. M0854. Classification (NCBI taxonomy): domain Bacteria; kingdom Pseudomonadati; phylum Pseudomonadota; class Alphaproteobacteria; order Hyphomicrobiales; family Phyllobacteriaceae; genus Mesorhizobium; species Mesorhizobium sp. M0854. The sequence goes on from NZ_JAMYOL010000012.1 coordinate 25,249, forward strand.
GCCACCATGCCCGGAATGAGCGCCGGATCGACGCCCAGCATCTGTCCATAGAGCTGGAAGACGAGATCGTGTAATTGGCGGCTCAGCATGACATAGCCGAAATTGATGTCGTTGAGCGACAGAAAGAACCAGCCCCAAAACAAGAGGAGCGGAGCCGCCCACAGCGCGAACAAGGTGCGCATCAGCGGTCATCCCTCGAATCCAGCCGGCCGGAAATGCGGGCAAGCGAGGAATTATGCGCCGCTGCCTTGGCCATGACATGCGCGGCCGCTCGGATTTCGCCGGTCCCTGGAGCTGCCGCGGCAACGGTCGACCGCCGCTCCGCGAGCACCGCGACATAGGACGCCAGAAGTGCCGCCAATTGCACCGCGACAATCATGAACAGCCCATTGATGCCTTGCGCGGCGCCGCCGATGACGATCAGCGACAGCACGCCTAAGGCGGAAATGAAGGCGATTCGCATGACGCTGTCGGCGGGATCCGGGTTGGTCGTGTCGCTGGTCAGTGCTTCAACAAAGGCCCAGCAGAACAGCACCGCGACGACAAGCAGTGCCACGGCGAGCGGCGCCACGACGACGGCGTTTTCGAGATCGGCAAATCGAGTGTTCTGGACGGGAACGCCCAGTACGCCAAGGGCCGTCGCCACGCCTCGATTCCCGTCGATGCAAATGAACGCCAGCAGGGCGAAAACGGCCGCCCAATGCAATGCCAGAAAAGAGCTCAGAATATGCCGCATGACGCTCCTGCTTCGCAGGGCAAAGCCGCTCAAGCTGAACAATCCTTGCCTTAACCATAACACTGGGCTTTGCCACCGGCCGCCGCAATGGAAACCATTCGTTAAGGTTAACGGCCATCCACAGGGTCGCGAGAGCGGCAGCGAATTGGGCGACGGCCCTTAGTTGATCGGCGGGTAGAGCGTATCGATGATCATGCGCGCATCATGGCGGGAATCGATCATGCCATAGGTATTGCGCCACTGGCCGGCGAGGCGCGTTTCGACGAAGGCGTCGGCGATCCGCCCTGCCCCCAACCTGCGAAGCTCTGCCGCCGCCGCCGACAATGCCAATTGCTCGGTCAAGAGCCGCGCCGAGCCCTCGTCGGTTGCAGCGACCTGCATTGCTGCTTTGAGCACGCCGACGGTGCCGCGTCCGCCGGCGCCGAGATCGCGGTCGATGCCGGCCAGCACGTCATCGAACAGGCCGGGTGCACGCCCCAGCACACGTAGCACGTCGAGCGCCATGACGTTGCCGGATCCCTCCCATATCGCGTTGACCGGAGCTTCGCGATAGTAGCGGGCGAGCGGCCCCTCCTCGACATAGCCATTGCCGCCGAGGCACTCCATCGCTTCATAGAGCAGCGGCGGCGCAATCTTGCAGACCCAGTATTTGACGACCGGCGTCATGGCGCGCGCGAAGGCCGCCTCGCCGCGGTCGCCGGCCGCCTCGTCGAAGGAGCGCGCCAGCCGGAACGACAGCGCAGTAGCGGCGGCAACGTCGAGCGCCATATCGGCCAGCACCCGCTGCATCAGCGGCTGCTCGACCAGATTGGTTCCGAACACCTTGCGGTGGCGCGTGTGGTGGACGGCCTCGGCCAGTCCGGCCCGCATGATCGCCGATGAGGCGACGGCACAGTCGAGCCGCGTCAGGGTCACCATGTCCATGATCGTCTTCACGCCCGCGCCGGGCTCGCCGACCATCTCGCCGATGGCATTGACGAATTCCACCTCCGACGAGGCATTGGATCGGTTGCCGAGCTTGTCCTTCAGCCGTTGAAAACGGAAGCCGTTGCCGGATCCGTCGCCGAGCAGGCGGGGAACGAGAAAGCACGACAGTCCCTCCGGCACCTGTCCGAGCACCAGGAAGGCATCCGACATCGGCGCCGACATGAACCATTTGTGGCCGGTCAGGCGATAAAACCCGCTGCCGGCGCGCTCGGCCCTGGTGACGTTGGCACGGACATCGGTGCCGCCTTGCTTCTCGGTCATGCCCATGCCGAGCGTCAGCCCGGCTTTTTCGACCGGAGGCTTCTGGCTTTGATCGTATTTGCGCGTCGTCACCCGAGGCGCCCATTCGCGAAACAGCTTCGGGCTGGCCATCAGCGCTGCCAGCGAAGCGCTGGTCATGGTGATCGGGCAGAGATGTCCGGTCTCGAGCTCAGCCGTGAGGTAAAAGCGTGCAGCGCGCACCTGGTGGCGCCGGCCGATCTCGGCGTCGCCATTCTCCCAGACCGACGAATGCAGCCCGTTGGCAACAGAGCGGCGCATGAGCGCGTGATAGGCGGGATGGAACTCGACCTGGTCGATGCGCCGGCCCTGGCGGTCATGGGTCCTGAGCTTCGGCATTTCGACATTGGCAAGACGGGCCAGTTCCTGCGCCTCATGGGTCAGAACGAACCGGCCAAGCCCGTCGAGGTCCTTGCGCACCGGATCGGAAAAGCGCTCGGCAAGCTGGATCAGCAACGGATCGCCCCGCCAGGCGTTGCCGCCGGCCAGCGGCGGCGGCTGGTTGGTCACGTCGTCGGTCACGCTTCGTCCTTATCACCTGAAGGCTGCGAATCCAAAGCCAAGGCGGTTTATAGCCTATGGCCAGCGGCGCGCGACGAAAATACCGGGGAGAACCAATCCAATCCCAAGCCGGTGCTTGCAGCCGCGGAGCCTCCCCCCTATAGCAGCGACTTGAGATGACCGACGCATCGTCCCTGCCGCTTTATCCCCACCGCCATCTTCTGGGCATCCGCGATCTTTCCCCTGCCGACATCGAGCTTCTGCTCGACCGGGCGGACAGGGCCGTTGCCATCTCGCGGCAGTCGGACAAGAAGACATCGACGCTGCGCGGCCGCACCCAGATCAATCTCTTCTACGAAGCCTCGACCCGTACGCAATCGTCATTCGAGCTGGCCGGCAAACGGCTCGGCGCCGACGTCATGAACATGTCCGTAGCGAGTTCGTCGGTGAAAAAGGGCGAGACGCTGATCGATACGGCGATGACGCTGAATGCCATGCGTCCCGACATATTGATCATCCGCCATCAATCGGCCGGCGCGGCAGCACTTCTTGCCCAAAAAGTTGGCTGTTCGGTGGTCAATGCCGGCGACGGCGCCCATGAGCACCCTACCCAGGCGCTGCTCGACGCACTGACCATCCGCCGCGTCAAGGGTCCGTTGTCGAAGCTGATCGTGGCGATCTGCGGCGACATCCTGCATTCGCGCGTGGCCCGCTCCAACATCATCCTGCTCAACGCGCTTGGTGCCCAGGTCAGGGTCGTCGCCCCTTCGACGCTTTTGCCCGCCGGCATCGAGAAGATGGGCGTCATCGTCACACGTTCCATGGCCGAGGGTCTGAAGGACGCCGACGTGGTAATGATGCTGCGCCTGCAGCGCGAACGCATGGAAGGCGCTTTCGTACCGTCGGTGCGCGAATATTTCCGCTATTTCGGCCTCGACGCGGAGAAGCTGAAGGCGGCCAAGGACGGTGCGCTGGTCATGCATCCCGGCCCGATGAACCGCGGCGTCGAGATCGCCTCCGAGATCGCCGACGGCCCGCAAAGCGTTATCCAGGAACAGGTTGAGATGGGCGTCGCCGTGCGCATGGCGGTTATGGAAGCGCTGCTCGACCCCCGTCGAAATCACGAGGGCCGCGCCTGATGAGCATTACGGTCTTCCGCCGGGCCCACATCGTCGACCCGTCGCGCGGCATCGATGAGGTCGGCACCGTCATCGTTGAAGGCCGCAAAATCGTTGCCGCCGGCAAGGCGGCCTTGAACCAGGGCGCGCCCGACGGCGCCACCATCATCGACTGCGCCGGCAAGACTATCATCCCCGGATTGATCGACGCACGCGTCTTCATCGGCGAACCCGGCGGCGAACACCGGGAGACCATTGCTTCGGCGAGCATCGCTGCGGCGGCCGGCGGCGTCACCTCAGTCATCATGATGCCCGATACCGACCCGGTGATCGACAATGTCGCACTGGTCGAGTTCGTGCTGCGCACCGCCAAGGACACCGCAATCGTCAACATCTTGCCGGCAGCAGCGATCACCAAGGGGCTGGAAGGCCGCGAGATGACCGAATTCGGCCTGCTGCGCGAGGCCGGCGCGGTCGCCTTCACCGATGGCCGGCATTCTATTGCCAGCGCGCTGGTGATGCGCCGCGCGCTGACCTATGCGCGCGATTTCGGTGGCGTCATCGCGCATGAAACCCAAGACGCCGACCTCGCTTTGGCCGGCGTGATGAACGAAGGCCTTTACGCAAGCTGGCTTGGCCTTGCCGGCATTCCGCGCGAAGCCGAATCGATCCCCCTGGAGCGCGATCTCGCGCTGGCTCGGCTGACCGGCGGCGCCTATCACGCTGCCAAGATTTCGACGGCTATGGCGGCAAACGCGGTAGCGCGCGCAAAAGCCGATGGCACCAACATCACCTCAGGCGTGTCGATCCACAATCTGTCGCTCAACGAGAATGATGTCGGCGAGTACCGCACCTTCTTCCGGCTGACGCCGCCGCTGCGCGCCGAGGAAGACCGGCTGGCGATGATCGAAGCGATCAAGGACGGCACCATCGACCTCATCGTCTCCTCCCACGACCCGCAGGACGTCGACACCAAGCGCCTGCCCTTTGCCGATGCCGCGGCCGGCGCCATCGGGCTGGAAACGCTGCTAGGCGCAGCGCTGCGGCTCTATCACAATGGCGACGTGACGCTGCTCCGGCTGGTCGAGACACTGTCGACCGCGCCGGCAAGATTGTTCGGCCTGCCCGGCGGCACGCTGAAACCGGGGGCATTGGCCGACCTTGCGCTCGTCGATCTGGACGAGCCATGGGTCGTCAGCGAGAGCGGCATCCGCTCACGCTCGAAAAACACCTGTTTCGAAGGCGCACGACTGCAAGGCAAGGTCTTGCAAACGATGGTGGCGGGCCGCACAGTGTTTTCGGCCTAGGACGAAAACAGGCGTCACGGCTTAAAATCCGCTCAGCCAAGGAAAGTTCGGGGGAACAATGGCTTACAGTCCCGTCTTGGCATTGGTGTTCGGCTATCTTCTCGGCTCGATCCCGTTTGGCCTGCTGATCACCCGTGCCGCCGGCCTCGGCGACGTGCGCAACATCGGCTCCGGCAACATCGGCGCCACCAATGTGCTGCGCACCGGCAACAAGAGCTTGGCCGCGGCCACGCTTCTGCTCGACGCCCTTAAAGGCACCGCGGCGGTGCTGATCGCAGGCCGCTTTGCGCCCGAGCTCGGACTTTGGGCCGGCTTCGGCGCGTTTTTAGGTCATCTCTTTCCGGTCTGGCTCGGCTTCAAGGGGGGCAAGGGTGTCGCCACTTACCTTGGCGTGCTGATCGGCCTTGCCTGGCAGGCGGCGCTGATCTTCGCCGTCGTCTGGCTGGCGGTGGCCTTCCTGTTCCGCTTCTCCTCGCTTGCGGCACTGACGGCAGCAGTCGTGGTGCCCATGGCGCTGTATTTCCTGAGCACGCCGCAGATTGCCGGGCTTTTCGCGGCGATGAGCCTAATCGTCATCGTAAAGCACCGCGCCAACATTGCGCGGCTGCTTGCCGGCACCGAGGGTAAGATCGGGGCCAAGGAGTGAGCGAGCCCGACGCCGGGCCGCGCCTCAGCGACCGGCAGCGGCTGAGCTGGCTTCGTCTGATCCGCACGCCGAATGTCGGCCCGGCTTCCTTTCGCGACCTGATCAACCGGTTCGGTTCGGCCGAAGCAGCGCTATCGATGCTGCCCGAGCTGATGATTTCGGGTGGCGCCAAAAAAATCGTCCGCATCCCGTCCATTGCCGAGGCCGAGGCGGAGCTGGAGACCGCCCGGCGGGCTGGCGCCCGCTTCGTCGGCATCGGCGAAGCGGATTATCCGCCGCTGATGAAAAGCATGGATCATCCGCCGCCGCTGCTCGCGGTCAGGGGCAATAGCGCGGTGTTCCGCTTGCCAGCGGTCGCCATCGTCGGCGCTCGCAACGCATCGCTGGCCGGCATCAAGATGGCGCGGATGCTGGCGGCGGATCTCGGCCGCGACGGCTATGGCATCGTCTCCGGCCTGGCGCGCGGCATCGATACGGCCGCGCACCAGGGCAGCCTTGCGACTGGCACAATCGGCGTGCTCGCCGGCGGCCTCGATTTGCCCTACCCGCCCGAAAATGCCGGCCTGTGCGACGAGATCGCCGAACGCGGCGGCGCCATCATTTCCGAAATGCCGTTTGGGTGGCAGCCGCGCGCACAGGATTTTCCGCGCCGCAACCGGCTCGTCGCCGGTGCTGCATTGGGATTGGTGGTGGTCGAGGCCGCACAGCGCTCCGGCTCGCTGATCAGCGCCCGCCTCGCCGGCGAGATGGGCCGGCTGGTCTTTGCCGTTCCCGGTTCGCCGCTCGATCCGCGCGCTGCCGGCGCCAATGGCCTGCTCAAGGACGGCGCAACCCTTGTCACCGAGGCCGCCGATATCACCAGTGCGATCGCCCCGCTGGTCGGCGCCTGGGCCCCAAGGACATCGCCGCTTGAGGAGCCGCCCGACTTTTCGGCAACGCCGCCGCCGCGCGAGGACGACCGCGACCGCGTCGTCGAGGCGCTCGGCCCGACGCCAGTGGCGGTAGACGAGATCATCCGCCACACCGGCCTGCATCCCGCCCAAGTGTTCATGGTGCTGCTGGAGCTCGACCTAGCCGGACGGCTCGAGCGCCATGCCGGCGGTAATGTCTCGCTGATTTGACCGAGAGCTTGCGCATGTCCCGGCACGCAATTCCGACGTGATTCCATGACTGATCTAGGTGAGAAGCCAAAGCAGACGCTGTTCACTCGTACGACGGCCCTCGTTTGGGCAGCGTTGAGCGTCATGCTGGCGCTGAAATGGTCGATGGATCTCGGCATGCTGGGTTTTCCCGACGGCTACATAACGCCCTTCGCAAGAGCAACCAGCACGCTTTTGGGCATTCTGACGGCAGCCTGCATGGCCCAGGGTCTCTACTTTTTCCTGGCCGGCGTGTTCGGCAGAAAGGTAAGCGCCGTCGGTCTGTGCCCGCAAATCCTTGCCGCAGCAGTTCTCACCGTGGTGCCAGTGCCTATCGTGAAGGATTGTCCGAATTCACAGCTGTGCAGCAGAGCCTATGAGGCACTCACCGGCACGATGATGGACGATGGGGCGGGCGGCTAAAGCCACTGGATGCGTTCGGCACGAGGTTGTCACCCATGTCTTAGGTACAAACTGTTACCCATGTCTCCGGGCCGTACATCTTGATTGTGGTGAGCGCGATGGGATTCGAACCCATGACCTACTGATTAAAAGTCAGTTGCTCTACCGGCTGAGCTACGCGCTCCCGCGGGCTCAGAAAGGCCGCCCTCGAAATTGCGCGGAACATAGGGAGAGTGCCTCTGCCGGTCAACCGGAAAAAGACGGCTCCCAAACCGGACTTTCCTGCCGCGTCATCATGCCTGGCGAAGCGCTTCGGCGTTGACGGAACTGCCTCCCTCTCGCGCAAGGCCGAAGCTCGCCCTCTATGCCGACAAAGGCAAGCAGCAAATCGGAAGAACCTTTGCGGATCAGCAACTTGGGATTTTTGGCGGAACAATTTGCGCAGCCTGCCCGTTTCCCGCGATAAGGGACATGCGTTTCAAGGAGAAGACCATGAATAGGATCATGTCGGGCCTGCTGGCGACCACTCTTTCGATCTCATTCGCTGCCGCGGAGATCGTGCCAGTCAACGCTCAGCCCAGCTATGCGCCCCCTGCCGAGGGGCTCACCTCGAATGTCCAGACCGTCCAGTACGAGCCGTGGCGGAGGCACCGGAATTTCAATCGCGATTTCTCGCGTCGCGATTTCCGTCGCAATTTTTCGCGTGACGACGGCATGTACTGGCGTGGCCATCGCGGCTATCGCGAATATCGTCGCGGCTATCGCCGTCACGGCGATTTCTGGTTCCCGCTGGCTGCGTTTGCTACTGGAGCGCTGATTACCGGCGCGATCGTCAACCAGAATCGTGTCTATCGTGGCGATGCCCACGTGCAGTGGTGCTATGACCGTTATCGGAGCTATCGCGCTTCTGACAACACTTACCAGCCCAACTACGGTCCGCGCCGGCAGTGCCGGTCGCCTTACTGAGTCCCAGATTAGAGGCTGCAAGCCCGCGCCCGAAACGGCGCGGGTTTTTCATTAGTGCGAATCCGGTGGCATCCCTGCCTGCGTACTTAGCGTCCTGCGCACAGCGTGGCGCCAACCTGCCAGCTTGGCGGCACGTGTCGAAGCATCCATGTCCGGCTTGAACCGGCGCTCGAGCGCCCAACTCCTGGCGAATTCCGCGGCCTTCGGCCAGACACCCGCCTTCGAGCCGGCCAGCCAAGCCGCACCGAGTGCTGTCGTCTCGAGAATTGTCGGCCGGTCTACCGGCGCATCGAGAATGTCGGCCAGCCGCTGCATGGTCCAGTCTGACGCCACCATGCCGCCATCGACCCTGAGGACGGTCTTGGCCGACGCGCCCTTCCAGTCCTTGCGCATGGCATCAAGCAGGTCGCGCGTTTGGAACGCGACTGATTCCAGTGCCGCGCGGGCAAATTCCGCCGGCCCCGAATTGCGGGTCAGCCCGAAGATGGCGCCGCGCGCTTCGGCATCCCAATGGGGCGCGCCGAGCCCGACGAAAGCCGGCACCAGATAGACGTTCTGCGTCGGATCGGCTTCCTCTGCCAATTTGCCGCTATGCTCGGCCCTGCCGATTACCTTGATTCCGTCGCGCAGCCATTGCACGGCGGCGCCCGCGATAAAGATCGAGCCTTCCAGAGCGTAGGTGGTCCTGCCGTTCAGCCTGTAGGCGATGGTGGTCAAAAGCCGGTTCTTCGAACGAACCAGATCGCTGCCGGTGTTGAGCAGCGCGAAGCAACCGGTGCCGTAGGTGGATTTCATCATGCCTGGCTCGAAACAGGCCTGGCCGATCGCCGCCGCATGCTGGTCGCCGGCCACACCGAGGATTCTAATCTGTGCACCAAACAGGCTTTTGTCGGTGATTCCAAAATCATCGGCACAATCTTTCACCTGCGGCAGCATTCTTGCAGGTATGCCGAAAATGGCCAGCAGCTCGTCGTCCCAGGCGTTTTGTTCGATGTTGTAGACCAGTGTGCGCGAGGCATTAGTGGCGTCAGTGGCGTGGACCTTGCCGCCAGTCAGGCGCCAAATCAGGAAACTATCGATGGTGCCGGCCAGCAGTTCGCCCTTCTCGGCGCGTTTTCTGGCGCCCTTCACCTTGTCCAGCATCCAGGCGATCTTGGTGCCGGAGAAATAGGGATCGAGCAGCAGGCCGGTCTTTTTCGTGAATTTCTTCTCCAGCCCCAGCTTCTTCAGTTTCTGGCATAGCGGCGCGGTGCGGCGGTCCTGCCAGACAATCGCGTTGTGGATCGGCTTGCCGGTCTCCTTGTCCCAGATGACGACGGTTTCGCGCTGGTTGGTGATGCCGATCGCGGCGACTTCCGCTGCGTTGCGGCCGGCTGTCTTCAGCGCGGCTTTCACCGTTTCCACGACGCTTGCCCATATCTCCTCGGGATCGTGCTCGACCCAGCCGGAGGCCGGATAATATTGGGTGAATTCCTTTTGCCCGCTGCCGACGACCTCCATCTTGTCGTCGAACAGGATCGCCCGGCTCGATGTCGTCCCCTGGTCGATTGCAAGGATATATCCGGTCATTCTCTCTCCCGTCGAAGCGAGTTCAAAGGTGCTGCGATGTCTCGACGCCAGATGGCGCGGAGCCGTTCACGCAAACAGGGGAGACGGCAACATGCCGCCTCCCCTGAGCATGGCGATGCGGGCGCGGACGCCCGCATCAAACGGTCCTATTGCTGCCAGCTCTTCACCAGCTCGTCGTAGTTGATGGTGACCGGCTTTTCCTTCTCGTTCTCGATCTTGAGCTGAGGAGCGAGATTGCCCTTCTTGACCGCGTCCGCATTCCAGTAGGCGAGGTCATGCTCTTCGGCCATCTTCGGGCCAATATCGCCCTGGACGCCCGACTTCTCGATGCGGCTCATCACCTTTTCCTGCTCGCCGCAGAGCGAGTCCATCGCTTCCTGCGCGCTCTTGGCACCCGACGAAGCATCGCCGATCGCCTGCCACCAGAGCTGTGCCAGCTTCGGATAGTCCGGCACGTTGGTGCCGGTCGGCGACCACTGGACGCGCGCCGGCGAGCGGTAGAACTCGATCAAGCCGCCGAGCTTTGGCGCACGTTCGGTGAAGCTCTTGTCGTGGATCGTGCTCTCGCGGATGAAGGTCAGGCCGACATGGCTCTTCTTCACGTCGACCGTCTTCGAGGTGACGAACTGCGCGTAGAGCCAGGCGGCTTTGGCGCGGTCGGTCGGCGTCGACTTCATCAGCGTCCAGGAACCGACGTCCTGATAGCCAAGCTTCATGCCGTCCTTCCAGTAGACGCCATGCGGCGACGGCGCCATGCGCCACTTCGGCGTGCCGTCGTCGTTCAGCACCGCCTTGGCGCTGGCGTCGACCATGCTGGCGGTGAAGGCGGTGTACCAGAAGATCTGCTGGGCAACCGCGCCCTGCGCCGGAACTGGCCCCGATTCGGAGAAGGTCATGCCTTGGGCTTCCGCCGGTGCATAGGCCTTCAGCCAATCGAGGTACTTCTGGATGGCATAGACAGAAGCCGGACCATTGGTGTCGCCGCCGCGCGCCGTGCAGGAACCGACCGGACGCGAATTCTCGTCGACCTTGATGCCCCATTCGTCGACGGGCAGACCGTTCGGAATGCCCTTGTCGCCATTGCCGGCCATCGACAGCCAGGCGTCGGTGAACCGCCAGCCGAGCGAGGGGTCCTTCTTGCCATAGTCCATATGGCCGTAGACCTTCTTGCCGTCGATCTCACGCCCGGTGAAGAACGCTGCAATGTCCTCATAGGCCGACCAGTTCACCGGCACGCCGAGGTCGTAGCCGTATTTGGCCTTGAAGTCCGCCTTGTTCTTCTCGTCGTTGAACCAGTCGTAACGGAACCAGTAGAGGTTGGCGAACTGCTGGTCGGGAAGTTGGTAGAGTTTCTTGTCGGGCGCGGTGGTGAACGAAGTGCCGATGAAATCCTTCAGGTCGAGATTCGGGTTGGTGACATCCTTACCGTCGCCTGCCATCCAGTCGGTCAGGTTGCGCACCTGCTGGTAGCGCCAGTGCGTGCCGATCAGATCGGAATCGTTGACCCAGCCGTCATAGAGGTTCTGGCCGGTCTGCATCTGGGTCTGGATCTTCTCGACGACGTCGCCTTCCTGGATGACGTCATGCGTAACCTTGATGCCGGTGATGGCCGTAAAGGCCGGCGCCAGCACCTGCGATTCATACTGATGCGTGGCGATGGTTTCGGAAACCACCTTGATATCCATGCCGGCGAAAGGTTTCGCGGCATCGATGAACCATTGCATCTCGGCTTCCTGGTCGGCGCGCGAAAGCGTCGAAAGGGGCCCGATTTCCTTATCGAGGAAGGCCTTGGCCTCGTCCATTCCGGCATAGGCATTGCTTGCCCCGAGCAATAGGACAAGCGCAGTTGTTGATGTCAAGAATTGCCGTCGCATGTATTTCCTCCACTGTTAAAGTTCAAAGTGCGATCTGGATCGGCGGCCGGCACGCCGCCGTTCCAACAGTTTCCCCCTCTATACGTAGCGGAACACGCCGACGGCGTAGACCACGGAGAGAGCGAGAGCCCACCACAGATTGGGTCCGACTAGACCCAGCCAAGCGAGATGGATAAAGGCGCTGCCAAGCAGCGACAGGAACAGGCGGTCGCCACGCGTCGTTTCGAACCGCAGCACGCCGACGCGCGGATTGCCGCCCGGCGAGACGTATTCCCACGCCGCCATGCCGCAAAGCAGCAGAAAGATGGTTCCAAAGAAGGCCGCGGTCGGCCACGTCCAGGCCATCCACGAAAAATCGAGGTTGGACGAGAGGTTAAATCCCCACAGGCGGATATTGGCCGGATCGCTGAAGCCCACCGTTATTGCCACGAAATCGATTTGAAGTGCCACCCAGGCCACGACGACCAGGGCGAGAAACAGCACGGCCCACCACCATGGGCTTCTGTCGACCTGCTCCATCATACCCTCCCCAGGGCAAAGCCCTTGGCGATGTAGTTGCGCACAAACCAGATGACGAGCGCGCCGGGAATCAGCGTCAGCACGCCGGCTGCGGCGAGCAGCCCCCAATCCATGCCGGCGGCCGAAACGGTGCGGGTCATGGTCGCGGCGATCGGCTTGGCGTCGGTGGTCGTCAGCGTGCGGGCGATCAGCAGCTCGACCCACGAGAACATGAAGCAGAAGAAGCACGCCACGCCGATGCCGCTCGCAATCAGCGGCATGAATATCTTGATGAAGAAGCGCGGGAACGAATAGCCGTCGATATAGGCGGTCTCGTCGATCTCCTTGGGTACGCCCGACATGAAGCCTTCGAGGATCCACACCGCCAGCGGCACGTTGAACAGGCAATGCGCCAGAGCCACGGCGATGTGGGTGTCGATAAGGCCGAAGGCCGAATAAAGCTGAAAGAATGGCAGCGCGAACACCGCCGGCGGCGCCATGCGGTTGGTCAGCAGCCAGAAGAACAGATGCTTGTCGCCGAGGAAGCGGTAGCGTGAGAAGGCATAGGCCGCCGGCAGCGCCGCAGCCACCGAAATCACCATGTTCATAACCACATAGGTGATCGAGTTGATGTAGCCCGAATACCAGGACGCGTCGGTGAAGATGGTGCGGTAATTCGCCAATGTCGGTGCGTGCGGGTAGAGCGTCAGCGACGAGACGATCTCGCCATTGGTCTTGAAGCTCATATTGATGAGCCAGTAGATCGGCAAAAGCAGAACGATGATGTAGAGCGTCGGCACGATCCACCACCAACGCGACTCCTCGCCGCGACGGCGCATCAGCCGTGCGATCTCGTCCTGCCGTAGCGTGCTGGCGAGCCCTTCCGAAGCTGTCGTCTCGCTCACCCTGTCGGCTCTCTCTTCGGTGCGGCTCATCTCAGCGCTCCGCGTCGTAATTGGTCATCACGGTGTAGAACACCCATGACAACAACAGGACGATAAGGAAGTAGACCAGCGACATCGCCGCCGCCGGGCCGAGGTCGAACTGGCCGAGCGCCGTCTTGACGAGATCGATCGAAAGAAAGGTCGTCGAGTTGCCGGGTCCGCCGCCGGTCACCACGAACGGTTCGGTGTAGATCATGAAGCTATCCATGAAGCGCAGCAGCACGGCGATCAGCAGCACGCGGTTCATCTTCGGCAGCTGGATGTAGCGGAACACCGCCCAGCGCGAGGCACCGTCGATCTTGGCCGCCTGATAAAAGGCATCCGGGATCGAGACCAGGCCGGCATAGCAGAGCAGAACGACGAGGCTGGTCCAATGCCAGACGTCCATGATGATGACCGTGACCCAGGCGTCGTATGGGTCTTGCACATAATTATAGTCGATGCCGAGCGCGTTGACGTAATAGCCGAGCAGGCCAATGTCGTTGCGCCCGAACACCTGCCAGATGGTGCCGACGACGTTCCACGGGATCAGCAGCGGCAACGCCATCAAAACAAGGCAAACAGGCACGCCCCAACCCTTCTTCGGCATATTGAGCGCAATGAAGATGCCGAGCGGCACTTCGATCGCCAGGATGATGAAGGAGAAGACAAGGTTGCGGATCATCGCCTGCCAGAAGCGGCTGGAGGAAAGCAGTTCCTCGAACCATTCCGTGCCGGCCCAGAAGAAGACGTTATTGCCGAAAGTGTCCTGCACCGAATAATTGACGACCGTCATCAGCGGTATGACCGCCGAGAACGCCACCAGCAGCAGCACCGGCAGCACCAGGAACCAGGCTCTGTTGTTCCAGGTCTTTTCCACTTCAGGCTCCCATCTCGACGCGCCAGGAATTGGCATAGATGTTGATGCCGGCCGGGTCGAACCGCACCTTCGGATCAGCCGGAACTGTCTCGTCCTCGCCGATGACGGCGGCGATCTCGCGCCCTTCAAGATTGGCACGGACCACCTTGTGGCGGCCGACGTCCTCGACCTTGCTGATCCGGACGGCCATGCCCTTACTGCCCAGGCGCACATATTCGGGACGGATGCCGAGTTCGATGGCGCCGCCGCCCGCCTTGGGCACGCCCGGCAGTTCGATCTGCTGCGAGCCCAGCTTCGCTGTCTTGCCGTCGATCGCCACCGGCATGACATTCATGCCGGGCGAGCCGATGAAATAGCCGACAAAGGTGTGGCGCGGGCGCTCGAACAGCTCCGCCGGTGTGCCGATCTGCACGATTTCGCCGTCATACATGACGACCACCCTGTCGGCGAAGGTCAACGCCTCGGTCTGGTCGTGCGTGACATAGACCATGGTGTAGCCGAAGCGGCGGTGAAGCTGCTTCAACTGCGAGCGCAGCACCCATTTCATATGCGGGTCGATGACTGTCAAAGGCTCGTCGAACAGGATGGCGTTGACGTCGGAGCGCACCAGCCCGCGCCCGAGCGAGATCTTCTGCTTCTGGTCGGCGGTCAGTCCGCGCGCCTTTCGTTTGGCCATATCGGCCAGCCCGGTCATCTCCAGCGTCTCGCGCACCTTGCGGTCGACGTCGGGCTCCGGCACGCCGCGATTGCGCAGCGGGAACGCCAGATTGTCGTAGACGGTCATCGTGTCGTAGATCACCGGGAACTGGAAGACCTGGGCGATGTTGCGCTCTTGGGTCGACAGATTGGTCACGTCCCTGCCGTTGAACAGCAGCTGGCCATGCGAGGGATGCAGCAATCCCGAAATGATGTTGAGCAGCGTGGTCTTGCCGCAGCCGGATGGGCCGAGCAGCGCATAAGCGCCGCCATCCTCGAACGTGTGGTGCACTTCCTTCAGCGCGAAATCGGCATCCGTGCGCGGGTTCTGCAGATAGGAGTGGCGGATATGATTGACATCGATGCGCGCCATCGCTTCCTCCTAGGCCGCCAGCTTCGGCGCGGCCACGGCGCGGCCGTGCTCGTCGAAGACCATGATGTGGCGCGGGTCGATGAACACCTCGACCTCCTCGTCCGGCTCGAAGTCGCGAATGCCATGGGTCAGCATGACCCAGCGCGCATCGGCAAAATCGAGATGGACGAAGCTTTCCGATCCGGTGATCTCGGTGATCGTCACCTTTGCGCGCACCGGCACTGCGGCGGCGTTGGGCCGATCGAGGGACAAATGATGCGGCTGGAAGCCGATCGTATAGATCGCATCGGCAATGCCGAAGAGTTCCGCCGGCACCGGCAATTTCACGCCGCCCTCGAGCAGGAAATCCAGACCCTTCTTGGCAAGCACGATGGTGTTGAGCGGCGGATCGGCGAAGGTTCTCGCCGTCACCAGATCAACCGGTTTGCGGAACACTTCGATGGTCGGCCCGAACTGGGTGATGCTGCCTTCGGAAAGCGTCGCCGTGTTGCCGCCGAGCAGCAAGGCTTCGTGCGGCTCGGTCGTGGCATACACAAAGATTGTACCGGCGGCCGCGAAGACTTTCGGCAGTTCCGCGCGTAATTCTTCGCGCAGCTTGTAGTCGAGATTGGCGAGCGGCTCGTCGAGCAGCACGAGGCTGGCATTCTTGACGATCGCGCGGGCCAGCGCGGTGCGCTGCTGCTGGCCGCCCGACAGACTGAGAGGCGTCCGGTCAAGATAGGGCGTTAGTTTGAGAAGGGCGGCGGCATTGCGCACCTCCCTGTCGATCGTTGCCTGATCCGTGCCGGCCACCCGCAGCGGTGAGGCGATGTTTTCGTAGACCGTCATCGCCGGATAATTGATGAATTGCTGGTAGACCATGGCGACGTTGCGCTTTTGCACCGGCATGCCGGTGACATCCTTGCCATCGAACCAGACCGAGCCCGAGGTCGGCACGTCGAGGCCCGCCATCAGCCGCATCAGGCTGGTCTTGCCGGAGAGCGTCGGCCCGAGCAGGACGTTGAGCGAGCCGTGCTGAAGCGTCAGCGAGACGTCGCGGATATGTTCCGCCGCACCCACCGTCTTCGTCACGTTTCTCAGTTCAAGCATGATGCCTCCTCCCAGGCTTTCTGCATCAGTCGGCCGTTCCTATTCGGCAGCCGCTACGTGCTGCCGGCTTATTCCGCGCATGAACTCGTCGAGCACTGCCGCCTGCTCACGGCTGAGACGCAGGCCGCGCTTGGTCCGGCGCCACAATACATCCTCGGCAGTCATCGCCCATTCGTTTTCGACGAGGTAGCGCACCTCGGCTTCGTAGAGATCGGCGCCGAAGTTGCGGCCAAGATCGACGTTCGACTTGGCGAGGCCCAGCAGCTTCCTTGCGCGGGTGCCGTAGAGCCGGGTCAACCGGCGGGCCAGCCGGGCGTCGAGGAACGGGTACGCCGTTTTCAGTTTCGCCACCTCGGCATCGAAGCCGGTGACGGGAAAGTCACCGCCAGGCAGCGGCGCGTTTGCCGTCCATGGTTTGCCGCGCTTGCCGAGAAAACCCTCGATCTTCTCGAGCATCGATTCCGACAATCGGCGGTAGGTCGTGATCTTGCCGCCAAAGGCGTTGACGATCGGGGCGGCACCCTCGCCTCCATCGGCCTTCAGCACATAGTCTCGGGTGGCTTCCTGCGCCTTTGAGGCGCCATCGTCGTAGAGCGGTCGCACCGCGGAATAGGTCCAGACGATATCCGACGGCTTGACCGGCTGCGCGAAATATTCGCTTGCCGCAGCGCAGAGATAGTCGATCTCGGCGTCATTGATCCTGACGTTGTGCGGATCGCCGGGATAGTCACGGTCGGTGGTGCCGATGAGCGTGAACTCGTCCTCGTAAGGGATGGCGAAAATGATGCGCCCGTCCTTGTTCTGAAAGAAATAGGCGCGTGGGTCGTCGAATTTCGTGCCCACGACGATGTGGCTGCCTTGTACGAGGCGGACATTGTGCACGTCGTTCAAGCCGACGGTGGCCGACAGCACCTGATCGACCCACGGGCCGGCGGCATTGACCAGCAGCCGCGCCTTGACCTCCTCGGTATCGCCGGTCCGCACATTTTCAAGCCTGACCGTCCAGAGATTGCCTTCGCGGCGTGCGCTGACGACCTTTGTTCGGGTTCGAATGGTTGCACCGCGTTCGGCAGCGTCGCGGGCGTTCAACACAACCAGCCGGGCATCGTTGACCCAACCGTCCGAATATTCGAACGCCTTTCGAAACAGCGGCTTCAGCGGCTTGCCGGCCGGATCCTTAGCCATGTCCAGCGTTTTCGTCGGCGGCAGCAATTTGCGCCCGCCAATATGGTCGTAGAGGAAAAGCCCGAGCCGGATCAGCCAGGCCGGACGCAGCCCCTTGGCGTATGGCAGCACGAAGCGCATCGGCCAGATGATGTGCGGCGCGTTCCTCCACAGGACCTCGCGTTCCATCAGCGCTTCGCGTACCAGGCGGAATTCGTAGAATTCGAGATAGCGCAAGCCGCCATGGATCAGTTTGGTCGAGCCGGAAGAGGTCCCGCTGGCCAGATCGTTCATCTCGGCAAGAAAGACCGAAAAGCCACGTCCAACGGCATCGCGGGCGATGCCGCAGCCATTGATGCCGCCACCGATGACGAAAATGTCATGAATCGGTGATGCGCTCAAAGAATCCTCCCTCGATTTCGCATTGCAGCATTTTTGGGTTCTTGCGAAACCGTAGGGGAATTATTTCGAAATGATAACGAATGTCAAACGAAATGTGATAGGCGGAAGATGCCGCGACGGCATCTCTAGGATAGCGACGTTTCGATCAGCTGAACTTCTGCCTCCTGGCAGATCTTACGCACCGACGGGATGTCGCAACGATCGGTGATAAAGGTGTTGACCTGCGACAGATGGCCGATGCGGACGGGCGCGGTGCGCTCGAATTTGGTCTGGTCCGACACCAGGATCACATGTCGGGCGTTGGCGATGATCGCCTGAGCCACCTTCACCTCGCGAAAATCGAAGTCGAGCAGTGCGCCGTCATGGTCGATGGCCGAGGCGCCGATCACCGCAAAATCGACCTTGAACTGCCTGATGAAATCGACCGCGGCCTCCCCGACCACACCGCCGTCGGAACCGCGCACGACACCGCCGGCGATCACCACCTCGATCGAAGGATATATGCGCATCCTGTTGGCAACATTGATGTTATTGGTGATGACCATCAGGCCGCTGTGATCGAGAAGCGACTTGCTGACAGCTTCCGTCGTTGTCCCAATATTGATGAACAGAGACGCGTTGTCGGGGATCAGCCGGGCTGCTGCGCGGCCGATCGCCTCCTTCTCCTCGGCGGCGATCTTGCGCCGAGCCTCATATTCCATGTTCTCGATGCCGGAGGGGAACAATGCCCCGCCATGGATGCGGGACAAGAGCCGCTGGTCGCAGAGATCGTTGAGATCCTTGCGGATCGTCTGCGGCGTCACGTTGAAATGCGTCGCCAGCTCCTCGACCAGTACGCGGCCATGGTCCTTGGCCATCTGGATGATTTCGGAATGACGCGGCGACAGATACATCTAGCAACCTCTCATTTTCGTTTTTCTCGTCTATAGCTGAAAACGAAAGCCGTGAACAGGTATGGGCCGGCTAATGAAAATCGGGCGACTGCAGCGAGAAAAGCTCCGGTGCAATCTCGACGAGGCTATCAACTCAGCCCCCGCGCGATCTCAGTGATGACCGAGAAAGCAGTATCGACGTCCGCCGCAGTCGTTTCGAACTGCCCGACCTGAAAGCGGATCGCCACCTGCCCGTCCACCCGGGTCTGCGTCAGGTAAATGCGGCCGTCATCGTTGATCGCGCTGACCAACCGCAAATTGTGCTCGTCAGAGTCGATGGCCGCAGCCGCGAGATGGCGGAATGAGAATAGCGACAGATGGGTTCCGTGACGATCTCGAAATCCGGTTCCCGAGCCAGCCGCGCGGCGAGGCTCTCGCTCCAGGCAACATGGTTGCGGATCATGTTCCGCAGATTTTCCAAGCCATACGCACGCAGCAGGAACCAAAGTTTCAGAGCGCGGAACCTCCGTCCGAGCGGCACCGACCATTCGGAGTAGTTGATGACCCCGTCGCGGCCATGCGTTTTCAGGAATTCGGGCTTGATCGCCAGCGTGCGGACCAGCTCTTCCGGCTGGCGGATGAACTGCATCGAGCAATCGAACTGTGCCCCCAACCATTTATGCGGGTTGAAGACGATGGAATCGGCATTTTCGGCGCCGGTCCAGAAATGCCGGAACTCGTGGCAGATCATGGCGGAGCCGGCCCATGCGGCATCGACATGCAGGTAGAGCCCGTGCCGCTTCGCCACCTCGGCAACAGCCGCCACATTGTCGGTGCCGCCGGTACTTGTGCCGCCGACGCTGGCGATGATGCCCGCCGGCAGCATGCCGTTTTCGCGGTCGGTAACGATCGCGGCTTCCAGAGCCGCCGTCTGCATGGCGCGGAAGCGTCCGGCGACCGGAATGCGCACGAGGTTCGCCTCGCCGATGCCCGACACCCAGATCGCCCGGTCGATAGAAGTATGGACCTGGTCGGAAGAATAGATCCGCACGACCGGCTGCCCTTGCAAGCCGTTCTTGTTGCCTTGCCAGTCGAGCGCGCGCTCGCGCATTGTCAGCACGGCGGCAAGCGTCGCCGATGAAGCCGAATCCTGCATGACGCCGGAAAATCCCTCCGGCAAACCAAGCGCCTGCCGCATCCAGTCGACGACACGCGTCTCGAGCTCGGTTGCCGCCGGCGAGGTCTGCCAGAGCATGCATTGCGCGGCCATCGCGGAAACCAGATACTCGGCCACGACGGAGACCGGTGCCGCGTTAGCCGGGAAATAGGCGAAGAAACGCGGATGCTGCCAGTGCGTCATGCCCGGCAAGATCTTTTGTTCGAAATCGGCGAAGATTGCCTGCATCGTTTCGCCGTCTTCCGGCGGCGCGGCATCGATGCTTTTGAAGATTTCGCCCGGCTCGACAAGCGGCCGCACCGGTTTTTCGCGAAGGCTGTTTCTGTAGTCGGCGCCCCATTCAGCCGCTCGCAGCGACCATTCGCGGAATTCGTTGCTATTCATCTTCGCCTCCGTAGCGCCTCATCGAGCCGCGATCAAAGAGCACGAAAAACGAAGGTTTTCATTCGGGAAAATCAGGCAGACTGGCAAAGGCGGTCTTCAGCGCGTTCGACCAGCTATCCGAGATCGTACGATAATATTGATCGTCCTGGGTTATTCGCTTTTTGAGGCCGACCTTGAAAGTGTCCTTTTCATAGAACAGCAGGTCGAGCGGCAGGCCGACCGACAGGTTCGACTTCAGCGTCGAGTCGAACGACACCAGCAGTAACTTCACCGTCTCGGCGAAACTCATCGTCCTTTCATAAGCGCGGATAATGATCGGCTTGCCGTATTTGGTCTCACCGATCTGGAAGAACGGCGTGTCCTCGGTGGATTCGATGAAATTGCCTTCCGGATAGATCATGAACAGGCGCGGCGCGCTGCCCTTGATCTGACCGCCGAGGATGAAGGAGGCGTTGAAGTAGGAATCCGCCTTTTCGCCCGCCGGCGACGAACTGGCGATGACCTCCTTGACGGTGTCTCCGACCAACCGGACTGTCTGGTACATGGAGGGCGTTTCGAGCAGTGTGGCACGGCGCTCCGCCACTGCCTTGGTGCGTTCGTCGAGCAGGCTGACCACGGCCTGCGTCGTCGCCAGATTGCCGGCCGACATCAAAACGATGACGCGCTCGCCCGGCTCTTCCCAGACATGCATCTTCCTGAAGGTCGAGATCGAATCCATGCCGGCGTTGGTGCGCGTGTCCGACATGAACACGAGCCCGCGATCGATCTTCAGGCCGACGCAATAGGTCATCGAATCTCTTTGGCAACAATCTTGCCGGGGATTACTGCTCCACGGTGACGGTGACCGCAAGCTGTTCTTCCGCCTGTCCCAGCCGAATTCCAGATACCGGCGTGGCGTCGCGATAATCGCGGCCGGTCGCCACCTTCACATAACGCTCGTCCGGAGAAATGCCGTTGGCGACATCGAAGGCGACCCAGCCGAGGCCCGAGACATGCGCCTCGGCCCAGGCGTGGCTTGCCGCCTGCTCGATGGCCGCATCCATCATCAGGTAGCCGCTGATATAGCGGGCCGGAAAATCCATGGCACGCGCCGCGGCAACGAAGATGTGGCTGTGGTCCTGGCAAACGCCGGTCTTGAGCGCCAGGGCCTCTTCGGCCGGCGTCGTCACGTTGGTGGTGTCCGGCGTATAAGCGACGCGCTCGCCGATCACCGCCATCAACCGGTGCAGCCTTTCGATGTCGGTACCCTTGCCGACCGAGGCAGCAAGCTCGCGAATGCCGCTGCCGATCGTCGTCAGCGGCGTTTCCTGGCCGAACAGCCAGAGCGGCGCGAAACCCTGGTGCGGTCCGCAGACGCCAGCGGTGTCGCGCGTCACCACTTCGCCGGCTGCTTCGACGGTGATGAAGTCGCGCTCGCCCTCGACGCTCAACAGCCGGGTATCATTGCCGAAATGGTCGGTGAAGCGCACTTCCTCGCGTGCGCCTTCGATCTTCAGCGCCCAGGACAGTACCGTCTGGGTGCGCCCGTTCACCGGGAGCAGCCGCAAACGCTGCAACAGATAGTGCACCGGCGCATCGTAGCGGTATTCGGTCCGGTGGGTGATCTTCAGCCGCATCGCACTCGTCCCTGGAGCATGAGCTTTTCCGAAAACCGGTCTCCGCTTTTTGGGATCATGCTCAATAGAACCTGTAATCCTGCGCGATCTCGTCGCCGAGCCTGGTGTTGTCGCGGATGAAATTGGCCAGGAATTCGTGCAGGCCGGCGTCGAAAATATCCTTGATCGACCCGGCCGTCAGCATGGCCTGGGTCTTGGCAGCCGTCGCATGACAGGCGTGGCGCTCCCCATAGTCGTCACCCAGGAATTTGAGATGCTCCGTCAGGAAGCGGTAGCAAAAGGTCAGCGAGCGCGGCATGCGGACGTTGAGGATCAGATAATCGGCGATGTTGCTCGGCTTGTAGTCGGCATCATAGACCCAGCGATAGGAACGGTGCGCCGACACCGAGCGCAGGATCGATTCCCACTGGTAGTTGTCGAGCGTCGAGCCGACCCAGGAGATCGACGGCAACAGCACGTAGTATTTCACATCCAGGATGCGCGCGGTGTTGTCGGCGCGTTCGACATACGTGCCGAGCTGCGAAAAATCGAAAATCTCGTTGCGCAGCATCGTGCCGTAGAACGAGCCGCGGATCAGCGCCGTCTCGCGCTTGATTGCGTCGAGCGCGTTGGGCAGGTCGCGCTCGTCGATCGGCTTGGCCAGTATCCGCTTCAGCGACATCCAGGCTTCGTTGATGCTTTCCCAG
Organism: Mesorhizobium sp. M0854; assembly: GCF_040319815.1. Taxonomy (NCBI): domain Bacteria; kingdom Pseudomonadati; phylum Pseudomonadota; class Alphaproteobacteria; order Hyphomicrobiales; family Phyllobacteriaceae; genus Mesorhizobium; species Mesorhizobium sp. M0854. The sequence continues at coordinate 47,533 of NZ_JAMYOL010000012.1, forward strand.
GTCTCACGCGTCAGTGCGGTACGCACCATGCGGGCATTGTTACGGGCCGTTTCGATAGACGACATCGTGCTCGACGGGTTCGATGTGTCGCGCAGCAGATAGTCGGCGACATTGGCGGCGGTGTAGTCGGAATATTTCTGCGTGAAGCTGGCGTCCGAACCGGCGCTGAGCAGCACCGAATTCCACTCCTCCGAAGCGTTCTGAGTACGAGTCAGCGCCATGCGCAAGCCGGCATCCACCAGCCGCGCCATGTTTTCCGCCCGCTCGATGTAGCGGTTCATCCAGTAGAGCCCGTTGGCGGTGCGGCCGAGAAGCATGTCAGGCGGTCCTGTGGTGAATAGTGAAAGGTGAATGGTGAATGGTGACTATCCGGATTCCAGGGCACGATTCCGCGCGCTTCACTTCAGGGCATTTCACCAACATCAACGACCCACATCCTTACCTATTCACTATTCACTATTCACTATTCACTACTTTCACTCTAATCATCCAACACCCACGTATCCTTCGTGCCCCCGCCTTGCGAAGAATTGACGACCAGCGAGCCTTCCTTGAGCGCTACTCGGGTCAGCCCGCCGGGCACGATCTGGATACGGTCGGAAACCAGCACATAGGGGCGCAGATCGACATGGCGCGGCGCCAGCCCCTTGTCCGTCAGGATCGGACAGGTCGACAGCGCAAGCGTCGGCTGGGCGATGTAGTTCGACGGTTTTGCCGCGACCTTTTTGGAAAACTCCTCGCATTCCTTCTTGGTCGCCGCCGGGCCGACCAGCATGCCGTAACCGCCGGAGCCGTGGACCTCCTTGATCACCAATTCATCGATATGCTCGAGCACGTATTTCAGGCTGTCCGGCTCCGAGCAGCGCCAGGTCGGGATGTTGCCGAGGATCGCCTTGCGGCCGGTGTAGAATTCGACGATCTCGGGCATGTAGGAATAGATCGCCTTGTCGTCGGCGATGCCGGTTCCCGGCGCATTGGCGATCGTGATGTTGCCGGCGCGGTAGACGTCCATAATGCCCGGCACGCCAAGTGCCGAGTCGGGGCGGAAGGTCAGCGGATCGAGGAACGAGTCGTCGACACGACGGTAAAGCACGTCGATCTGCTTGTAGCCCTCGGTGGTGCGCATCGCGACATGGCCATCGACGACGCGCAGATCCTGCCCCTCGACAAGCTGCACGCCCATCTGGTCGGCAAGGAAAGCATGTTCGAAATAGGCCGAGTTGAAGCTGCCCGGCGTCAGCACGGCAATGGTCGGCGCGCCCTTGGTGCTTTGCGGCCGCACTGCCGCCAGCGACTGGCGCAAGAGCTGCGGGTAATTCTCAACCGGCCGCACCTTGATCTGCTGGAACAGCTCAGGGAAGAGCTGCATCATCGTCTCGCGATTCTCCAGCATGTAGGAGACGCCGGACGGCGTGCGCGCATTGTCCTCCAGCACGTAGAACTCGTTCTCGCTGATGCGTACGATGTCGACGCCGATGATGTGGGTATAGACGCCGGCCGGCGGCCGCACCCCGATCATCTCGGGCAGGAACGCCTCGTTCTTGGCGATCAACTCCTTCGGCACCCGGCCGGCGCGTAAGATCTCCTGGCGATGGTAGATGTCGTCGAGAAAGGCGTTCAGCGCCTGGACGCGCTGCTCGATGCCTTGCGTCAGCCGTCGCCATTCGTTGCCCGAAATGATGCGCGGAACGATATCGAAGGGTATCAGCCGCTCCGATGCTTCCTGCTCGCCGTAGACGGCGAAAGTGATGCCTGTCTTGCGAAAGACGCGTTCGGCGTCCTGCATCTTCTCGGTAAGTCTGGCCGGGTCCTGTTCCTTCAGCCAGCGATCGTAAGCCGAATACGGTTTTCTCAGCCCGGAAACTTCCGGAAGCATTTCATCGAACGCTGCCAATCGCATACTCCCCTGTGGCGCCATTTCACTGGCCTGGCTGGAGAAAATCAAGCGCAATCGGTGATTTGTTGGGCGCCGGCGATCAGTATATCGCACTTGCCTAAAATTAAGGCAGCACCAATAGGGCCTTGATCAGGCTTTGCCTGGTGTCGGGGCACATGCCGGATGCGGATCAAAACGCGCGAAAGGTGACGACCGTGAACGTGTCCTTGATGCCGGGAAGAATCTGCACTTTCTCGTTGACGAAGTGGCCGATGTCTTCCTCGTCGTCGACATAGAATTTGGCGAGCAGGTCGTAGTTTCCGGCTGTCGAGTAGATTTCCGAAGCGATCTCGGCATCGGCCAGGGCGCTGGCAACGTCGTAGGCCTTGCCCAGATCGCATTTTATCTGCACGAAAAATGCCTTCATTGCCTGGTCCTGCTCACATCGCACGCTCTAATCGAGCGGCCCTTGTGGCAGACTGCCGCCCGGCTTTCAAGCATCGGCAATCGCTCAGGCTGTTCTCGCCTCGACAATGCTTTCTCGGCTCGGACACGGACTGCCACGCCGAATGTTTGCGCTCGGCTGAAACCCTGAAGCACTGCAAAGCGTATGGTATCATGTACCTTCAGGCAGCGATTTCTCAGGGACAACGGAGACAGGCCATGCGCCGCGCGTTTTTCGCATTCGCAGTCGTTCCATTCATTTTCGCATCCCAGGCCTTTGCTGGCGACGCCGAAGTCAAAGCGGCGCAGACAGTCATCGATGGGCAGTTGAGGGCCTTCATCGCCAATGACGGAATGACGGCCTACAGCTTTGCCGCACCGAATGTGAAACGCATCTTTCCGACCGTCGATACCTTCATGAACATGGTGACAAAAGGCTATCCACCGGTGCGCCAACCGCAGACCTACTCCTTCGGCAAGGTTCGTGAGACGAGCCCGACCTCGATCATCCAGCAAGTGCTGATCGTCGGCCCGGATGGCAAGGACTACGAGGCGGTCTACACGCTCGAACTACAGCCTGACGACAGCTTTCGGATCACCGGCTGCAGCCTGCGTGCGTCCACGTCGCTCAGCACCTAAAGGGGTGTTTCAATCCTGTCGCCGGTAGAGCGTCCAGCTCAGGCCAGAAAACCCCCAATGCCTCGACGCATCGGCCCGTTCATACGCCAGAGCGCATGCGGCCGTCGGTTGGACATGTTCGGCTTGTTTGTCCACGTCCCCCTCGAGGACCAGCCAGGCGGGCCGTTCGGTGCACATCCCGTCGTCTGTGACCAGCAATGCCCGACGATCCATTCGCGCCGCAAAATAGTTGACGACAATGGGGGTGCGGAAATTACCGTCGCTGGCATAGGTGGTTGCGCCGTTCCTGGTCATTTCATCAACGATAGCGGCGTAGGAGCCGCGTCCATATTGATAGAACTGAAGCAGCGACGAAATGCTTCCACTCACCACGATCGCCAGCGCTCCCATCGCAAGCAGCCTGGCAGTCCCGCGAGCATCCAAGCCGCGGCCAATCATCTCGCCGGCCCAGAGCAGCAGCAATGTTCCGCTGATGATGAAATAGCGCGGGAACTCAAGGTTGGGCAGATGCGCCGCCGCCATGAGCAAAGGCAGTCCGATAATCCCGATGGCATAAAGGCTGGCTCGACGACCGCGCCAGACACCGGCGGAGAGGCCGACAAGACCGCAGGCGGCAACGATATAAGGCCCGTCGCCAAACCAGGGTGGCAGGCCGAACAGAGAGCGGATCATCCCGCCATAGCCCTGCGCGAAGGCGGCAATCGAGAATGGCGAAACACCACCGACACTGAAGCCGAACAGCCTGCAGCCGACAAACACGCCGACAGCCAGCGGCAGCACGGCAAGCAAGCCCGGCAGGAAGATCGACGCCAGGTCCGCAACGACGCGGCCGACCTTCGCCGTACGCTGCCAGGCGAGCCAGGCGGTCCAGATTGCGAGGACCGCCACCATTCCGATCATTGTGAGATGGCACAGGAAGCCGAAAAGGATCGCCGCTGCCAAGGCCGCGCCAGACCACCGTCTATTGTCGAGCCGGCGCTCCAGAAAAACCACCGAGAGCAGCGTGAACAGCACAAGGCCGGCATAGCCGCGCGCCTCCGAGCCGTAATGGACCATTGGGTAGCTCACGGCAAACAACAGGCTTGTGGCAATCATCGCCTGTCGTCCGCGCGATGCGGCGCTCGCTGCCGCCGCACCGATCGTGGCAACACCTAATGCTATCGACAGACCTCGCTGGATCAGCGGCGAAGCATCGGGGCCAATGAGATAGAGATAGACCGAGTTGAGGAAATGATTGTTGTCGTGATTGACGCGCCAGAATATCTGGTCGATCGAGGTCAGCGGCTCGATCAGCGCAAAGCTCCAGATCTCGTCCAGCCAAAGGTCGCCGCGCGCGCCAAGCAAGCGCAAGACCAGACCGGTCACTGCGATCGCCAGAATCGCAAGCAACGACCCAGCCGTCCATCGCTGAACCGCGATGGGGGTCGAAGGCGAAGGCTCGGCGATGCCGTTCGTCCGCACCGTCGTGCCAGGAACTGAAACTTGCCGCGAAACGAACAGGTTCTTGATCCTCGCCCGATGTCGTCCGGCAATGCTTATTGGGCAGTCGTTTCAAAACAGTTCATGGCAGGGACAACTCCTCCCTGGAGCCGGATTCCTGGCGAGCATGCCTACCGGACGGCGAGGTCACCGTTTGCCCATTGCTGCGTGATGATCTCGGCTTCTTCGGCGAACCTGCCAGCCTCGATCGCTTCACGAATGTCGCGCATCAGCTGCTGGTAATAGGACAGATTGTTCCAGGTCAGGAGCATCGCCCCAAGCGCCTCTTGCGAGCGCACCAGATGGTGCAAGTAGGCCCGCGAATAGTCGCGTGCGGCCGGGCAGTCGCTTTCCTCATCGAGCGGACGCGGATCGTCGGCATGGCGGGCGTTGCGCAGATTGACCTTGCCGCGCCGTGTGTAGGCTAGGCCGTGGCGCCCTGCCCGCGTCGGCATCACGCAGTCGAACATGTCGATGCCGCGCGCAACCGACTTCAAAATGTCGTCCGGGGTGCCGACGCCCATCAGGTAGCGCGGCCGGTCAGCCGGCAGCTCCGGGCAAGTGATGTCGAGCATCTCCAGCATCACCGCTTGCGGCTCGCCGACAGCCAGCCCGCCGATCGCGTAGCCCTTCAGCTCCATTGCCTTCAGCGCCTGCGCCGAGCGCAGCCGCAGATCCGGCACGTCGCCGCCTTGCACAATGCCGAACATCGCCTTGCCGGGCTGCTCGCCGAATGCCGTCTTGCAACGCTCGGCCCAGCGCAACGACAACTCCATGGCACGCTCGATCTCGTTCTGCTTGGCCGGCAGAGCCGTGCATTCGTCGAGCTGCATCTGGATGTCGGAATCGAGCAGCCCCTGGATCTCTATCGAACGCTCTGGCGACATCTCGTAGGCGCCGCCGTCGATATGCGAACGGAAGGTAACGCCGTTCTCGGTCAGTTTCCGCAGCTTCGACAGCGACATCACCTGGAAGCCGCCGCTATCGGTCAGGATTGGATGCGGCCAGCGGGCGAATTCATGCAGGCCGCCGAGCCGCGCCACGCGCTCGGCGCCGGGTCTTAGCATCAGGTGGTAGGTGTTGCCGAGGATAATGTCCGAGCCGACGCCGCGCACCTGATCCATATACATGGCCTTCACCGTGCCGCCGGTACCGACCGGCATGAAGGCAGGCGTGCGGATTTCCCCGCGCGGCATGGTGATTGCACCACGCCGCGCCCTGCCGTCGGTCGCCAGCACCTTGAAGGTGAATGCGTCAGTCATTGAATTCCCTAGCCATCGAACTCCTTGTCGAATACCGGCGCGTCCGGGGCCTGCTTGTCGAGTGATTGCCGGTAGCGGATGCAGCCGCGCATGAATTTCGGCCACGGCGGCACGGCAATCGCCGGGTCGGTCTTTTCGGGCAAAAGTGACCAGAGGTCGGGATGGTGCCAGCACAGATCATGGCCGGTGGCGTCGCGGTGTTGGCGGATGCCGGCGCGCAGTTTCCTGACCTCGGCGATCAAGGCTTCCCGGTCGAAGGTTTCCAGGTCATCGTCCATCGGTATCCTCCCTGAACAGAAGACTTGCGTCTCCATAGGAATAAAACCTGTAGCGATTCTCGATGGCATGCGCATAGGCCGCCCGCATCGTCTGCAAACCGCAGAAGGCCGAAACCAGCATGAACAGCGTCGAACGCGGCAGATGGAAATTGGTCATCAGCAAGTCTGCGGTCTTGAAACGATAGCCGGGCGTGATGAAGATGTCTGTCGGGCCTGACCATGCGGCCAGCCTGCCGTCCTCGCCAGCCGCGCTCTCCAATAAGCGCAGCGATGTCGTGCCGACAGCGATAATGCGCCCTCCTTTTGCTTTCGCCGCATTCAGCGCCTCGGCGGTTTCCGGGCTGACCGAACCGGTTTCGGCGTGCATCTTGTGGTCGGCGGTGTCGTCCGCCTTCACCGGCAGGAACGTGCCGGCGCCGACATGCAGCGTGACGAAACGGCGCTCTATGCCCTTGGCGTCGAGCGTCGCAAACAGCTCCGGCGTGAAATGCAGCCCTGCCGTCGGCGCGGCGACCGCGCCCTCCTCCCTCGCATAAATGGTCTGATAGTCGCTGCGGTCGCGTTCGTCGTCGTCACGCTTGGAGGCGATGTAGGGCGGCAGCGGGATGTGGCCGACTGCATGCAGCGCCTCGTCGAGGAACGGACCTGACAGGTCGAAGCCGAGCAGCACCTCGCCGCCTTCTCCCTTCTCGATCACGGTCGCGTCGAGCTGGCCGAGAAGGCAGGAATTGGCGTCATGACCGAAATGGATACGATCGCCGGCGGCGATGCGCTTGCCCGGACGCATGAAGGCGAGCCAGCGGTCGGGCGCCATCCGCATATGCAGCGTGGCTTCGACCTGCGCCGCCGCCTCGCCGCGCCGCCTGATGCCTTTCAGCTGTGCCGGAATGACCTTGGTGTCGTTGAAGACCAGCACATCACCGGCCTTGAGCAGGGCCGGCAGGTCGCGCACCGTCCGGTCTTCGAGCCCCTCACCCGGCCTGACCACCAGCATCCTGGCACTGTCGCGCGGCTCGGCTGGGCGAAGCGCGATGCGCTCCTCCGGCAGATCGAAGTCGAAAAGGTCGACGCGCAAGAGATCCCCGCCTCAAGGTTCCGGGCAGGTCACCGCCCAGGCGCCGACACCGTCTATGCTCAACGTGCCGCCCATCGCGAAGCTGGACTGCTCGCTGGCCTTGACCAGCCGCAATTTGGCGACGATCGAGCTGAGGCCCTCATCAGTGAGATCGATCAGCATGCGCTCGCCGTCTTCGAATGCCTGTCCAACGATGACTTTCGTTGAGCCTGGCTGTCCATCCGTGGTCCATGTCTTGCCGCCGGCATCCAGCCACACACGCGCGACCGCAATGACGGCCGTGTGTCCCATCAAAACGTCGATCGATGCCGCGCCGCCGTCGGCGCTGCAGACGATCGATTCCGTTGCCAGCGCCGGAGTGGCCGCCGCGACGAGCACAAATGCGATTGCCGCGACAGCCCGGCCGGTCATTTCACGTCGGCCGCGACCTTGAGCGACACGATCTTGTCAGGATCCTGCACCGGTTCGCCGCGCTTGATCTTGTCGACGTTGTCCATGCCTTCGATTACCTGGCCCCATACCGTGTACTGGCGGTTGAGGAAGGCGGCATCGTCGAAGCAGATGAAGAACTGCGAATTGGCCGAGTTCGGGTTCTGCGAGCGCGCCATCGAGCAGGTGCCGCGGCCGTGGTTGGCGTTGGAGAACTCGGCCTTCAGATCGGGTTTGTCGGAACCGCCAGTGCCGGCGCGCGATGGCGCGAAAGACGGCTTGTTGGAATTGCCGAACTTCACGTCGCCGGTCTGCGCCATGAAGCCGTCGATGACGCGGTGGAAGACCACGCCGTCATAGGCGCCTTCGCGCGCCAGCTCCTTGATACGGTCGACATGGCCGGGCGCCAGATCTGGAAACAATTCGATGACGACCTTGCCCTTGGTCGTGTCCATGATAAGCGCGTTCTCGCGGTCCTTGATTTCGGCCATGTCAGAAATATCCTTTTGAACAATTGGGGTTACTTGCCGTCCGCGGCGATGCGCACCTTGATCATGCGATCGGGGTCGGTCACCGTGCCGTTCTGCGCCTCGTCGCCTTTCTTGATGTGGTCCACCAACTCCATGCCGCTGACGACATTGCCAACGATGGTGTACTGGCCATCGAGCGGCGGTGCCGGCGCGAACATGATGAAGAATTGCGAATTGGCGGAATTCGGATCGTCGGAGCGGGCCATGCCGACCACGCCGCGCTGGTAGTGCTCGGTGCTGGAGAATTCGGCCGGCAGGTCAGGAAGATCGGAGCCGCCGGTGCCGACAGCGTCGGCATTGAAGCCGCTCTTCATGTTGCCGAACTTGACGTCGCCGGTCTGCGCCATGAACCCGTCAATGACGCGGTGAAAGGCGACGTTGTCGTAGGCGCCCTGGCGCACCAGCTTTTTGATCTGCGCGACGTGCTTCGGCGCAAGGTCGGGCCTCAGCGCGATGGTCACGTCGCCGTCCTTCAGCGTTACGATCATGGTGTTTTCCGGATCGGCGGCAAAGGCCGACACGGATGCGGTCACAAGACCGGCAAGCACGGCAAGCAAGAAGGCAAGCTTTTTCAGCTGCATGGGATCTTTCTCCGAATATCTTCGTTCATGCATGTCGTTACCCGGAGCCGGGTTCCACTTTTGGGTGACATGCATTTATTTCGCGAATTTGGCGGTGAGCGCGCCGGCCACGGCCGCCGGCACGAAGGGGCGGATGTCGCCTCCCATCGAAGCTATCTGGCGCACAAGTGTGGCGGTAATGGTGCGCACTGAAGGGCTGGCGGGCAGGAACACCGTCTGCAGCTCCGGCGCCATAGTCTCGTTCATGCCGGCCATCTGCATCTCATAGTCAAGGTCGGTGCCGTCGCGCAGGCCGCGGATCATGATCGAGGCGCCATGCTTCCTGGCCGCGTCGATTACCAACCCGTCGAAGGCGACTACTTTGATACGCGCACCGTCGCTGCCGAATTCCGCCTTCGCGGCCGTTTCGATCAGGCCAACCCGTTCCTCGAAGGAAAATAACGACTTCTTGCCGGGATGGATGCCGATCGCCGCATAGATTGTATCCGCCACGGCCAGCGACGCCTTCAGCACGTCGAGATGGCCGTTGGTCAGCGGGTCGAAAGAGCCGGCATAAAGGGCGATGCGTTCGGTCATGGCAGGTGCTTCTAGCGAGCCTCTCTCCTAAAGGCAAATCCGATCGCCAGCCCGCGCCGTGAACCTTTTGGCCGACGTGAACGACAGATGAATGTGCCGCTCACAACAGCTTCACGCAGTGTTCACTAAGTTGCAGCTGCAGGAGATGAAACCAAACACCCATCTAATCGTTGTTAGGCGCAGGAGAACACGCACATGCTGATCTACATGCTCGCCACCGCAATGACCGTCGCCATGCTGATCGCCACCCTATTCGGGTTGCATCAGGAAGCACAGCGCGTCCGCGCCAAGGCCAATACCAAGCGGTTCGAGGGCTTCGGCAACCGCAGGCCTTATCGCCGCTTCTAGATTGCGGGTGTCTTCACACGCCGGCCCACAGGGCTGGCGTCGTCGTGCCAAACTCACTCGACGGAAGTATCGGGCTCCCTACCATCGGCATCGGCAACAGCGCCGCTTTCAGCATTCTCTTCGATCTCTTCATCCGCTTGCGGTTCTGAAATTCGCTCGACCGAAACGACCTTCTCGCCCTCAGCGGTATTGAAGATGGTAACGCCCTTGGTGGCGCGGCTGGCGAAACGAATGCCGTTCACTGGAACACGGATAACGGTGCCGCCATCCGAAACCAGCATGATCTGATCGTCATTGCCGACCGGGAAGGTCGCCACTAGGCGGCCGATTTCGGCCGTTTTCGAGACGTCGGTGGCGCGAATACCCTTGCCGCCACGGCCAGTCAGGCGGAAATCGTAGGACGATGAACGCTTGCCGTAGCCATATTCCGTCACCGTCAACACGAACTGCTCGTGCGCCTTGAGGAATTCATAGCGGTCGTCGGAAAGCTCTGCCTCTTCGCCGACCTCTTCATTGGTGAGCTGGATTTCTTCCTCCTCGCCGGCCGCGATGTCAGCAGCGAGCCGGCGTTCGGCCACCACCCGCTTGAGGTAGGCGGCACGCTCCGCCGGCGGCGCATCGACATGCTCGATCACCGCCATCGAGATCACCCGGTCGCCATCTGCCATCGCAATGCCGCGCACGCCGACCGAATTGCGGCTCTGGAAGACGCGTACGTCGCTGACCGGAAAGCGGATGCACTGGCCGGAACTTGCCGTCAAAAGCACGTCGTCATTGTCGGTGCAGGTCTCGACGCCGAGGATCTCGTCGCCTTCCTCGTCCAGCTTCATGGCGATCTTGCCGTTGCGGTTGACCTGGACGAAGTCCGACAGCTTGTTGCGACGCACGGTACCGCGCGTGGTGGCAAACATGACGTCGAGCTCGCCCCAACTCGTCTCATCCTCCGGCAGCGGCATGATCGTGGTGATGCGCTCGCCCTGTTCGAGCGGCAGCATATTGATCAGCGCCTTGCCGCGCGATTGCGGGTTGCCGATCGGCAGGCGCCAGACCTTTTCCTTGTAGACGATGCCGCGCGAGGAGAAGAACAGCACCGGCGTGTGCGTGTTGGCGACGAACAGCCGGGTGACGAAATCCTCTTCCTTGGTCGACATGCCGGAGCGGCCCTTGCCGCCGCGGCGCTGCGCCCGGTAGAGCGACAGCGGCACGCGCTTGATGTAGCCGGAATGGCTGACCGTGACGACCATGTCCTCGCGCTGGATCAGGTCCTCGTCTTCCATGTCCGCCCCGCCCTCGGCGAGCTCGGTGCGGCGCGGCGTGCCGAACTCGTCGCGCACGGCGATGAGCTCGTCCTTGACGATCTGCTGGACGCGGGCGCGGGACGAGAGGATGTCCAGGTAGTCCTTGATCTCGTCGCCGATCGTGTTCAGCTCGTCGGCGATCTCGTCGCGGCCGAGCGCGGTCAGGCGCTGCAGGCGCAGTTCGAGGATGGCGCGCGCCTGCTCCTCGGAGAGATTGTAGGTACCATCCTCGTTGATGCGATGGCGCGGATCGTCGATCAGAAGAATCAGCGATTCCACGTCGCCCGAAGGCCAGCGCCGCTCCATCAACTGCTCGCGCGCCGTCTGCGGATCCGGAGCGCTGCGGATCAGCTTGATGACTTCATCGATGTTGGCAACAGCGATGGCAAGGCCGACCAGCACATGGGCGCGGTCGCGCGCCTTGCGCAGCAGGAATTTCGTGCGCCGGCTGATCACCTCCTCACGGAAGGCGACGAACGCCTTCAGCATGTCGGTCAGCGTCAGCAATTCCGGCTTGCCGCCGTTCAGTGCCACCATGTTGGCGCCGAAGGACGTCTGCAGCGGGGTGAAGCGGTAAAGCTGGTTGAGGATGACATCGGCGACGGCGTCGCGCTTCAGTTCGATGACGACGCGGTAGCCCTGGCGGTCGCTCTCGTCGCGAATGTCGGAAATGCCTTCGATGCGCTTGTCGCGCACCAGCTCGGCCATCTTCTCGATCATCGACGCCTTGTTCACCTGATAGGGAACCTCGGTGATGACTATCGATTCACGATCGTTGCCGCGCGCCTCGACGTTGACGCGGCCGCGCATGACGATGGAGCCGCGGCCGGTCGAATAGGCGCTGTAGATGCCGGAACGGCCAAGCACGATGCCGCCGGTCGGGAAATCCGGTCCCGGAATGATCTCCATCAGCGCCGGAAGGTCGATCGCCGGATTATCGATGAGGGCAATGGCGCCGTTGCAGACCTCGCCCAGATTGTGCGGCGGGATGTTGGTGGCCATGCCGACGGCGATACCGCCGGAGCCGTTGACCAACAGGTTCGGGAAGCGCGCCGGCAGGACTTTCGGTTCGCTGCCCGACGCATCGTAAGTGTCCTGGAAATCGACGGTGTCCTTGTCGATGTCTTCCAGCAACTCATGCGCGACCTTGGTCAGCCGCGATTCCGTGTAGCGCATCGCCGCCGGCGGATCGCCGTCGATCGAGCCGAAATTGCCCTGCCCGTCGATCAGCGGCACGCGCAGCGACCAATCCTGCGCCATGCGCACCAAAGCGTCGTAGATCGAGGCGTCGCCATGCGGATGATATTTACCCATCACGTCGGCGACCGGGCGTGCCGATTTCACATATTTGCGGTTCCAGTGATAGCCGCTCTCATAGGCGGCGTAGAGGATGCGGCGATGCACCGGCTTGAGGCCATCGCGCACGTCCGGCAGCGCGCGGCTGACGATCACGCTCATGGCGTAATCGAGATAGGAGCGCTGCATCTCCTCGATGATGGATATCGGCTCGATGCCGGTGGGGCCGCCGTCGGCGCCGCGCGGTGTCTTTTGGTCGGTCAAATCGGATCACAATCTAATCAGGAATCACTTGGTGCTTATATAGGAAGCCAGCCTGAAACTCCAACAATCGCGGCAGTTTTCCAGTGTGGTTTTTAGCGGCAAATTCAAAAGGATAAACCAATTGCGACGATATGGCCGTGTACCCTTTCACGGGCGTCGCCGGCGGGCGCGATAAGTACCCGGCGCCTCGCCCATCAGCCGCCGGAAACGGCGATTGAAGGTTGATAGATCGTTGAATCCCGCCGAAAAGGCAATCGCCGAAATCGTCTGATCCGACGTCCGCAGCCGCACGGCTGCCCTGTGCAGCCGCGCTCTCAGCAGGAATTGGTAGGGCGTTATACCGGCAACGTGCCGGAAGGTGCGCAGGAAATGGTAAGGGCTGGTGGCGGTCTCGTCGGCGAGTTCGGCAAGCGAGATCGGCCGGTCGGCATCGACTTCGATGCGCCGCACCGCTTCGGCGACACGCTTCTGGTCACGGCGGCTCGGCGTCCGTCCCCGATCCGTAGCGCTGCAAGCCGCAGTTACCGCGGCACCGGCAATGCGCAGGGCGAGTTCCTCGAACACGCCGGTGTCGGCCATCTCGCGCGCCGCCTCCGCTTCGGCAAGCAGCGGCACCAGCGCCGGCAAGGGCGGCAGGCGCGGCGTTCCGAAATCGAGCGTCTTGGCGCCCGGCACGTCGGCGACGATCCGCTCCATATAGGCCGGTCCGAAATGGAAGGAGAGGCAACGGTCGCCGGCGCCATGCTCGTGCCCGCATTCGTAGCATGTGCCGGGATTGCCGAGCAGGAGCGCGCCCGGCGCCAGCATCGCCGTGCCCTCGCGCGCACGATAGCGGAAGGTGCCGTTGGTTACGGCGGCAACGCAGAAATCCCGATGCTCCTCCTCGAATGGCCTGTCGGCGGCGCTGGCGGTGCAGATGACATCCGACACCTGCCAGCCTCGGCCCGACGCCAGCCTGTGCGCGCTCGTCGTCATCGCCGAAACATAGCAACTTTTCCCAAGCGCAGAACCCCTGTCGGCGTCTATGCTTGCCGGTCTCCTGACAAGATGAGAGCGAAGCCATGTCCAATTCCTTTGCCAAGGTCCTGCACAGCGATGGGCCCGTACCGGCCCTTGCCGAGAAACTGAATCTTTATGGCCGCTTCGTCGGCGCCTGGACGTTCGACGCCACGCGCCATCTCGAGGACGGTCAGGTGCTGACCGGGCGCGGCGAAGTGCATTTCGGCTGGGTGCTCGAAGGCCGCGCGATCCAGGACGTATGGATCCTGCCTGCCCGTGACGCCGGCCCCTCGCCCTCGCTCGGCAAATGGACCTTCTATGGCACGACGTTGCGCGTCTACGATCCCGGCGTTGACGCCTGGCACATCTTCTGGAGCGATCCGCGCAATCAGTACTACAGCCGCCAGCTCGGCCGTGCCGAGGGCGACACCATCATCCAGCAAGGCGCAGACGGCACCGGATCTGCTGTGCGCTGGAGCTTTTCGCGCATCACCGAAAATTCGTTCCGCTGGCTGGGCGAACGCTCACAGGACGACGGCGCTACCTGGCGTCTTGAAGTCGAGTTTCTGGCGCGCCGGGCCGTCAGCCCCTGATCCGCACGGTTTCCACTGGCTCCGCTTTGCTCTACCAATCCCGTTATCCGGCTTTGCCGGCGGGGAGGGTCAGCATGCCGAGCTTCGACAGCCTGTTCAACGCCTTCGTCACCATACTGGTGACGATCGATCCGCCCGGCCTGGCGCCGCTCTTCCTCGCCGTGACCCGCGGCATGAACCGCGAGGAGCGCAACCAGGTCTCCGTGCGCGCCTCGGTCATCGCCTTCCTGGTAATGGCGTTGTTCGCAATCGCCGGCGCGTCGATCCTGTCAGTCTTCGGCATCACTCTGCCGGCCTTCCGCGTCGCCGGCGGCTTTCTGCTGTTCTTCATCGCCTTCGAAATGGTGTTCGAGCGCCGGCAGGACCGCAAGGAGAAGATCGGCGACGTCGCCATCACCAGGGACATGATCCACAACATCGCCGCCTTTCCGCTGGCGATCCCGCTCATTGCCGGTCCCGGCGCGATTTCGGCGACCGTCCTGCTCTCAAGCTCGTTTCAGGGTTTGGGCGCGCAGACAGCCCTTGTCGGCATCATCGCCATCTGCCTCGTCATCACCTACCTGGTGTTCGTGCTGTCAGAGCGCATCGACCGTATCCTCGGCCAAACCGGCCGTTCGATCCTGACAAGGCTGCTCGGCGTCATCCTGGCGGCGCTCGCCGTACAGTTCGTCGCCGACGGCATCAAGGCGCTGATGGCGACGTAGGAACAGCCCTACTTCGCTGTCGTTTCAATGACTTCGAAGTCGTGGGTAATCTCGGCAGTCTTGGCCATCATTGCCGAGGCCGAGCAGTATTTCTCGATCGAAAGCCCGATCGCCCGCTTCACCTTGTCGTGTGATAGCGACCGGCCCTTGACGACAAAATGCATGTGAATGCGGGTGAACACCCTGGGATCGGCTTCTGCTCGGTCGGCATCGAGTTCGACCACGCAATCTTCGACCGCCTCGCGCCCCTTTTCGAGGATATGGACCACGTCATAGGCCGAGCAGCCGCCAGTGCCGATCAGCACCAGTTCCATTGGGCTCGGCCCCGGCGTCTTGCCCTCCGGCCCGAACGCAGTGCCTAGCACCAGCTTGTGCCCATTGGCGGACTCGCCAACGAAAGTGCGCTCCTCGACCCATTTGACCCTTGCCTTCACCTGATACGTCCTTTCACCGCTCAAACGCACAACGTCCCGAAAATCCAAGACAGATTTTCGGGACGCCATTTCGTGGCCAAGGTGCCGGCGCTTTTCGCCGCAAGGGCAGTCCGCCCGAGAAATCAGAACGGGATTTCGTCGTCCAGCTCGCGCGACGAACCACCGCCGCCGCCCTTGTTGGCGCCACCGCGATTGAAACTTTCGCCCGGGCCGGATTGGCCGAAATCGGAACCGCGGCTCGCACCACCACCGGCATAGTTGCCGACCTGGCCGCCGCCCTCGCCCCGCGCATCGAGCATCTGCAGCTCGCCGCGGAATTTCTGCAACACGATTTCGGTCGTATAGCGGTCATTGCCGGTCTGGTCCTGCCATTTGCGCGTCTGCAGCTGGCCCTCGACATAGACCTTCATGCCCTTCTTCAGATACTGCTCGGCCACCTTGGCGATCTGGTCGTTGAAGATCACGACATTGTGCCACTCGGTCTTTTCCTTGCGCTCTCCGGACGTCTTGTCGCGCCAGCTTTCCGACGTCGCGATGCGGATGTTGACGACCGGGTCACCCGAATTCAGGCGGCGGATTTCAGGGTCCGCCCCGAGGTTGCCCACCAGAATGACCTTGTTGACGCTACCCGCCATGATACTTCTCCGCGCTCATCCGAAACCGAATTTTTGTCGCCGCACCTTACAGGCTATGGACAATCCCTGCCTGCCGTCGCTGCCTTTTCCCACAAGGTTTTTGTTCTCTTTTCGTTCTATAGGACAGGCCCTGCACTGTCAATAGTTGTCAGTAAGAAGTAGTGTCTTGGCGTCGAATTTCCACAGACCATGGGATCGAGGCGAACGCATGAAGATGGTTGCGCATAACGATCAGCCGCAAGAAGAGTGGCGGACGGGAGTAAAGACCCGCATGCATGTCTCTGCCCGCAACGGCGCAACTCAACTTTGCATGTTTGAACAATGGGTCGAACCCACCGTTGGCGCCCCGACACATTGGCACCCGGTCGAGGAAGTACTTACCGTCATCGCTGGCAGGGCCGAGATGTGGATCGACGAAGAGCATCTCGTCTTGACTGCCGGACAGTCGCTTGTTGTCGCCGCGTACAGGCAACATGGCTTCCGAAACGTCGGCTCCGAATTGCTTCATATTCATGCTGTGCTCGCGTCACCAGTTTTCGAGGCGACGTTCAACGGATCCCCCGACATGGTGAGACGCTGGCTTCCAGCGAGTTTGTAAAACCTCGCCTGTCTTAAAAAATACCGCCTGTCTTAAAAAACACGGCTTGCCAAACCGATAAGTATTTACTTATGCTTTCGGCATGATCGAAGCAGACATTTTTCGGGCACTAGCGGATCCAACGCGTCGCGCCGTCTATGAGCGGCTCGCCGACGGCGAGATGACGGTGTCGGAACTGCGCACTGGCATACCGGTATCGCAGCCGGCGGTATCGCAACATCTCGCAGTGCTGCGCGGCGCCGGCCTCGTGGTCGAGCGCCGGGCCGGTCGCAACGCCTATTACCGCGTCGATCCGAAGGGGCTTGCGCCACTGCTCGGCTGGATCGAACGCTACCGTGCGTTCTGGCCAGAGCGCATCGAAAGGCTCAAGACGGTTTTGAAGGACATGGACCAATGACCAACCGAGGCAAAGAACGCGCCGAAATGGCCGCAGACAAGATCGAGTTCGAGTGCGAGCTGCCCGAACCGCCGGAACAGGTGTGGCGGGCGCTGACGGTGCCGGACCTGCTCGCGGCCTGGATGATGCCGAACGACATCAAGCCCGAAATCGGCAACCGCTTTGCCTTTAAAGCGCCGAATGCGCCGATCGAGTGCGAAATCCTCGACGCGGATCCCGGACGGCTGCTGCGCTATTCCTGGCGGGAGCGGCCGGCGCCCGGCGATACGCAGGTGCCGCCCGGCAATCCCCTGGACAGCGCAATGAACGACAGCCCAGTGGACAGCATCGTCACCTTTACGCTCGACCGCACCGTTTCCGGCGGCACGCATCTGCGCATCGTCCATGATGGTTTTGCTCGGGCAGCAGTGCCGGAGATCGCGATGGCAGGCGCCGGTTGCCGGCTTTCCTTTGACGCGCACACTCCCAGGCACAAGCAGATCGCCGCAAACACCCCGCGCCTCTTCCTGCGCGCGGCCTGAACGACAACAGTCAACGGAGACAACCGATGAGCGGCCTTGCCAATCTGGTGCCGATGGTGATCGAGCAGTCGAGCCGCGGCGAACGTGCCTTCGACATATTTTCGCGGCTGCTGCGCGAGCGCATCGTCTTCATCAACGGCCCGATCGATGACGGCACCTCAGCGCTGGTCTGCGCCCAGCTTCTGTCGTTGGAATCCGACAATCCCGACAAGGAGGTCTCGCTCTACATCAACTCGCCGGGCGGCGTGGTGACCAGCGGTTTCGCGATCTACGATACGATGCAGTATATCAGTTGCCCGGTCTCCACGGTTTGTATGGGCTTCGCCGCCTCGATGGCCTCGTTCCTTTTGATGGCCGGCACACCGGGGCGGCGCATCGCGCTACCCAACACCAGCATCGTGCTGCATCAGCCTCTCGGCGGTTTCCAGGGCCAGGCCTCCGATATCCAGCGCCATGCCGAGGGCATCCTTCGCACCAAGCGGCGCATGACCGATCTTTACGCCCGCCATTGCGGCCGCACCTACGAAGAAGTGGAACGCACGCTCGACCGCGACTTTTTCATGACCGCGCAGGAGGCCAAGGATTGGGGCCTCGTCGACCATGTTTTCGACACTCGCAAGCAGGCCGCATGAACGAGCCGGGCCGGCGGACGGAACTGAGGCGATTGAGCGCCCGCAATTTCAGCGCCATCGGTCTGGTCTTGCCGCTATCGCGGCACTATAGTCCGGCGATGACCGCCAGCCGCTCATCCAGCCTGTTATGCCTTGCCATCGCTACCGTTGCCGGCACGAACATGCTGGTGGGTATGGCACTTGCCCAAGATAATTCGACGTCTTCGCAAAAGCGCGCTCTGCCCGGTGTGACCAGCGATTATCGCATCGCCGAGCCAGCGCCGCGGCCTGAGCCTGACGATATGGCTCTAGGCAGCGGCAACGGCACCTTCAAGATTGGCGATACCGACGTTCGGATTTCCGGTAGCATCACCATTGATGTCGCTACCGGCGGGATCAGGCCCTCCAGCCGCTAAGTTCGCCTGGTGTGAACCACAAATATTGCGCTTCAAACGAACAGCCCCGCCACTGCTTTGCAACTGACGGGGCTTTCTTGGATCTGAAATCCAAATTGCCGGGAGTGTACTGCCGGCTTTTTATTTCGGATGCTTCGCGGCGTTCAGCCGACGATCCGACTAGCAGTCTCTGATTGTTGTGGGGATCGGCAGGCCAACGTGGGCAGGTAGCGCTAAACGCCTGACCTGGCTACTTATACCTGCCGCGGCTCCAGCGACACGTGGAGCCTCAAGGAACAATCCGGTGGAGTCATGCCTCTGCTCTCCTTCTGTTCGTTGCGACTGTCGTCGAAGCGCTCATCGCATAACCCGCGGCGTCTCGCAGGCTAGCCCCAGGCCGCGAGGCCATCGAAAGACGGCCGGCTTCGTTGACAATTGGATTCTGCCCCCATGACGCGGGGACGTCAACCTTGAATAGCCGGGTTGCCGAAAAATGTGATCGCGAGACGCTTTGTGAAGCCGGCCTCACGGGCAGCTTTTGTCAGGAGCGTGTTCGGCCTTTGTTCTTTCCGCTTGCCCGTTCGCGCGAAAGGCGGTTAAACGCTTTGGTCGAGAGTTGTGGCGTCTCTCGAAAAGGCGGCGAAATTACCTACATAGGGGGTGGTCGGGAAAACCCGCCCATCCCACGAATTCCAGATTCTGAGGCGGCGACCGGCGATGGCCGACCATAAATATCTCTCCATTCGCGGGGCACGCGAACACAATCTGAAGAATGTCGATCTCGACCTGCCGCGTGACAGCCTGATCGTCATGACCGGCCTGTCGGGGTCGGGCAAGTCGTCGCTTGCCTTCGACACCATCTACGCCGAGGGCCAGCGCCGCTATGTCGAGAGCCTTTCGGCCTATGCACGGCAATTCCTCGAAATGATGCAGAAGCCGGACGTCGACCAGATCGACGGCCTGTCGCCGGCCATTTCCATCGAGCAGAAGACCACCTCGAAGAACCCACGTTCGACGGTCGGCACCGTCACCGAGATCTACGATTATATGCGGCTTTTGTTCGCCCGCGTCGGTGTACCCTATTCACCGGCCACCGGCCTGCCGATCGAGAGCCAGACGGTTTCGCAGATGGTCGACCGGGTGCTTGCTGTCGAGGAAGGCACCCGGCTGTTCATTCTGGCGCCGATGGTGCGCGGCCGCAAAGGCGAGTACCGCAAGGAACTGCTGGAGCTGCAGAAGAAGGGTTTTCAGCGCGTCAAGGTCGATGGCGTCTTCTATGAGATCGCCGACGTGCCGGCGCTGGACAAGAAGTACAAGCACGACATCGACGTCGTCGTCGACCGCATCGTCGTGCGCGGCGATCTGGCGACGCGGCTCGCCGATTCCATCGAGACCGCGCTGAAGCTGGCCGACGGGCTGGCGGTGGCGGAATTTGCCGACAAGCCGCTCGACGCCAGCCAGACCGGCGAGGATTCGGTCAACAAATCGAAGAACGAGACGCATGAACGCATGCTGTTCTCGGAAAAGTTCGCCTGCCCGGTGTCCGGCTTCACCATTCCCGAGATCGAGCCCAGGCTGTTCTCCTTCAACAATCCGTTCGGCGCCTGCCCGACCTGCGACGGGCTCGGCAGCCAACGCGCCATTGATGCCAGCCTGGTCGTGCCCGACGAGAATGTCTCGCTGCGCGCCGGCGCCGTCAGCCCTTGGGCGAAGTCGAGCTCGCCCTACTATGCGCAGACGCTGGAAGCGCTGGGCGTCGCCTATGGCTTCAAGCTCGGCGACAAGTTCAAGGATTTGAGCGAGGAGGCAAAGCAAGCCGTCCTGCACGGCACCGGCGAGCGCGAAATCACCTTCCATTACGATGACGGCCTGCGCTCCTACAAGACGACGAAAACCTTCGAGGGCGTCATCCCCAACCTTGAGCGCCGCTGGAAGGAAACGGAATCCGCCTGGATGCGCGAGGAGATCGAGCGCTTCATGTCGGCCACGCCCTGCCCGGCCTGCCGCGGCTATCGGCTGAAGCCCGAGGCGCTCGCGGTCAAGATCGCCGGCAAGCACATTGGCGAGGTCACCGAGCTGTCCATCCGCAAGGCCGACCAGTGGTTCACCGATCTGCCCGCTTCGCTCAACGACAAGCAGAACGAGATTGCGGTGCGCGTGCTCAAGGAAATCCGGGAGCGGCTGCGCTTCCTCAACGATGTCGGTCTCGACTATTTGACGCTGTCGCGCAACTCCGGCACGTTGTCGGGCGGTGAGAGCCAGCGCATCCGTCTGGCGTCGCAGATCGGCTCCGGCCTGACCGGCGTACTTTACGTGCTGGACGAGCCGTCGATCGGTCTGCACCAGCGCGACAACGCCCGCCTGCTCGACACGCTGAAGCATCTGCGCGACATCGGCAACACGGTCATCGTCGTCGAGCATGACGAGGACGCCATCCTGCATGCCGACTACGTCGTCGATATCGGCCCGGCGGCCGGCATCCATGGCGGCCACATCATCGCCCAGGGCACGCCGCAGCAGATCATGGCGACGCCCGCTTCGATCACCGGCAAATACCTGTCGGGCGAGCTCGAAGTGGCGACGCCGGCACGGCGCCGCGAGGCCAAGAAGAACCGCCGGCTGAAGGTCGTCGGCGCGCGCGGCAACAACCTGAAGAACGTCACCGCCGAAATCCCGCTCGGCACGTTTACCGCCGTCACCGGCGTATCCGGCGGCGGCAAGTCGACCTTCCTGATCGAGACCCTGTTCAAGGCGGCGTCGCGCCGCATCATGGGCTCGCGCGAGCATCCGGCCGAGCACGACCGCATCGAGGGGTTGGAATTCCTCGACAAGGTCATCGACATCGACCAGTCGCCGATCGGGCGCACCCCGCGCTCCAACCCCGCCACCTATACCGGCGCCTTCACGCCGATCCGCGACTGGTTCGCCGGCCTGCCGGAGGCCAAGGCGCGCGGCTACCAGCCGGGCCGCTTCTCGTTCAACGTCAAGGGCGGCCGCTGCGAAGCCTGCCAGGGCGATGGCGTCATCAAGATCGAGATGCACTTCCTGCCCGATGTCTACGTCACCTGCGACGTTTGCCACGGCAAGCGTTACAATCGCGAGACGCTCGACGTCCTGTTCAAGGGCAAATCGATCGCCGACGTTCTCGACATGACGGTCGAAGAAGGCGTCGATTTCTTCGCCGCCGTGCCCGGCGTGCGCGACAAGCTGGAGACGCTGAAACGGGTCGGCCTCGGCTACATCCATGTTGGCCAGCAGGCAACGACTTTGTCGGGCGGCGAGGCGCAGCGCATCAAGCTCGCCAAGGAACTATCACGCAAGGCGACCGGCAAGACGCTCTACATCCTCGACGAGCCAACCACCGGCCTGCATTTCCACGACGTCGCCAAGCTGCTTGAAGTGCTGCACGAGCTGGTCGACCAGGGCAACACGGTCGTCGTCATCGAGCACAATCTAGAGGTGATCAAGACCGCTGACTGGGTGCTCGATCTTGGCCCCGAAGGTGGCGACGGCGGCGGCGAGCTGGTAGCGTCCGGCACGCCGGAGGACATCGTCCGCGAAAAACGCAGCTATACCGGCCAGTTCCTGAGGGAATTGCTGGAGCGGCGCCCCGGAGGCAAGCGCGAAGCGGCGGAGTGATGGCAAAGAACGGTCTCATCACGGTCCAAAGCCGCTTCGGCGTGGCCGAGACGATCGATCGCCTGGTCGGGACTGTGGAAGGTGCAGGATTGCTGGTCTTCGCCCGCATTGACCACGCCGCCGGTGCGCGCAGTGTCGAAGCTTCCCTGCGTCCGACCCAGCTTCTGATTTTTGGCAACCCGAAAGGCGGGACGCCGCTGATGCAGGACCGGCAGCTTGCCGGCATCGATCTGCCGGTCAAGGCACTGGCTTGGGAGGATAAGCAAGGCAAGGTCTGGCTCTCCTACAATGACGCGCACTGGCTCGCTGAGCGCCACGGCTTGGGCGACGCCAGTCGCAATGCCGTCGCCGCGATAGCGGCCGGCATGGACAAGGTGATTGCGGCCGCTGCCGGCGCGGGCCAGTTTTGATCATGAGAGCCGCTCGGGCCGATGATCTCCCCACGGTGATCTCGCTCACCACCGACGCCTACGCGCCCTACACTGCCCTGCTCGGCGCACCGCCGATCCCTGTCACCGAGGACTACGCGCCGCGCATAGAACGCGGCGAGGTCTGGCTTTCGGAGCAGGACGGACAGCCGGCCGGCTTGATCGTTCTCGAACGACATGCGGACCATACAATGATCTTCAGCGTCGCCGTTGCGCCCGCCTTTCAGGGCAAGGGTTTCGGCATCGGGCTGCTCGACTGGGCCGAGCAACAGACGCGCCTGTGGAGCTTGCCGGAAATCCGACTCTACACCAATGCCAGAATGGAACGGAACGTTTCGTTGTATAAGGCCTACGGCTTTCGCGAAACGGGTCGCCGGCCCAATCCATATCGGCCAGGATGGACGGTCGTCGACATGGCGAAAGCCGTCGAGACGACCGCCATCGCGTGATCCTTTTCTGCAAACCGGGAGGACGACCATGACTCAATCAGGAACAATCCGCGCCGGCATGGGCGGCTGGACCTTCGAGCCGTGGGACACGTCCTTCTACCCGGACAAA
This sequence comes from Mesorhizobium sp. M0854, assembly GCF_040319815.1. Taxonomy (NCBI): domain Bacteria; kingdom Pseudomonadati; phylum Pseudomonadota; class Alphaproteobacteria; order Hyphomicrobiales; family Phyllobacteriaceae; genus Mesorhizobium; species Mesorhizobium sp. M0854. Next base: position 70,420 of record NZ_JAMYOL010000012.1, read on the forward strand.
TTGTCGAAGGCCAAGCAACTGCATTATGCCAGCCGGCAGGTGCTCACTATCGAGGTCAACGGCACCTATTATTCGAGCTTCAAGGAGCCGACCTTCGTCAAATGGGCCAACGAGGCGCCGGATGGTTTCGTCTATTCGCTGAAGGGCAACCGCTTCGTCACCAACCGCCGCGTGCTCGGCGAGGCCGGGGAATCGATCATGCGCTTCCTCGGGTCGGGCGTCGCGGCACTTGGCGACAAGCTCGGGCCGATCCTGTGGCAGTTCGCGCCGACCAAGAAATTCGACCCGGACGATTTCGAGGCCTTCCTCAAGCTGTTGCCGGAAAAGCAGGACGGCGTTGCGCTGCGCCACGCGGTCGAGGTGCGCAACGACAGCTTCATCGTGCCGGAGTTCGCCGCCTTGGCGCGAAAGCACAAGGCCGCCATCGTCTATGCCGACCACGCCAGATATCCGGGGATTGCCGACGTTACCGGCGATTTCATCTATGCGCGGCTGCAGACCGGCAGCGACGACAATCCCGATTGCTATACGCCAAAGGCGCTCGACGAATGGGCGGCGCGCGCAAAAACCTGGGCGGAAGGCAAGGTGCCGGCCGACCTGTCGCGCGCCGATCCTTCAACCGACGCGCCGGTCAAGCCACGCGATGTGTTCGTCTACTTCATCACCGAGGGCAAGGTCCGCGCTCCATTCGGCGCCATCGCGCTGATGAAGCGGGTCGCAGGCTGACGCCCCGCTGTCGGTGGTCCGCCTGGCTTGGTCCTAAACTACCGGCTATGCGGCGCGTTCGTCCGGACGCCGATCAACCCTGACGATCTCGTTAAAGGCATCGAGATCGACATAGAAGACCTTGGTGATCTCCGCGATGAGTTCGTCGTGGTCATACCCCTGCGATTTCAGAATGTTGATGGCTGTCAGGATGTCGACGCGCTCCGTGAGCCGTCGTTTCTGGTAGTCCTCGACATAGCGCTCCATTGACTGGCCCTGGCTCCCAAGCACCCGAAATGTTGGACGACAACAGATCGCTGGAAGGGCTTGCGCGCAAGCGTGCGGACGCAGCCGCGCCTTCCCCTGATCTGCCAAGTTGAAACTGGTACGGAAAGCGGCCGACTCACCAAGGCCAAGCAAAATCTAGCACGCAATCTGCAGCGCGCCAGAGTTGCAAAGTAATGGAATCAATAAGAATTCAGACAGTCAGGAATTTGCGGACGTCCGCCCGGTCGAGATCCTCGGCGGGGCCGGTATGGACGATCTGACCGCGGTCCATGATGTTGACCTCGTCGGCCAATTCCCGGCAGAAGTCGAGATATTGTTCGACCAGAAGCACGGCGATACCGGCCTGGTCGCGCAGATACCGGATGGCGCGGCCGATGTCCTTGATGATCGACGGCTGGATGCCTTCGGTCGGCTCGTCGAGCACCAGCAGCTTCGGCCGCATCACCAGCGCCCTGCCGATGGCAAGCTGCTGCTGCTGGCCGCCGGAAAGATCGCCGCCGCGGCGCGCGAGCATCTGCTTCAGCACCGGAAACAATTCGAAGACGTGACCGGGAATGTTGCGATCGGCGCGCTTCAACGGCGCAAAACCCGATTCGAGGTTTTCCCGCACCGTAAGCAGCGGAAATATCTCCCTGCCCTGCGGCACGAATGCGATGCCCGACCGGGCGCGATCATACGCCGCGCTCCGGTCGAGCGCCTTCCCCTCGAAGGCAACGCTTCCGCTCGTCAGCCGGTGATGGCCGACGATCGATCTCATCAAACTGGTCTTGCCGACGCCGTTGCGGCCGAGCACGCAGGTGATCTTGCCGGCGCCGGCCTTCAGCGAGACGCCGCGCAGCGCCTGGGCAGCGCCGTAGTGCAGCGCGGCATTGGAGACTTCGAGCATGGTCAGCGCTTTCTCCAACGCGTGAAGAACGAAAGATCGAAATGATAGAACGGAACGCGCCAGACCATGTTCATCTCCCCAGATAGACTTCGACGACGCGCTCGTCGGCCGAAACGAAGTCGAGACTGCCCTCGGAAAGCACCGAGCCTTCGTGCAGGCAGGTGACCTTGACGCCGAGCTCGCGCACGAAATGCATGTCGTGCTCGACGACGATGACAGAATGGTCGCGCGCGATGTCCCTGAGCAGCCGCGCGGTTTCCTCGGTCTCGGCGTCGGTCATGCCGGCAACCGGTTCGTCGACCAGCAGCAGCTTCGGATCCTGCGCCAGAAGCATGCCGATCTCGAGCCATTGCTTTTGGCCGTGGCTCAGATTGGCGGCGAGTTCGTCACGCTTGTCGCCAAGCCGAATGATGCCGAGGATGTCGTCGATCTGCCGCACGTCCGCGGCCGAGCGACGGTGGAACAGTGCCGGGAAGATCGAGCGCGGGCCTTTCAGCGCCAGCATCAGATTGTCCTCGATCGTGTGGCTTTCGAAGACCGTTGGCTTCTGGAATTTACGGCCGATGCCCATCATGGCGATTTCGGCCTCGTCGTGTTTGGTTAGGTCGACCTCACCGTTGAAGAAAACTTCACCCGCGTCGGGCCGCGTCTTGCCGGTGACGATGTCCATCATCGTCGTCTTTCCGGCGCCGTTGGGGCCGATGATCGCCCGCATCTCGCCCTTGTCGAGCACCAGCGAAAGGTTGTTGATAGCGCGAAACCCGTCGAAGGAAACCGACACGCCGTCGAGATAGAGGATGGTGTTGCTCTTCGACATCAGGCCATCACTCCGCCGGCTGCGGTTCGGCGCCGGAGGCCGACCAGTCGCCCGGCCTTCTCGCCGCCGAGCGGTCGGTTTTCGGCGGCACCGGCGCATCGGGATCGATGCCGACTTCCTCGGCAACCGAGGCCGCCCGCAGCGCCTTGGCGTTGCCGCGCCAGGAATCCCACATGCCGATGATGCCCTTGGGCAGGAACAGCGTGACGGCGACAAACAGTCCGCCCAGCGCAAACAGCCAGAATTCCGGCAGCACGCCGGTGAACCAGGATTTACCGGCATTGACCAGAAGCGCGCCGATGATCGGCCCGACGATGGTGCCGCGCCCGCCGACGGCCGCCCACACCACCACCTCGATCGAATTGGACGGCTCGAATTCGCCAGGGTTGATGATGCCGACCTGCGGCACGTAAAGCGCACCGGCGATGCCGGCCATCACCGCCGACACGGTGAAGGCGAACAGTTTGACGTTCTCCGCCCGCCAGCCGAGAAAGCGCGTGCGGCTCTCGGCATCGCGCACCGCCATTAAAAGCTTGCCGTACTTGGAACCGACGATTGCCCAGGTGACGAAGACGGCAAACGCCAGCATGACGGCGCTGGCCGCGAACAGCGCCGACCGCGTCATGTCGGCCTGCACGTTGAACCCTAGAATGTCCTTGAAATCAGTCAGGCCGTTGTTGCCGCCGAAACCCATGTCGTTGCGGAAAAACGCAAGCAGCAGCGCATAGGTCATCGCCTGGGTGATGATCGACAGGTAGACGCCGGTGACGCGGCTGCGGAAGGCAAACCAGCCGAAGACGAAGGCGAGCAGGCCGGGCACCGCAAGCACCATGATCGCGGCAAACCAGAAATGGTCGAAACCATACCAGAACCATGGCAATTCCTTGTAGTTAAGGAACACCATGAAATCCGGCAGCAGCGGATTGCCGTAGACGCCGCGCGAGCCGATCTGGCGCATCAGATACATGCCCATCGCATAGCCGCCGAGTGCGAAGAAGGCGCCGTGGCCGAGCGAGAGGATGCCGCAATAGCCCCAGACGAGATCGAGCGCCAAGGCGAGCAGTGCGTAGCAGAGGTATTTGCCGGTGAGCGCGACGATATAGGACGGCACGTAAAACGCACTTGTCGGCGAGACCGCAAGATTGAGCAGCGGCACGACGATTGCAACCGCCAGCAGGATGAAGATGGTGATGGCGACGCGGCGGTCGGCGCCGGCGGCAAAGAAGCGTCCCGTGATCATGCTTCCACCGACCGGCCCTTTAGCGCGAACAGACCGCGCGGCCGTTTCTGGATGAACAGGATGATCAGCACCAGGACGACGATCTTGCCGAGCACTGCTCCGGCATAAGGTTCGAGGAACTTGTTGACGATGCCGAGCGAGAAAGCGCCGACCAGCGTGCCCCAAAGATTGCCGACACCGCCGAAAACGACGACCATGAAGCTGTCGATGATGTAGCCGCGGCCGAGATTGGGCGAGACGTTGTCGATCTGGCTGAGCGCGACACCGGCGATGCCGGCAATGCCGGAGCCGAGTGCAAACGTCAGGGCGTCCACCCACGGCGTCCTGATGCCCATCGAGGCAGCCATGCGGCGATTGGCGGTGACGGCACGCATCTGCAGCCCCCAGGGCGTGCGTTTCATCACGTAGAGCAGCACCGCGAACACGCCGAGCGCGAATACCAGGATCCAGAGTCGGTTCCAGGTCACGGCAAGCTGGCCGATATTGAACGAGCCGGACATCCAGGACGGGTTGCCTACCTCCTGGTTGGTCGGTCCGAACATGGTGCGTACGGCCTGCTGCAGGATCAGCGACACACCCCATGTCGCCAGCAGGGTTTCCAGCGGCCGACCGTAGAGGTAGCGGATCAGCCCGCGCTCGATGACAAGGCCGACGAGCGCCGCCACCAGGAAGGCCAGCGGCAGGGCGATGACCAGCGACCAGTCGAACAGGCCGGGAAAGGAATTGCGGATAACCTCCTGCACGACGAAGGTCGTGTAGGCGCCGAGCATGACCATCTCGCCATGCGCCATGTTGATGACGCCCATGACGCCGAAAGTGATGGCAAGGCCAATCGCCGCCAGCAGCAGCACCGATCCAAGCGATATGCCATACCAGATATTCTGGCCGGCATCCCACAGCGCCAGCGTCGAATTGATGTTGGCGATCGCAGCCGTCGCCGCGTCCTTCACCGCACCTTCGGAACTGGCCTCTACCGACGTGAGCAGCGACACCGCATCGCGGTCGCCGCGCGCACCGATGAGCGCGATCGCGCCCAGTTTGTCGGTCTCCGGCCTGTCGGAAACGAGAATCGACGCGGCGCGGGCCTGTTCTAGCAGCGCCTTGACGCTTGCCACGCTCTCATTTGCGATCGCGGTGTCGAGCGGCTCGATGTTTGCCGCGTCCGGCGTCTTGAACATTGTGTCGGCGGCGGCAATGCGCACGGCCGGATCCTTGGAGCCAAGCGTCAGTGTGCCCAGCGCATCGCGGATAACGCGGCGCAGCGTGTTGTTGACCTTGATCTTGGTGATGTCGGCCTTGGCAGCTTCGCCCGATCTTTCGCCGGTAAGCGCATCGAGCAGCTCGATGCCGTCGCCGCTCTCCTTGCCGACAAAGACCAGTGAATCGGCCTTGCGCACGTAAAGGCTGCCCTCCGCAAGCGCGGCAAGCGGCCGTTCTACGGCCGGATCGCCGGAAGCCGCAAGCTCCCGCACCACGGCTTCTATCGCCGGAAAATTGGCGGCGGTAGCGAATTTGGCGATGACCACGCGCAGATCTGCTTCGCTGGCGTTCGACGGCAGCAGCATCCCCAGGAGAAGGAGCAGCATCAGGCCAATCGCGCGGATCAGGATCATTGGTTTCTGGTGGCTCTTGAAGATTGAATGTCGCCTCCGGGCAGGCTGGAGGAGGAGCCTGCCCGGAGGCTTGCGGGTCTGGGAGGACAGACCGGGAGGATCAGTTGGTTCCCTTGCCGCCGCATTTGCCGGTGGCAACGTTGAAGTTGCCGCAGGACAGAGGCGCGCGCCAATCGGAGATCAGGTCCTTGGAGTCAGGCAGATAGTCGGACCACTCGTCGCCCATCACCAGGCCGGGCGTCTGCGAGACGGTTTCGAACTGGCCGTCGGCCTGGATTTCGCCGATCAGCACCGGCTTGGTGATGTGATGGTTCGGCATCATCGTCGAATAACCGCCGGTCAGGTTCGGCACCGAGACGCCGACCATGGCGTCGATGACCTTGTCCGGATCGGTGGTGCCGGCCTTCTCGACCGCCTTCACCCACATGTTGAAGCCGATATAATGGGCTTCCATCGGGTCGTTGGTGGTGCGCTTGTCGTTCTTGATGAATTTGTGCCAGTCGGCGATGAACTTCGCGTTCTCGGGCGTGTCGACGCTCTCGAAATAGTTCCAGGCGGCGAGATGGCCGACCAGCGGCGCAGTGTCCAGACCGGCAAGCTCTTCCTCGCCGACCGAGAAGGCCATGACCGGGATGTCCTCGGCCTTGATGCCCTGGTTGCCGAGCTCCTTGTAGAACGGCACGTTGGCGTCGCCATTGACGGTCGAGACCACGGCGGTCTTCTTGCCGGCCGAGCCGAACTTCTTGATCGCCGAAACTTCGGTCTGCCAGTCGGAGAAGCCGAACGGCGTGTAGTTGACCATGATGTCTTCCGCAGCGACGCCCTTGGCCTTCAGATAGGCCTCGAGGATTTTGTTGGTGGTGCGCGGGTAGACGTAGTCGGTGCCTTCGAGAACCCAGCGCTTCACCGAACCGCCGTCCTCGCTCATCAAATAGTCGACCGCGGGAATGGCCTGCTGGTTCGGCGCCGCACCGGTGTAGAACACGTTGCGCTCGCTTTCCTCGCCTTCGTACTGGACGGGGTAGAACAGGATGTTGTCGAGCTCGCTGAACACGGGCAGCACCGATTTGCGCGACACCGAGGTCCAGCAGCCGAACACCGCCGCGACCCTGTCCTTCGAGATCAGCTCGCGCGCCTTTTCGGCGAATAGCGGCCAGTTGGAAGCCGGATCGACGACCACCGCCTCGAGCTTCTTGCCGAGCAGGCCGCCCTTGGCATTCTGCTCTTCGATGAGCATCAGCATGGCGTCCTTCAGCGTTGTCTCCGAGATCGCCATGGTTCCCGACAGCGAATGGAGGATGCCGACCTTGATGGTGTCGTCGGCCGCCTTGGCGGGAACGCTCATCAGCAGGCCGGCGGTGATCACGCCGGCCGAAAACATTTTTGTTATTGTCGAGAAACTGCCCCTCATACTTTTAAACTCCCAAGCTGGTTAACTGCATCGGAACAGACCATGCAACGGCTGTGCCAATCACCGGCGAAAGATCGGAGGGTTTGAGATTTCCCAGCCCTGTCAGTCGGTTAATGTATTAGCCGCAGGAGATGAACCTCGCTTGCCAAGTTTGAAATGAGAAAAGATCACTCGTATCAGCCTAAGTTTTACTCATATACAGGCCAATGCCCGAATTTTGAGCAGCATCATATGAGCGCTGGCGAGGATTGCAGCGCCGCAGCGAAATGGGGCAAGTTCGAACCCTTAAACGAGCGACGCCATGGCCTTCCGAACGTCTTGCATTTTCATCACCATGCTTCTGCTGGCGACGACGACCGTAGCGCGCGCCGGCTTCAGCGACGGCAAGCTGCCGGACGGCTCCTATCATTGCGAAGTCTATCTGCTAGGCATGTTCCTCAGCCTCGGCGACATCGCCATCAAGGGAAACGTCTATAGCGGTCCGGTTAGCTTCGGCACCGCGCCGCAGAGTTATAACTACCAGATGGATGCAGACGGGGTGATTACCTGGCTGGGTCCGCTGGGCGGCTACACCAGCGGTGGCAACTCGATCTCGCTTACGCAGGCGACGCTGGAAAGCGGAACCACCCCGTCCTTCGACATCATCATGAAGCAGCCAGACGGCGCCTTTACCGCCTCGACCTGCACGAAGCGTTGAAAAGTACGGAACCTGGCGAGCTTCCGTACTCCGAAGTAGAAGCCGCCTAGCTCTCCGCCGCCATGTCGAGCGCCAGCCGGGTCATATCGGTGAAAAGGCCCTGGCGTTCGGAATAGTCGGTCTGCTCGCCGGTTGCCACATTGTCGACGACGGTCAGGATCGACAGCGCCCGGGCGCCGAAATCGGCCGCAATGCGGTAGAGTGCGCTGGTTTCCATATCCACGGCGAGCGCCCCCTGTGCCTGTGCTTCGGCAAAGCGTTCGCGCCCCAGCGGATGATAAAAAATATCGCTGCAGATGGTCAGCCCGGCCCGATGGTCGATGCCGAGTTCCGCAGCCCGGGCCAACGCCTGGGCCAACAATGCAGGATCGGGGCCGGCATCGGCACGATAGAGCCCAAAAACCTGGCCGCTCTCCGCATTTTCGCCGCGCACCGATTGCGCGATCACCAGGCTGCGCAGCACCACCTCAGCGGTCAGGCCGCCGCAGGTGCCGGTGCGGATCAACGTTTTCGCACCGTAGAAGTCCAGCAGCTCGTGCACGTAGACCAGGAACGACGGGACGCCGATGCCGGTGGACTGGACGCTGACAGGCTTGCCGCGAAACAACCCGGTAAAGCCGAGCGCGCCGCGGCGGCGGTTGACGCAGCGCGGCGCTTCCAGAAAGGTCTCCGCCATCCATTCAGCGCGCTGCGGGTCGCCCGGCAGCAGCACCGTGCTTGCGTAGTCGCCTTTGCTAGCCTCGTTGTGTGGCGTCACGGCATGCTTTCCAAAACCCGCCGCCCGTTTCGCCTGTAATCATGGCAGTCTCACGACATTGCGCAAGCGGAGCGTTGGAAGGGTCAGGATTCCAGCATGTCCTTTACGATCGTGGCCAATTGCTTGAGCGAAAACGGCTTCGGCAAGAAGCCGAAATGCGCGTCGGCCGGCAAGTTCTTGGCGAACGCGTCTTCGGCATAGCCGGACACGAAGATAAACTTGATGTCGGGCTGCCGTTTGCGCAATTCGCCAAGCAGCGTCGGACCATCCATTTCCGGCATCACCACGTCCGACACCACGACGTCGACCTTGCCGCCGAGCGCTTCGTAGACTTCAAGCGCCTCGACGCCCGACGACGCCTCGTGGACGGTGTAGCCGCGCGATTTCAGCGCCCGCATGCCGCCCATGCGCACGGCGTCCTCGTCCTCGACCAGCAGTACCGTGGCCGAGCCCGACAGATCCTTGGCTGAGTCGGCGATCTTGGCAGGAGCGGCCGGCACTTCTCCAGCCTCGCCCGCCTTCCTTGCCTCCGCAATGTGCCGCGGCAGGAAGATGCGGAACACGGATCCCTTGCCAACTTCGGAATCGCAGAAGATGAAGCCGCCTGTCTGCTTGATGATGCCATAGACCATGGACAGGCCGAGGCCAGTTCCCTTGCCAACCTCCTTTGTCGTGAAGAAGGGCTCGAAGATCTTTTTCAGCACATCAGGCGCGATACCACTGCCGCTGTCCTCGACCTCGACCAGCACATAGTCGGCCGGAGTAAGTTCGCGGTAGGAAAAGGTCTTGCATTCCCCGGCGCTGACGTTGCGGGTGCGCACCGTGAGGTCGCCGCCGGCCGGCATTGCATCGCGCGCATTGACCACCAGATTGACCACCACTTGCTCGAACTGCCCGATATCGACCCTGACCGGCCACAGGTCGCGGCCATGGTCGATCTTGAGCTTGATATCGTTGCCGACCAGCCGGGCAAGCAGCATTCTGAGATCGGCGAGCACGTCGGTCAGGTTGAGCACCTCCGGCCGCAGCGTCTGCTTGCGCGAGAAGGCCAGCAACTGCCGCACCAGCGAGGCCGCCCGGTTGGCATTCTGCTTGATGTTCATGATGTCCGGGAATGACGGATCGGACGGCCGGTGGTTGGTCAACAGCAGGTCCGAGGCCATGATGATGGCGGTCAGCACATTGTTGAAATCATGCGCGATGCCGCCGGCGAGTTGGCCGACCGCCTGCATCTTCTGGCTCTGCGCCATCTGGCCCTCGAGGGCCTTTTGCTCAGTAGTCTCCACGGCATAGACGATGGCCGATTCCTCGGCGCCCTCGCCACCGGTACCGTCTGCGACCGCGTTGACGTAGAAGCGTATGTGGCGCTCCTCATTGCCGGGCAGCACCGTATCGATCGGCTCGATGTCAGCCTGTTGCTGGCGTGCCTTTTCAAAGGCCGCGGCGAAAGCCGGCCGGTCGCGCTCGTGGATCACCGTATCCAGCCGCACACGCCGATCGACCGCGTCGCGGTCGACGACCGAGGAAAACAGCGACAGGAATGGCGCATTGGTGCGCAGGATGCGGCCGGCATGGTCGACGCCGGCTATCGCCATCGGCGTCGAGTTGAAGAACCGCGTGAAGCGTATTTCCGATGCGCGGAGGTCGGCCGAAGCGTCCTCGCCTTGCGTCCGGTTGAGCACGATGGTGCGAGTCGGGCCGTTGAGACCCTCTCGGCTGGCCGAGACACGATGCATGAAGCGCACCGGCAGCGCCTCGCCGGTCATCGTCGTCAGATCGAGGTCGATAACGGCATTGCGCGTGGTACCAGCGTCGGCCTTGACCGAACGGACCAGCGCCATGCCGTCCCCGGCGACGATCTCCGGCAGCGTGATGGCGCCGGGAGTGAAGCTGGCCAGGTCGATGCCCAGCCACTCCGCAAGAGTCGCGTTGATATAGGTGACGCGGCCTTCCTGGTCGGCCGAAAAGAAACCGGCCGGCGCATGGTCGAGGTGATCGATCGCCTTTTGCAGGTCGAGAAAGAACCGCTCCTGCTCGGCCCGTTCCCGCGAGATATCGGCAAGCTGCCAGGCAAGCATGGGCAGCCGCTGGCCGGGAACGCTGAAGGCGCGGGCCCGAACGCGGTACCAGCGCGCGCCCGGTTCGGCGCCTGGCCGAATGGACTGCGCGAGCCGAAACTCGCCGTCGCCCGGCTGGCCGTCCCGCAGGCCTGACGCCAGCCGGTATATGGTCACCGAGGCCTCGGGAACGTCTGAAAGCAAACCTTCGACGGTCTTGAGGTCGGCGGCCGACTCGGCACCCGTCATATCGGCATAGGTCCGGTTGGCGTAGATGATACGGCCTTTGGTGTCGGTGACCAGGAGACCTTGCGACATCGAATCGACGAAAGCTTTCGACAGTTCGTCGCTTGTCGAGCGCGGCGTGATGTGCACGAAGCCGATCGCAGTGGCGAATAGAAAGCCGACGCCGATCATCGCCAGCACGCCAAGCATGCCAAGCAGGAATGGATCGCCAAGGCGCTCGCGGAAAAGGCCGAAGACGATCGCTGCCCCAGTCAGGACGACGATGAAGACGATGAGCCGGGTGACCGCTCCCGGTCGCGTGTTCTGGTCGACGATAGGTACCGGATAGAAATCGCCGCGCGCTTCCTTGGCCATGTGCCCCCTGCTCGTGAATTCCGGTGTCGGTTGAATCATATTCTCAGGGTTGGGAAAAGGCCCGGCTGCAGATGTCCGCTAAAAATGACGCCGTTCGGCTCCCGGCGTTTCAAGCTGTTCACGAAGCGTGAAAGGCAACTTGCGGTGGCCTGCCGCAACAGTCTAGTGTCGCTTCTCTTCGAAAGCTGATTTTGGGGGAACCAATGCTGCAATGGCTGGATGGCGTGGCGGGTCCTGGTTATGCCGCAGCAATCCTATGGACGTTTGCAGTACTTGTCCTTCTGCTCATCATTCTTGTTATCATCAGGCTGGTCCGCAGCCTGACGTTCGGGACATTCGTCGCCGGCGGCAGGAACCGCAAGACGCGGCTGGCTGTCATGGATGCCACAGCGGTCGACAGTCACCGGCGGCTGGTGCTGGTGCGCCGTGACGATATCGAGCACCTGCTATTGATCGGTGGTCCGACCGATGTCGTCGTCGAGCGCGACATCAGGCTCTCGGCGTTGCGGCGCCCGGCATTGACCGGAGACAACGGCCACCAGCCGGCAGCAAGGTCTGCTTCGACTACAGCCGCGCCGGTGAGGCAAGCGCCACCGCAGCCGGCAAGCGTAACCGCGACCCCTGTCCGAGCCCGCCAGACGGCGACGATGCCGGCAACAATGCCGGCGCCGGCGCCGAAACCGGCATCGAACGTCACGCCGTTGCCAAGTTATGGATCCGTCAACGCCAGTGCCTCGCGGCATGCGCAGCCGCCGGCAAGACAGGACTCCCCGGCAAGATACGAGCCGCCGGCACAGCACGAGTCGATTGACGATGCGCTGATGAAGGAGCTGGAGGTTTCCCTCGACGAGCCACGCTTCAGCCAAACGCCGAGCAAGCCGGTGGCGAAGGCATCACCCTCTCTCGACGACGAGATGACGAAGCTCCTCGGCGAGTTGTCCAATCAGAAAAGATAGGCCGATAGCGAACGGCCAATGAAAATGGCCGGAAAACCGGCCATTGTGAACGCTTTACCGATGCCGCTGTTTTTCCCGGCGACTCAGTCGTCGCGGTAGACCTTCTCGCGCCGCTCATGGCGCTCCTGTGCCTCGATCGACAAGGTGGCGATCGGGCGCGCGTCGAGCCGCTTCAGCGCGATCGGCTCGCCCGTCTCCTCGCAATAACCGTAAGTGCCTTCGTCAAGGCGCTGGAGGGCCGAATCGATCTTGGAGATGAGTTTTCGCTGGCGATCGCGGGCGCGAAGTTCGATGGCGCGGTCGGTTTCGGAGGAGGCGCGATCGGCGAGGTCGGGGTGGTTGGCGTTTTCCTGCTGCAGGATTTCAAGAGTTTCGCGCGCTTCGCGCAAGATGTCGTTCTTCCAGGTGACGAGCTTCATGCGAAAGTAGGATTTCTGCCGCTCGTTCATGAACGGCTCGTCTTCGGAGGGTACGTAATCGGCGGTAACGATGTCGTTCATTCGACTCACCCAACAAACCCCAAATTTGGCGCCTATATATTCGCGGACCGAAAGCTGCACAAGGTCAATCGACGACAGTTTCACGCAATTGTTAGTCTCGGACAAAACGGCGTCGGCGATGCCCTTTTTGCGAAGAATACGACCGAATCCGTACATGATTCGCTATGCTTGAGGGGCGCTTGCCATTGCGCACGGAGCTCTTCTGATGGCAAATCCTGCGGCGTGCTGACGGGTTCGGTGCCCGGCACAACGGGGATCCGGTGACCAGACTTTACCTGCTGAGGCATGCGAAGGCCGGCTGGGCGCTGCCTGGCGTGGCTGACTTCGACCGCCCGCTCGATCCATCCGGCTTCGCCGATGCCGAAGCGATGGGCGTCCTGATGCGTTCCCGCAAATACGCACCGGCCCTCACCCTTTGCTCAAGCGCCAAGCGCGCCCGCCAGACGCTGGAAAGCCTGGCTGGCCACACGGACACGGGCCGGGTGCTGTTCTGTGACACCCTCTACAGCGACGATGCCGCCGCGTACCTCACTGCCATCCGGCAGAATGGCGGGCTGGATGCCTTGCTCGTCATCGGCCACAATCCGATGATTGAGGATCTCGCCATGGCGCTCTCAGGCGACGGCGACGAGACCGCGCGGGCCATGCTGAACCACGGCTTCCCGACCTCCGCACTTGCGGTGGTCCGGTTCAACGGCAGACTTGCCGAGGCTGCGCCAGGCACCGGCTATCTCGAAGCCTTCCTGACGCCTGCCGATATCTGAGGCCATTTCAAAGCCGCGCATCAAAGCCTATATCGGATCCTGACCGGCCCGCGAGAACAGATTTGCCATCAGCGCTGACGACTTTTACCGACGAGGCGAAGATTGCCTTGGATACGTTGTCAGGCCGCGCTGCCGGGCTTTTCGCTCCGTCACTGCGTCTTGGCGTGACCGGGCTGTCCCGCGCCGGCAAGACGGTGTTCATCTCGGCCCTTGTGCACAATCTCGTCCATGGCGGACGCTTGCCGCTGTTTGAGGCACAAAAATCGGGGCGCATCGCCAGGGCTTTTCTCGAAGAGCAGCCGGACGACGCGGTCCCACGCTTCCAGTACGAGGATCACATCGCAGCTCTTGTCGACGATCGCGTCTGGCCGGATTCGACGCGTGCGATTTCCGAACTGAGGCTCACCATCGAATACGAATCGGCCTCTGGCTGGAGCCGCATGTTTTCCGCCGGCAAATTGTCGGTCGACATCGTCGATTATCCCGGCGAATGGCTGCTCGACCTGCCGCTGCTCGGCAAGTCCTACGCCGATTTTTCGCGTGAGGCCTTCGAGATGGCCGTGTTGGCGGTGCGTGTCGACCTTTCGCGGGAATGGCGGGCGCTCTCCGATCCGGTCGACCCCAACGCCGAGGCCGACGAGATGACGGCGCGCCGTCTCGCTGAGAGCTTCGCGGCCTATCTCAAGGCCTGTAAACTCGACGAGCGGGCGCTTTCGACCTTGCCGCCCGGCCGCTTCCTGATGCCCGGCGATCTTGAAGGCTCGCCCGCTCTCACCTTCGCGCCGCTGCCGAATCTGGGCGGCCGGCGCGCCCGCTCGGGATCGCTGCAGGCTATGATGGAGCGGCGCTACGAGGCTTACAAGACGCATGTCGTCAAACCGTTTTTTCGCGAACACATCACGCGTCTCGACCGCCAGATCGTGCTGATCGACGCATTGCAGGCATTGAATGCCGGCCCCGGTGCGATGGCCGATCTAGAGCGCGCGGTCACCGAAATCCTGTCCTGTTTCCGGCCCGGCCGGGGCAATTTCCTGACCGACCTGTTTTCGAGGCGTATCGACCGTATATTGGTGGCCGCGACCAAGGCCGACCATCTGCACCACGAAAGCCACGACCGGCTGCAGGCGATCGTGCGGCGGCTAGCCGACCGAGCCGTGGCGCGGGCGAATTTCACCGGCGCCGACGTCAACGTCGTCGCTATGGCTGCCATGCGCGCGACCCGGGAAGGCACGGTCAAGCAGGGCCGCGAAACTTTGCCGGTCATTATCGGCATGCCGTTGCGCGGCGAAAAAATCGATGGCGAAACCTTTGACGGAAAGACAGAAACAGCCATATTTCCCGGTGACTTGCCGGAGAAAGTTGATGCGGTGTTCGATGTTTCCGAATCGACCCGCCGGCAGAACGATGACGACCCCGCGATCCGCTTCGTGCGCTTTCGCCCGCCGAAACTCGAGCGCACCGCCGAGGGCGTCACGCTGTCGCTGCCGCATATCAGGCTCGACCGCGCGCTGCAGTTCCTGATCGGAGATCATCTCGCATGAGTGCGCCCCGCAGACCGGCGGCCTTTCGCATCGAGCCGGAGCCCCAGCAGAAGGAAGATTCGACGGCTCACCATACTGCGTCCGGGGCCGCGCCGGCGCGAAAGCCGCGTACCGTGACGGCGGATCTTGCCGTGGTCACACCGGCGGAGATCGACGTCTTCGACGAGCCTGATATCGTCGCCGCCGAACCGCCGCCGGCGATTGCGCCGCGAAAACGTTCGCTGCTTGGCAGCCTGTTCTTCGGCGCGCTGGGCGTTCTGGTTTCGCTCGCCGTCGGCCTCTGGACCGACCAGCTGATTCGCGACCTGTTCGAGCGCGCCGAGTGGCTGGGCTGGCTGGCTGCCGCTATGGCCGCGATCGCCATCCTGGCGCTTCTGATCATCCTCGTGCGCGAATTCATGGCGATTGCCCGCCTTGCCGAGGTCGAAAAGTTGCAGAAGCGGGCGCTCGATGCGATTGCCCGTGACGATCCGAAGGCCGCCCGCGCCGTCGTCGACGAGTTGTCGGTCTTTGTCTCGGCCAAGCCTGAAACCGCGGCCGGCAGGCGCTCGCTGGCCGAATTGCGCGGCGAGATCATTGATGGCGGCAATCTGGTGCGGCTGGCCGAGACCGAGATACTCGGCCCGCTCGATGCCCGCGCCAGGGTGATGATCCTCGAAGCGGCGAAGCGCGTCTCCCTGGTGACCGCGGTCAGCCCCCGCGCGCTGGTCGACGTCGCTTATGTCGTGTTCGAAGCCGGCCGGTTGATTCGCCGGCTGTCGGAGCTTTATGGCGGCCGCCCCGGCACGCTTGGCTTTTTTCGCCTGGCGCGCAGCGTTCTGGCCCATCTCGCGGTCACCGGGTCGATCGCCGTCGGCGACAGTTTCGTCCAGCAGATCGTCGGCCACGGCCTTGCCGCCCGGCTCTCGGCCAAGCTCGGCGAAGGCGTCGTCAACGGCATGATGACTGCGCGCATCGGCATTGCAGCGATGGAAACCGCAAGGCCCCTGCCCTTTTACGCGGTCAGGCGGCCCGGATTGGGCGATTTCCTCTCCGCGCTGACCTCCTTTGCAGCAAAGAAAGAAAAAGAAACATCCGCTTCCGGAACGTGACTATTGCCTTGGGGTGACAAAGCATTAACCAATCTTGTCCATGGTCGGAAGCGTCCAAACCAGTCTCTTTGTTGCCGGGTGTCGTCGATGAAAAGCGTTATTCTGTCCAGCGGGCTGCCCGTGGCACTCGCGCTTGTCGCAACCGTCGGCATTGCCGGAAAGACCTCGGCGGCGGAACCGGACAAGCAGTTCTTTCGGTCGGTCGAAGGCAAATGGGTCGGCCCCGGGGAAATCGTTGCCGGCAAATACAAGGGCACGAAATTCACCTGCAGCTTCATCGGCTCGACGCCTGACGGCAAGGTCGGCATGTCGCTCGACGGCGGCTGTCGGGTAGGCATGTTCACCCAGCAGATGTCGGCAACGATCGAACACAAGGGCCGGCAGGGCTACAAGGGCAGCTTTATGGGCGGGGCCGCCGGCTCCGGCCTCGACATTATCGGCGGCAATGTCGTCGATGCGCACAAGGTGGTTTTCACCATCAATCGCAATCAGTTGCGCGGCGTGATGCAGGCGCTTGTCCCCGACGACAATTCAATGACGGTGACCGTTGCCGTGCGCGTCGACCAGCAGCTGGTCCCGGTCATCGGCATGAAGCTGAAGCGGATCGATGCAGTCGAGGTCGGCTCTGTAACTCCGAACTGAGCTTTCGGCGTGAAAAAGGCGGCGGCCAAACGGCGCCGCCATCTTTTGATTTGCAAATAAGTGCTCAGCCCTTGATCGCGGCAATCACCTCGTCATAGGCCTTGCAGGCCTCGGCTGCTGTCGTGCCGCCCTGATACTTGGTTGTCACCGCCTGAAAGGGCCGCGACTTGATCGACGCTCGCCCTTCACTGGCCGAAGCCGGGCGTCCTTAGCGCCCGATTGCTGGAACAAGCAACGCGCGGGAGCCCATTATCCTGTTCGGTGCGCCTGCAATATCGCCTTCACAACGCGCCGGATTCGCACTGTTCGATCCGCCCCGAAGCCCCTATCTTGGCCGCTTGTTGCAAGAGAGCGGAACGGCAGGCATGGCGGCAGAGGCATCGAACGGCGATCTGATCCAGGTGGTGGCGCTGCTCGCCGCCGGCGTCGTTGCGGTGCCGATCTTCAGGCGCATCGGACTTGGCTCCATCCTCGGCTATTTGACGGCCGGCGTCGTGATCGGCCCGTTCGGGCTGCGCATTTTTTCCGAATCGGAAGCCATTCTTCATGTCGCCGAACTCGGCGTCGTCATGTTCCTGTTCATTATCGGGCTGGAAATGCAGCCGTCACGGCTATGGGGCATGCGCCGCGAGATCTTCGGGCTTGGCGCGCTGCAGGTCGGCGTCTGCGCGGTCCTGCTGACCGGCGTCGGCCTGGCGGGAGGTTTCCCGATCGCGCAATCCTTCGTCGCCGGCGCCGGTTTCGTACTCACCTCGACGGCAATCGTCATGCAATTGCTGGAAGAACGCGGCGACCTGGCCACGCCCAAGGGCCAGCGCATCGTCTCGGTCCTGCTCTTGGAAGACCTGGCCATCGTGCCATTGCTGGCGCTGATCGCCTTCCTCGCGCCGGGCGGCGCCGATATGAGCCTGTCGGATCGGTTGACGGAGGTCGGCATCGGCCTTGCCGCGATCGTCGGGCTGGTGCTTGCAGGACGCTATCTGCTCAATCCGTTCTTCCGTATCCTGGCGGATGCGCGCGCCCGCGAGGTGATGACCGCTGCCGCCCTTCTGGTCGTGCTCGGGTCAGCGCTTGCCATGCAGCTTTCCGGCCTGTCGATGGCCATGGGCGCCTTCCTGGCCGGCGTGCTTTTGTCGGAATCGACCTTCCGCCATCAGCTGGAGGCCGACATCGAACCGTTCCGCGGCATTCTGCTCGGGCTGTTCTTCCTCGCCGTCGGCATGTCGCTCGACCTGCATGTGGTCGTCGTCAACTGGCAGCTCATTGCCATCTATGTCGTCGCCTACATGATGATGAAGGCGATCGGCATCTACATCGTCGCCCGCATTCTCAAAACCGGCCACCGGGAAGCGCTCGAGCGCGCGGTCTTCATGGCGCAAGGCGGCGAATTCGCCTTCGTCCTCTATTCCGCAGCGGCGGCTGTCGGTATCATCGATAGCCAGGCCAATGCGATGCTGACCGCCATCGTCATCATTTCCATGGTGCTGACGCCCTTAGCGATCATAGCATTGCGGTATCTGACGCCGCGCGACGAGCAGTCGCTTGAAGGCGTCGATGTCGCCGAAGGCCTGACCGGCAGCGTGCTGATCATCGGCTTTGGCCGGTTCGGCCAGATCGCCAGCCAGCCGCTTTTGTTGCGCGGCATCGACGTCTCGATCATCGACAATGAGGTCGAGATGATCCAGGCGGCGGCCGATTTCGGCTTCAAGGTCTATTACGGCGACGGCACGCGGCTGGACATCCTGCGTGCCGCGGGAGCCGGGCGCGCACGCGCCGTGCTGATCTGCGTTGACAAGCCCGATGCCGCCGTGCGCATCGCCGAGCTCATCAAGGCGGAGTTTCCGTTGCTGACGGTGCTGGCGCGGGCTTTCGACCGCGGCACGGCGTTGCAGCTCATTCGTGCCGGCGTCGACTATCAGCTCCGCGAGACGTTCGAATCGGCGCTTGTCTTCGGCGGCTCGACACTGGAAGCTCTCGGCGTCGATCCGGAGGAGGTCGCCGAGGTAGTCGAGGACGTCCGCCGCCGCGATGCTGCCCGTTTCGAACTTCAACAGGCAGAAGGCATCCGCGCCGGGCGGCGCTTCCTCAAAGGCAATATCGGCACCCCCATCCCGACGCCGCTCAGCACGCCACGGCGCGTGGGCCAGGCGCTCAACGAGGAGACCGCCGGCGTGCTGCAGAAATCCGAACCGGCCGATTAAACGTTGGAAAGACGCGAATGATGAACGAACTGGACGACCGCGCTGTCTCCATCACCAGATTCTGGAGCGACGCCGGGGAGGACGCGTGGTTCGAGAAGAACGACGCCTTTGATGCCGACTTCCGCACCCGGTTTCTCGAGCTGCACTTTGCCGCCGCCCGCCGCGAATGCGACGGCTGGTCCGAACACGCCGAAGGGTCGCTGGCACTGATGATCCTGCTCGACCAGTTTCCGCGAAACTGCTTTCGCGCCACCGGCCACATGTACGCCACGGACCCGCTGGCGCGGCATTTCGCCGGGAAAGCGATCGCTGCCGGCCATGACCTGGCACTCGACGAAGAGCTCCGCGTTTTTCTCTATCTGCCCTATGAGCATTCGGAGGACCTCACCGATCAGCTCAAATCGGTAGAGCTTACCGCCGCCAAAGCCCCGATCTATCTGAAATATGCGATCGAGCATCGCGACATCATCCAGCGCTTCGGCCGCTTTCCGCATCGAAACAGGATGCTTGGCCGCGAGACGACACCGGACGAACAAATGTTCCTCGACGGAGGTGGGTTCTCCGGCTGATTTCAGGCACCGATGGCGACAGCATCAGGTTTTCCACCAATCCCGGCCTGACGCCAGCCGCTCAATGCCCGATGTGTCGACGGCGGCCAGCCGCTCCGATACGCTCTTGCCGTCGACCACAAGCTCGGGCGCAATTTCTGCCAGCGGCGCCAGCACGAAGGCGCGCTCCAGCATGCGCGGATGCGGCACCTCCAGTCCGGTCTCGTGGATGATGCGGTCGCCGAACACCAGAATGTCGATATCGATCAGGCGTGGACCCCAGCGCTCCTCGCGCACCCGCTTCAGTTTTCGCTCGGCGTCGAGGCAAAGGTCGAGCAAAGCCCGTGGCGCGAGCGCGGTCGAGATTTCGGCCGCCGCGTTGAGGAAATCCGGCTGATCGAGCTTGCCCCAGGGCGGCGTGCGGTAGAGCGACGAAACGGCAACGACGCGCGTTCTCTCGTTGGCATCCAGAATGCCCAGTGCCGCAGCCATCGACTTCGCCGGATCACCGAGATTGCCGCCAAGGCTGAGATAGACGGTGTTGTTGTTATTACTATTCTGGCCAGACAACGGTCACCTCGACATGATCGAGCACACCCGGCACCGGGGCGTTCGGTTTGCGCACGGTGATTTCGGCCTTCTTGATCTGCGGAAACCGCGCCGTCAGCGCCCTCGCCACTTCGAGCGCCAGCGCTTCGATCAGAAAACGCCGTTCGCCGGTAATGATCTTCTCGATGACCGCAAAGGCGATGCCGTAATTGACGGTGTCCTCGATGGAATCCTCGACCAGCGCCCGCCCGGGATCCACCGAGAGTGCCGCATCGACATAAAAGCGCTGGCCGAGCGTCTCTTCTTCGTCCAGCACACCGTGCCGGGCAAAGAAGGCGCAGTTCTTCATGCGGATGACATACATGGCTCAGCTTTCCCCGATCTCACGTGCCAGCATAGCATCGGCGATGGCCAGCGCATCCACGTTGATTGCGACATCGTGGACGCGAAAGAGATGCGCGCCTTTGAGCCTCAGGATGACGCTGGTGGCCGCGGTCCCGGCGCCTCTTGCGGCTGCGTCGCGGCCGGTGACGGTGCCGATAAAGCGCTTTCGCGATGTGCCGGCCATCAGTGGAAAACCCAGCGCATGAAGCTCGGAAAACCGTGCCATCAGGTCAAGATTTTCCGCTGCCGTCTCCTTGGCAAAGCCGAAGCCCGGATCGAGCACGATATGATCGTCGGCAACACCGCTCCGCCGCGCGATTTCCAGCGACTTCCTGAGGAAGAAGAGCTGATCGGCAATCACGTCGGGCAGTTTCTGCCGGTCCCGTCCCGTGTGCATGACGACAAGGCCAGCGCCGGTTTCGGCCGCGACGCGGGCAATGCCCGGCTCGCGCTGCAGGCCCCAGACGTCATTGACGATATGCGCGCCGGCTTGGACGGCAAGCCGGGCCGTATCCTCGCGATAGGTATCGACCGAGATCAGCGTTCCGCCGGCCTTCACCAGCGCCTCGATGACGGGCAGTATGCGGGTTTGTTCCTCCTTTGCGGAGACCGCAGACGCCCCGGGACGTGTCGATTCTCCGCCGATGTCGATGACAGAGGCCCCCTCCTCGACCATGCGGCGCGCCTGGGCCACTGCTTTTTCCGGCGCATCGAACAGGCCGCCGTCGGAAAAACTGTCCGGCGTGATGTTGAGGATGCCGACGACCACGGCCTTGCCGCCAAGGTCGAGATGGCGTCCGTGCGCCAACTGCCATCGCCCTGTCATCATTGCCCATCAACCATGTTCGATCCCGCGGCGTGGCGGGGGATCAATTCCGTTGCGCCGAGGACGGCGGTAAAGCAAGGTGGGCAAAGAGGCAACACGATGAAACGATCCCTCCTTTGCGCCCTGGTGCTCGCCCTGACCGCATTCCCGGCCGGCGCTGCAACGCTCGTCAAGACATATAGTTATTTCCCGATCGGCGGCAGGACGCTCGACGACATCGAGACCCAGCTGTCGAAACTCGGGCCTCAGGTGAAAAGCACCGGGTCGCGGCATCCGGGAGCTACCCAGATGGCGTTCACCACCCGCGTCAGCTATGCGCAAAAGCCGGGCTCGTGCTGGATTGCCGACGCTGTCGTCACCGTCAAGGTCAAGGTCATCCTTCCTGAGTGGCGCCGCCCGCGCAAAGCCGATGCCGGCGTCAGGCTGTTCTGGGATACGTTGTCCGCCGACATCAAGCGCCATGAGGAACGCCACGTCGAGATTGCCAAGAACCACGGCCGCGAACTAGAAGACGCCTTGAAGGCGAGCTACCCGGAAAAGACCTGCGAACTGGCAAAGGCCGAGGCCGCAAAAATCACTGCGGCCATGCTTGCCAAACACGACCATGACCAGATGCGCTTCGATCGTGTCGAAAGCGCCAATTTCCAAAGCCGCATCCTGCGGCTTTTGCACTATCGCATCGAGCGCATTGAGAACGGCCGGCTCGCTCCCGGCTGAACTCCGCGTCGTCGGACAAAGCCAATTTTGCCGAAACATAGTGCCAGATTCGGAAAACTTTCGAGCCGCTGTCGAAATCGGCCTATAGCGAACGACATATGCCAGGTTCGCAGGGATCAGCCTCCGGCAACGCCAATCGGCGTACTAGATGCTTCCCAGCCCGTCGCGGACGTGCACGCAGGCATAATGGATGAACGGATATGGACCAGGCTGTCGACAAGCAAACGATGGTGGAAACCAGCGCGCCGCTGACCGAAACCGAGAAAAACGCCATCATCGGCGGCGTGCTTTTGTCGATGTTGCTGGCGGCGCTCGACCAGACCATCGTCGCGCCGGCGATGCCGACGATGGCACGTCTGCTCGGGCATGCCGAATATCTGCCATGGATCGTGACCGGCTATCTTCTGACCGCGACCGCCGTGGCGCCGCTCTACGGCAAGATCTCCGATATTTATGGTCGCCGGCCGACCGTCTATGCTGCAATCCTGATCTTTCTCGCCGGCTCGCTGGTCAGCGCCACGGCCCCCAACATGCTGGTCCTGGTTGTCGGCCGGGCGATCCAGGGCGCTGGTGGCGGTGGCCTGTTCGCCCTGACGCAGACCGTGATCGGCGACCTCGTGCCGCCGCGCGAGCGGGCCCGATACGCCGCCTGGATCTCGGGCACATGGGCCGTCGCCAGCATCGCCGGGCCGCTGCTCGGCGGCACCTTCGCCGAACATTTGCATTGGTCGCTGATCTTCTGGATCAACATTCCGCTCGGCCTGCTGGCCATGGCGATCATCAACAACCCGCTCAAGAAGCTGCCGATCGCCGCAAAACATCACCGCATCGACGGCCTCGCCGCGCTGCTTCTGGTCGCGGCCACCTCGCTGCTGCTGCTTGCCTTGAACTGGGGCGGCAGCGAGTATCCGTGGCTGTCGCCTGAAATCCTTGGACTGCTCGCCTGCTCGGCGGTGTTCTGGAGCGCGTTCGCGCTACGGCTCATGCGCGCGGCCGAACCGCTGATCTCGCTCGAAGTGCTCGGCAATCCGATCGTTCTCGCTGGCACATTGTCGATGTTCCTGCTGCAGGCCGCCAATGTCGGCTTGTCGGTCTATCTGCCGGTCTACCTGCAATCGGTCGTCGGCCTGTCGGTCAGTCAATCGGGCACCGCATTGCTTGGGCTGATGCTCGGCACGGTGGCCGGTGCGACCTTCAGCGCGCGAATGATCCCGCGCTTTTTCCACTATAAGCGCATTGCCATGATCGGAACTGTTTTCTCGATCCTGTGCCTCGGCGTGCTCAGCCTGGTCGCCGGGCATGCCTCACTGTTGCTCGTCGAGGTGTTGACGACCTGCGTAGGCCTGGGCACAGGCACGACCTTTCCGGTTGCCACCGTCTCGGTCCAGAACGCCGTCGATCGCATGCACCTTGGCGTGGCGACCGGCGTTCTCACCTTCCTGCGCTCGCTGGGCAGTGCGCTCGGCGTCGCCATGCTTGGTGCCGTCGCCCTTGGTTACGGCCTGCCGCTGGCCAGCGAAGGCACGCAGCCGGCCGGCCATATCGCCTCGGCCATGCCGTTCGTGATGATCTTTCTTGCCGCGGCCGCGATCTTGCTGTTGTCGCTCATCACGCTCTGGCTGATGCCGGAGAAAACGCTTCGCGGCCATGCCGAGGCTGTGGCTCCAGCCTTGGCGGAGTAGACCGGCCCGACGAAAATATGGCGAGGTTCAGTCGACCACGCCGAGCTTCTTCTGCAGACTGGTTGACGAGGTCGTATACTGAAAAACGATGCGCTCGCCGGGGCTGACGATGCGCTTGGCCGCTTGCGCCATCAAGGCGACCTCGTGGAAGCCCGACAGGATCAGCTTCAGCTTGCCGGGGTACCAGTTGATGTCGCCGACGGCGAAGATGCCGGGCACCGACGTCTGGAATTTTTCGGTGTCGACCGGGATCAGGTTCTCGTGAAGGTTGAGGCCCCATTCGGCGATTGGGCCGAGCTTCATCGTCAGGCCGAAGAACGGCAGCATCCGCGTACACGGCACTTCGATATCGCCCTCCGGCCCCTTGATGGTGGCGGAGGCGAGCCGGCCGTCGGCGCCGGTCAGGCCAGTCACCTGTCCGACCTGGAATTCCAGCTGCTTCATCTCCTGCATGGCATACATCTTGTTGACGCTGTCGGGCGCTGCACGGAATTCGGGCCGCCGGTGCACCAGTGTGACGCTCTTCGCCACCGGCTGCAGATTCAGCGTCCAGTCGAGCGCCGAATCGCCGCCGCCGACGATGACGAGGTCATGGCCGCGAAAGTCCTCCATCCGGCGCACCGAGTAGAACACGCTCTTGCCTTCATAAGGTTCGATGCCTGGGATCGGCGGCCGCTTCGGCTGGAAAGAGCCGCCGCCGGCGGCGATCACCACAATTTTGGCTTCGAACACCTCGTTTTCGTCGGTGGTGACGCGGAAGCTGCCGTCGTCCAGCCTTTCCAGGCCCGAAACCATGCGGTTATAGGTGAATTCGGGCTTGAACGGCGCGATCTGCTCAAGCAGCTTGTCGACCAGACCTTGTGCCGAGATCGAGGGCCAGCCCGGAATGTCGTAGATCGGCTTTTCCGGGTAGAGTTCGGCACACTGCCCGCCGGGCCGGTCGAGTATGTCGATCAGATGGCACTTCATGTCGAAGAGGCCGAGCTCGAATACGGCAAACAGGCCGACAGGCCCTGCCCCGACAATGAGTACGTCCGTCTTGGTGATAGCGGTCATGAAGCATGCGCCTTTATGGGAAAACGGCGCGACACTGCATGACCATTGGTCCGCTGCCAAGCGGCAGCCGCAAAAATCGGCTTCACCCCTGGCGGGCCGGCACGCGCACGACCAGCCCCTCGAGGGCGTCGCGCACCTTGATCTGGCATGACAGCCGCGAGTTCGGCTGGACCTCGTAGGCGAAATCCAGCATGTCCTCTTCCATGGCTTCCGGCTCGCCGACCTCCGCCGTCCAGGCTTCGTCGACATAAACATGGCAGGTCGCGCAGGCGCAGGCGCCGCCGCATTCCGCTTCTATTCCCGGCACCGCATTGCGGATCGCATTTTCCATAACGGTCGAGCCGTTTTCGGCATCCACGTCAAAATGCGTGCCGTCATGGGCGATGAAGGTCAGTTTGGTCATTTGTCACCTGAAGGGAGTCTGAGCCGACATAATCACTCTGCCGGACAAGTCAACTACGGCGCCAAAGCGCCGCTGTGTGGCGTTTTGGGAATAAGCGCTATCGGCTGATGGCGGCGACGAAGTCGCGCACTTCTTCGATCAGCGAGCCAAGCCGCTTCAGCGTGCTGGCGTCTTCGGGCCGGCATTCGATCGCGCTGGCGCAATCGGCAATGGCGAAGGCGCCGACCCCGCGCGCCGAGCCTTTGAGCCCGTGTGCCAATAGCAGCCGCTGCCTGACATCCGCATCGACGATCTTGTCGCGCACCGACAGCGCCTGCTGCACGAACAGAGCCAGCACCTCCTGCTCGAGGCTCCGATCGCCCATCGTCTGGCGTGCAAGATGCGCCAGGTCGATCGGCCGTGCGCCGGCTGTCCCCGACACGTCGCCGCCGGGCATCGAGAAGGCAATGCCGTTTTCGCCACGTATCACTTTGAGACTCCGTTCTTCGACCGCCGCAAAAACTAGGCGTATCCGGTGGACAACGGGTTAATGATTGGCCCGGAAAAATGTCGCGATAACGGCGCCGGAATCACGGCTGTGTTAACCTTATATTTAAAGTTTTACGTATCGGGCGGAATGCATGTTTTCTTTACCCGGCTGTGTCATTACGATACGACAGGTCCATTTTCAGCCTCCTGCGCGGGACACGCTAGGCAGAATCAATAAGCACAACCATAAGTCCCGCGGCAGCTTGTACAGGGTAGCGAAGGCATGGCGAAGAAACCAACGACGACAAGAACGCTCGACAGCGACGTAGCCAGGGAACTTGAAAAGGCACTTGATATCGATCTGAGCGGCGATGCCGGCGGCGACTTCGACATGGCTGCATCCATGGAAGATCTCGAAGCACAAATATCGCAAGCCGCCGACGAACTGGCGCGCGAAGGTCGCAGCCAGAACGAAGCGCCTGCCCCGGACCAGACCCAGAACGCGGCACCTGCCGCCAATCAAAGCCAGATCGCAAATCCCGCGCCAAAGGCCAAGCCGGCTGAGTTGCGTCCTGTCGCAACGCGCAATGGCTCCCAGCCGGCAGCTTTCTCGCCGGCCAACGACGATCGTCAAAAAGACTATAAGACGCTCCTGCACACCCTCAATCGCCGCGCCTCGAACACGATCTACTGGGTCGTGGCTTTCGTTTCGCTGGCCTGGATCGCCGGCGCTGGCGGCCTTGCGAACCTGTTGTTCGGACCTGGCATCTGGAACATCCGCACCTTCGATCAGTTTTTCGCCCGTCCGGAGCTGATCGGCCTGGCGGTCGCGGCAATAGTGCCCGTCATCCTGTTCTGGGCATTCGCAGTGATGATTCGCCGCGCTCAGGAGATGCGCCTTGCCGCGCAGTCGATGACCGAGGTGGCCTTCCGTCTGGCCGAGCCGGAAAATCTTGCCCAGGATCGCGTCATGATGATCGGCCAAGCGGTTCGCCGCGAGGTGGCAGCCATGGGCGAAGGCATCGAACGCACGCTTGCGCGTGCCGTCGAGCTCGAAACGCTGGTCCACAGCGAGGTGAACCAGATCGAGCGCTCCTATTCAGAGAACGAGTCCCGCATCCGCTCGCTGGTCGACGGGCTGGGCAGCGAGCGCGAAGCGGTCGTCACCCATGCCGAGCGCGTGCGCGCCTCGATCACCGGCGCCCACGAGACACTGAAAGACGAGATCAACGCCGCCAGCGATATCATTCGCGACAGCATTCTCAACGCCTCGACCAAGCTGTCGATGACGATCAACGAATCCGGCGACACGCTGATCGACAGGATCAACGGAAGCTCGATGTCGATCTTCGATTCGGTGGAAGGCCGGCTCGAATCGATCACCGATCGGCTGTCGACGTCGGGCGAGGCCTTCGCCAGCCTGCTCGACACCCGGATCGCCAAGCTGACGGACACCACCGACGGCCTGACGCGGTCACTGACCGACCTGCTCGACGACCGCACGAGCGGCATGGTGTCGCTGCTCGGCGGTGCCGCTCGCACACTCAATTCGGAATTCGAAGCCAGTCTCAACGGCATCGAACGGACGCTTGCTGAACGTGGCCAGGCGCTGATCAGCGAGTTCCAGACCCGCGCCGAGGCGCTCGACACCGGCACGCAGAAGCTCAACGCCGCGCTGGAGGCTCGCGCACGCCAGATCAACGAGACGCTGGTCGAGCGCGCGCGCGAAATCGCCCACACCTTCCAGGATAGCAAGGAGACGCTGTCGGCGATGATCGATCAGGGCAAGACCCAGATCGGCGCCGACATGGCCGATATCATTTCATCGACCTCGACCATGCTTGAAGCCCGCGCCGGCGATTTCGCCGGGCGCATGGAAGCGGCGCGCCATGTCGTATCGCGTTCGTTCGATACGGACATCGAGCGGCTTGCCGATGCTCGCGCCGGCATCGAGGAAGCCGTCGAGAACCACAGCCGCAAGCTTTCCGAAAGCCGCGACCGGATGGCGGCGGCAATGCAGGCCGATCTGGCGAAGTTCGCCGAAGGTCGCGCCGAAATCGACGCAGCGGTGGCTAACCAGGTGCAGAAGCTAGCCGAAGGCCGCGGCCTGATCTCGCGCGCCCTTGAAGAGGATCTGCGCAAGGTCAATGAATCGCGCGCAGCGATCGACGCTTCGCTGGGCAGCCATCTCGAAAGCCTTGAAGAGGGTCGCAACAGGCTTGCCCAGGCCTTGAACGAAGACTCTGGAAAACTCGTGCAAGCCCGCACGATAATTGATGAAATGGTTGCCGGGCATGTCGGCAAGCTCGCCGAGGGCCGCAGCATCCTTTCGCGCGCGCTCGAGGCCGACCTCGGCAAACTGGCAGAGAGTCGCGCCAGCATCGACGGCCTCGTCGCCGGTCAGGTCGAAAAGATCGCCGAGGGCCGCGCCATACTCGCCAGTGCGCTGGAAGCCGACATTGCCGGCATCAATGGCCTCATCGAGGCCCATTCGGCGAAATTGGCGCAAGACCGCAGCGGGCTTTCCCAGTCACTCGATAACGACCTGTCCGACATCAGGAGCCTGATCGCCGATCATTCGGGCAGGCTCGCCGATGATCGCAGCCTGCTTTCGAAGACGCTTGAAGACGATCTTGCCAAGCTGGCCGAAAGTCGGTCGAGCATCGACGGGCTGGTTGCCGGCCAGGTCGAGAAGCTGGCCGAAGGCCGCGACATCCTCAAGCGCGCGCTGGAATCGGACCTGAACGCTATCAAGGGCGTCATCGCCGGCCAGTCCGAAAAGCTGGCGGAAGACCGTGGCCAGTTGTCGCGGGCACTGGAGAGCGACCTGCAGGCCGTGCGGGGCGTTGTCTCCGATCACATGAACAAGCTCGCCGAAGACCGTTCGACCCTTTCGAAGGCGCTCGAAGACGATCTCGCCAAGTTGGCCGAAAGCCGCTCGAGCATCGATGTGATGGTTGCCGGCCAGGTCGAAAAGCTGGCAGAGGGCCGCGACATCCTCAAGCGTGCGCTCGAAGCCGATCTGAGCACCGTCAAGGGCGTCATCGCCAGCCAGTCCGAAAAGCTGGCGGAAGACCGTGGTCAGCTGTCGCGGGCACTGGAGACCGATCTCGAGACCGTGCGGGGCGTCGTCTCCGAACATATGAACAAGCTTGCCGAAGACCGTTCGGCCCTGTCGAAAGCGCTCGAGGACGATCTTGCCAGGCTGGCAGAGAGCCGTTCGAGCATCGACGGGCTGGTCGCCGGCCAGGTCGAGAAGCTGGCTGAGGGTCGCGACATCCTCAAGCGCGCCTTGGAAGACGATCTTGCCAAGCTGGCCGAAAGCCGCTCGAGCATCGACGGACTGGTTTCCGGCCAGGTCGAGAAACTGGCCGAAGGCCGCGATATCCTCAAGCGCGCCTTGGAGGCCGATCTCAACACGATCAGGGGCGCCATCGCCGATCAGTCGCAGCTATTGACCGATAATCGCGCGCAGTTTTCGCGTGCGCTGGAAGCCGATCTCGGCAACGTCAACAGCCTTGTCGCAACCCACGCAGAGAAGCTCGTCCAGGACCGCTCGACCCTGTCGAAGGCGCTCGAGGACGATCTCGCCAAGCTGGCCGAAAGCCGCTCGAGCATCGATGGGCTGGTCGCCGGCCAGGTCGAGAAACTGGCGGAAGGCCGCGACATCCTCAGGCGCGCGTTGGAAGCCGACCTGGAGAGGCTTGCAATGAGCCGCAGCGAGGTCGACGAGATTGTCGCCGGTCATGTCGGCAAGCTGAGCGAGGGCCGCGACATGCTGACCCGCGCATTGCAGGACGATCTCTCCAGGCTCGCCGAGACGCGCAAGGATGTCGACCGTTCGCTGTCCGGCCATATCGATCAGATCGCCGCCAGGAGCACCGACATCTCTGATGCGATCGCTGCGGACGTAGAAAAGATCGAGCAGGCGTTCAGCCGGCAGACAGGCATCATTGAAGAGCGCGCCAGCACAATGGAGCGGGCGCTGTCGACGGGTGTCGACAATGTGCGCAGTGTGCTCGAAAGAAGCGCGGTCTTCGTCGCCGGCGCGCTGCGCGAGAAGGTCATGGAAGTTACCAGCGCGCTGCATGAGCAGGCGGGCGCGGCGTTCAGCGATGCCGACCGCAAGATCGCCGAGCGCGCCGAGCAGACCTCGGCCGCCCTGCTCGCCAGGGCGGAGGACATCGCCCGCACCTTTGAAGAGGCGGATCGTCGCCTCGCCGCCCGCGCCGAGGATACGTCGAGCGCACTGATTGCCCGCGTCGACGACACGTCGAACAGCTTGCTCGCGCGTGCCCAGGAAACGGCCGATCAGCTGGCAGCCAGAGCAAGTGAGATTGCCGGCACCTTCGACGCGGCGGACCACAGGCTGGTCTCTCGCGCCATCGAAACGGCCCAGTCGCTGGCGGCGCGTGCCGGCGACATCCTGCGCAATTTCGAAACAGCCGACGAGCGGCTGGGCGTGCGCATCGGCGAATCCGCCGAAGCGCTCGCGGCACGTGCGTCGGATCTCGGCCGCATTTTCGATGCCGCCGACCAGCAACTTATTTCGCGCATTGCCGAGGGCTCCGAAGCACTTTCGGCCCGTGCGTCCGAGATCGGCCGCATCTTCGAGGAGGCCGATCATCGCCTGGTGTCCCGTATCGCTGACAGCAGCACCGCAATCGGCGAACATGCCGACACCATTGTCGGTGCCTTCACCAGCACCGAGCAGCGGGTTGCCGAACGCGCCAGGCAGACTGGCCAGGAACTCGCAGTCCACGCCCGTGAAATCGAGCAACTGCTTGCCGGTGCCGACGAACGCCTGGCATCGAGTGCTGCCGCCACTGCGGCCCGCGTCGAGGAGCAGGTCGCCAGCGTCGAGAACCGCCTCGCTTACTCCGCCGAGACAATGGGCCAAAAGCTCAACGAACAAGTCTCGGGTGCCGAAGCGCAACTGGTCTCGCGTGCCAACACCATCGCCGAAACCTTCACCGCGGTCGGCCAGCATATCGGTCAGAGCACCAATGACGCTGCAAAGACCATCGGTGCCAATACTCGCGAGCTCAGCACGATGCTTGCGGCCCGTTCGGCAGAAATATCGAAAATCCTGGACGAGACGGCGCGGCCTCTGGTCGAGCGCTTCGCCCAGGGCGGCTCCGAGCTGCAAAAGAGCATGGAAGAGGTCACCGAACGTGCGACCGAGAAGCTGCGCAATCAAAACGCCGCCCTCGTCGACGCCATCGCCAGCCGCACGGCCGAAACCCTGTCGGCCGTCGAAGGCGCGCGCTCGACGCTTGCCGACAGCGTTGCCGACCTCATCGGCCGCATGACCACCTCCAGCTCGCAGCTCGGTCAATTGATCGAGCAGGCGGCGACCAATCTCGGCCAGGTCGACGAACGCCTGACCGGGAGCACGCAAAGCTTCGCGGCGACCACGGAAAAGACCGCGCAGACCTTCGCCAGTTCGGCGCGTCTGGTCGATTCGAACACGACGCGGCTCACCGAGCTGTCGTCGTCGACCTTACGCGAGGTTGCTTCAATCGCCACCAAGTTCGACGAGCACAGCCGGTTGCTTTCCAGTGCCTCGGACCTGTTGAGCTCGGCCCAGAGCAATCTTGAGCACACGCTCGAAAGGCAATCGTCGCTGGAGGACCTCGCCGTCGGCCTTGTCAAGAAGTCGGAAGATCTCGAAAGGGTCATGCGCTCGTTCGAGAATTTGGTCGGCCAGACGCTGCAGAACGCCGAGGGCAAGACGCTGGAATCCGCCGACAAGATCCGTACCGCGATTTCCGAAGTGGTCGATTCGGCAACCAAGCGCTTTGCCGATGCGACCGAGGAGATGCGGCGTACCGCCGGCTCGATCAAGAGCGAGCTCGACCTCACCCGGGCCGAGCTTAAGAAAGGCGTCATCGAGATGCCGGAAGAGGCAAAGGAATCAACCACGGCTATCCGCCGTGCCGTTTCAGAGCAGATCAACGCGCTGAAGGAACTTTCTGAAATCGTTGCGAAATCTGGCCGCAGCGCCGACAGTTCGGAACAGCGCAACCTGCGTCCGGCGCCGCAAGCGCCTGCCGCACGCCCCGCCGAACCGCCACGTCGCCCGGCTCCGGCTCCCGAACAGCGCCGTGCACCGCAGGCGCCTTCGGGCGAGACGGCGCTGCGCGGCACGCTCGACCTCGAACGTCCGGCAGACCAAGCGCCGCGCCAGCGCGACCCCAACGGCCGCACGCCGCAGGGCGGTTGGGTGCGCGACCTCCTGACCGGTGCATCGCGCGAAGACGACGCCAAGCCGGCAGCGCCTGCCGAAGCGCCGCGCCCGGCTCCCGCTGCGCGTTCGCCGCTTCATGTCGTGGAATCGCTGAACTCGCTCTCGGTCGATATCGCACGCGCCATCGATCACGACGCCTCGATCGAGTTGTGGAACCGCTACCGGCGCGGCGAGCGCGACGTCTTCACGCGCCGACTTTACACGCTGAAGGGCCAGCAGACGTTCGACGAGATCCGCCGCAAATATCAGTCAGAGGCGGAGTTCCGCGCTGCTGTCGATCGTTACTGCGACGATTTCGAAAAGCTGCTCAAGGACGTGTCGCGCAACGACCGCGACAACATCATGGCGCAGACCTACCTGACGTCGGACACCGGCAAGGTCTACACCATGCTTGCCCATGCCAGCGGCCGTCTGCACTAAGCGGCGGGACAGGAAAACAGAAAGTGCACTCTGCCCTTTCTGCTTAGACCCGATACTGAAAAAGATAGTCCGCAAATCTCCTGATTTGGTCGGATGTTTGCGCCCAGAGCAGAGGCCGGTATCTCGTGGCAATGCAGACAATTCGCGGTGATCTGCTTCAGCTTGCGCTCGACGGAACGTTCGATGTCATTGTGCATGGATGCAACTGCCAGTGCCAGATGGGCAAAGGAATTGCTCTTTCCATAAAGCAGCGTTTTCCCGAAGCATATGCTGCGGATTGCGCGACATTGAAGGGTGACCCAGCCAAGCTGGGAAGCATATCCGTTGCCGAAATCAAGCGAGGCAGCCGCATTTTCCATGTTGTCAACGGCTACACTCAGTTCCATTGGCAGGGCAAAGGCGTGAAAGCCGACTACCAGGCAATTCGAAAAGTCATGCAGGCCGTCAAAGGTAAATTCGCGGGCAAAAGAATCGGCTACCCGAAAATTGGCGCAGGGCTGGCTGGAGGTGATTGGGAAACCATAGCCTCAATCATCAACGATGAACTCGCGGGCGAAGATCATACGCTTGTCGAATACGCTCCGTGAGCTGCTTCGGTCTCCAGCCGCCTCACAGCAGCTAGCCCGGTTCAGATCACGGTGTCCGTCCAGCGGACGATTTGCCCGGCCGCATCGCCGAACGCGGCATCGAGCGCGCCGACATAGGCCTGGTTGCCATTGCCCGAAACGGGCGCGATGGCGCTAAACGTCTTCGAAGCGCGCACTTCACCGTTGCGGTCATTCAATAGGCGCACGAACAGCTCGACCTCGGCATGTTCGCCGCCATCGACACGCACCTCAAACGAGCGGATCTCAACGATCACCTGATAGTCGATCGCCAGCCCCTCGCCTGGCTTGCCGACGCCGGTGAAGCTGCCCGAGCGCTGGAACGTCTCTGCCAGCCGCGCCTGTACGATCATCGGCAGCCGGTCGGCCCATTGCGCGCCCTTGAGATACTGGATCGATCGCGGCGATGGCTTGATGACGATGTTCTGGCTGTCCAGCGCCTTGAGCGCCGATGGCTGGGCGATGAGGATCTGGCGGCGGCTGTGGGCACGCGCTTCCAGCGACGGCGCCGAAAGCTCGAACGTATCCAGCGGCGCCGGCTTGCCGCCCAGCGCCGCGCAGCCGGCGAGCGAAAGCGCCAGCAGTGCCGCTCCGGCCTTGAACCCACTCGATCTGACGCTGCCTGAACTGATCGACTTCAAACGCGATCCCCCCCGGATCGTGGAAACAACGCGCATCCGCAAGCTATGTTCTTGCGGTGGGCGCAGGCCGAAGTCAACGGCGCACCCTGCCGTCGAACTGCCGGACCTCACCCTCGCCGCCGGACAGGATCCGCTGTGGATTGCGGCTGAGGTCGGTCACCGCCTCTTCGATGCGGTTGATCGAACGACGGCTGTCCTGGACCAGCGATTCGACGTTTTGCAGCCCCTGTCCCGAGAACCGCGCCAGATTGTCGGTGATGGTGCCGAGGCGGGCGTTCAGCGTGTCGGCGACCTGCTTGAACGATTTGAGCGTCGCCCTGGCATCGGCCATGACGCCGTCGGCCTGACCGGAGCCGAGCAGTTTGTCGACCTTGGCAAGGATACCGTCGACTCGCACCGAGGCATCGTTGAGGCGTCCTGCGAGCTGGTGCGCGTCTTTGATGGTTTCATCGATGTCGTCGGCTCGGCTGGCGAACTTGTTGGTCACCTTGGCGATGTCGGCGGCAGCCTCGTTGGCGTTTTCGCTGGCCTTTTGGATATTGGCAAGCGCGGTGCGAACCTCAGCCGGATCGATGCCGTCGAGAACGCCGTCGACCTTGGCCAGCGTGCCTTGCGTCTTCTGGGCGAAGTCGTTGATCGAGCCGACCGCGGTGTCCACGTTCTTGATGACCGTGTCGAACTGCTTGCTGGTTTCCTTGAGGTTGGAAGTGACTGTGTCGACATTGGCGACGATGCTCTTGATCTGGTCCTTGTCGACGGCGTTGAGTAGCCCTTCCGCCGCCTTCAGGGTGCCGTCGAGCTTGCCCGAAACACCCTTCAGTTCGTCCGCCAGCGAGCTGACGCTGGCCAGGAACTTGTCGACGCCGTCCGCATTCCTGGCCAGTGCATCGGAGAAGGTCTGGACATTGTTGACGGTTTGCGTCAGCGGCCCGCGAACATCCTTGGTGAAGCCTTCGAGCTCCGAAAGGACCTTGTCGGCGCGGGTGAAGATGTTCTGCGCCGTCTGCAGCAGGTTGGTGACCGCCGACGGATTGGCGACGATCTCGGCGACACGGCCTTCCTTTTCAGCCTCGTCGAGAAGTTTTGGCTCCTTGGGGTCGGCGCCCTTGAGCTCGATGTTGGCCTGGCCGGTGAGGCCGGCAAGCCCGATATCGGCCTGCGTCGACTTGGTGATAGGTGTATTCCGGTCTATTTCGGTGTCGGCGATAGCAGCGGTCGGATTGTCGACGTCGATATAGACACGGCGCACGTCGCCGACTTTGACGCCATTGAACAGCACGAAACTGCCACGGCCGAGCCCCGAAGCGGAGCCTGGAATGCGCACGCGCAGCACCGTCGTCTCACCCTTTTCGCCGATTGCCGCCGTCCAATAGACGAAAGCGAAAGCCGCGAGGATCGCGGCCAGCGTGAAAATGCCGACAATGACGTAGTTGGCCCTGGTTTCCATTGCTCACTTATGGCTATGCGCGCGCCGCAAGATCAAGTTGCCGGGCGCGTTTTCCGCGGAAATAGGATTTTACCCAGGGTTCCTCGCTCCTGAGCATGTCGTCGATCGTGCCCTCGACCAGCACTTTCTTTTTGCCAAGCACCGCCACGCGGTCGCACGCCGTAAACAGCGTGTCGAGATCGTGCGTGACCATATACACGGTCAAATCCATCGTATCGCGCAGCTTGACGACCAATTCGTCGAACTCAGCCGCGCTGATCGGATCGAGCCCGGACGTCGGTTCGTCGAGAAAAACGATGTCCGGGTCGAGTGCCAGGGCGCGCGCCAGCGCAGCACGCTTGATCATGCCGCCCGAGAGCTCGGAGGGGAATTTCTGCGCCGCATCCGGCGGCAATCCGACCAGCTCGACCTTGAGCATGGCAAGTTCGTCCATCAGCTTCTTCGGCAAATCGAGATATTCGCGCATCGGCACCTGAACGTTTTCGAGGACCGTCAGCGCCGAAAAAAGGGCGCCATGCTGGAACAGCACGCCAAGCCGCATGTCGATGCGAAGGCGCTCCCTTTCGGTTGCCTTCTCGACGTCGACGCCGAACAGTTTGATTGTTCCCGATTGCTTGCGCGTCAAGCCAAGGATGGTGCGCAAGAGAACAGATTTGCCGGCACCGGAGGCACCGACGAAGCCGAGAATCTCCCCGCGCCAGATATCGAGCGACAGTTTGTCCAGAACGACCTGATCGGCGAACGACACCGTGACGTCGTGCGCCGACAGCACGATCTCGTCTTCTTTGGCTTTCGCCGCCACCTTGGTCGTGTTTGTGCCCGGCAGCGCCATCTCAGAACTCGATCGCTGCATAGAACATGGCGAAAAGCCCGTCGAGGATAATGACCACGAAGATCGACTTCACCACGGAGGCGGTCACATGCTGGCCAAGCGATTCGGCGCTGCCGCCAACCTTCATGCCCTCGACCGAGGCAATTATGCCGATGATCATGGCCATGAACGGCGCCTTGATCAGGCCGGCAAAGATGGTGCTGAGGTCGATTGCGACACGCAGCCGGTCGATGAACGCTGCCGGTGCAATATCGGAGTAGAGCCATGCAGCCAAAATGCCGCCGCCCAGTGCGGCAAAGTTGGCGATGATCGTCAGGCAAGGCAACGCGACGACCAGCGCGACGAGCCGCGGAAACACCAGCACGCCGATTGGATTAAGGCCGATCACCTTCAGCGCATCGACCTCCTCGCGCATCTTCATCGAGCCGATCTCGGCGGTGATCGCGCTACCGGAGCGGCCGGCGATCATGATCGCCGTCATCAAAACGCCGAGCTCGCGCAGGATCAGCACGCCGACCAGGTCGACGACGAAGATGTCGGCGCCGAAATAACTGAGCTGATAGGCGCCTTGCTGGGCGACGATCGCACCGACGATGGCCGACATCAGCACGACTACCGGTATAGCGCCGACACCCATGCGATCGATCTGGTTGAAGATCGCCGCCATGTTGACGGCATGGCCGCGGCCAAGCTTCATCTGAGAGCCGCGTATCGTGGCGCCGAGGATATTCATTGCGGCCAGGAAATCGTCGCGCATCTCATAAACGCGCCGACCTACCGCCTCGAGCCCGCGAATGATGAAGTTGGGCGGCTTTGCCGGACCTGATTCGGGCTCGCGACGAACGGCGTCCCCGACGGCGCCAAGCAGGATCGAGGCGATCTCGCTCTGCCCCTGCATCGTGATCTCGACGCCCTTTTTTTCGAAGCTGCTGACCAGGCGGTCGATCAGCCACGCCCCGGCAGTGTCCATCTTCTCGATTTGTGAAAGGTCGAGCGCCAGCGTCTTGAAGCCGCCGCGCTTCTCGATCTTGCGCATCTCGGCATCGACCAGCGCCACGGTACGTGTCGTCCAGGTTCCCGAGAAAGCGCAGCCGAGAACGTCGCCCTCCTCGCCGATCGCGATGCGCGGCTGGTGGTCGGGCTCCTTGGCAGGGCCGCTTGCGTCGCGTTTGCGGATGGTCAACATGGCGTCCTGTTTAGCCTGACGGGGCCGACCTGTCGATTTGCCGATATCCCCCTTGTTGCACAGCCGGAGCAGAAAAATATGGCGCGTGTCATTTCGGTCGAGGCCGAGCGCTTTCCGATAGCCGGGACCTTTACCATTTCGCGCGGCTCGAAGGCCGAAGCGGAGGTGATTTCCTGCGCCATCACCGAAAACGGCCGTACAGGACGCGGCGAATGCGTCCCTTACAAGCGCTATGGCGAGACCATGGAGGGTGTGCGCGACGCGATCGAGGCGATGCGCAGCGAGATCGCGCGCGGTATCAGCCGCATCGCCCTGCTCGATGCCATGCCTGCCGGCGCGGCACGCAACGCCATCGATTGCGCGCTCTGGGACCTGGAAGCGAAGATCAGCGGAACACCGGTGGCGCATACGATACGAACCGTTCCGTTACGACCGCTTGAGACGGCGTATACATTGTCGCTCGCCGAGCCGGAGGCGATGGCGGCGCAGGCCCGCGCCAACGCCCAGCGCCCGCTACTCAAGGTCAAGATCGGCCGCGACAACGACATCGCGCGCATCCGCGCAGTGACGGCGGCAGCACCCGACAGCCGAATCATTCTCGACGCCAATGAGGGCTGGAATGACGACAATATCGTCGCAAACCTCGCCTTTGCCGCCGAGCACGGTATCGCCTTGATCGAACAGCCGCTGCCGGCGGGACATGACAGTATTCTTCGCCACATCGCGCATCCGGTACCGATCTGTGCCGACGAAAGCGTGCACGAGGCGAAGGACCTTGAAGCGCTTGTCGGCCTTTACGACGCCGTCAACATCAAGCTCGACAAATCGGGTGGCCTGACCGCTGCACTCGTGCTTCGCGACCGCGCCCGGGAACTGGGTCTTGGTGTCATGGTCGGTTGTATGGTCGGCACATCGCTTGCGATGGCGCCGGCCGTGCTGTTGGCGCAGGATGCCGATTTCGTCGATCTCGACGGTCCGCTGCTGCTGGCCCGCGACCGCGTTCCCGGTCTCGTCTACCAAGGTTCGCTGGTGTCACCGCCCGAGCGGGCGCTGTGGGGCTGAACGCGCGGCAAGCCCGATCAGAGCCAGGCCCGTCAGGGCGATCGGGATCATCGCAAAGAAGCCATTCGCGCCGAAGCGGTCGTAAAGAGGACCGGAAATCAGCGTCGCCGCCGCCATGAAGAAGCCATTGGAGAAGTAGGCGATGCCTTGCGCCGCCCCGGTGCGTTCTTCCGCGACCGTCTCACCGATCATCTTTTGCAGGCCGATCAGCACCAGCGCCACCGAAACCGCGTGCAGCGTCTGGATCGCGAAAAACCCGCCAACGCCAAGCCCAAGCGGCCAGATCAGCGGAAAGGCGAACCAGCGCACGATCGCGCCAATGCCGGCAATCAGCATGATCGAGACGACCGAGAAGGAGGCGAAAGCGCGGGTGAAAACGACGAACATGCATATCTCGGCGACGACGCCCCACCCCCACAGAAGCCCGACAACCGAATCGCTGATGCCGATCGACTTCCAGTAGATCGACACGAAACCGTAGAGAAATGCGTGGCTGGCGGTGATGACGCCGACGCCTGTCGAAAAATAGAGGAAGTACCGGTTGAGGAGTTTCGGTGCCGATTGCTGGATATCGGCGGCCGAAAGCGGCGAGGCGCGGCGTGGACGGCCGAGGCGCGGCGCAATCAGTCCGGCGGCTAGCGCGGCACACAGCGCCGCGAAGATGATCACCGGGACAGCCTGGGCACCGCTCGCCGACAGGATGAAACCGCCGGCGAGATTGGCGCAGAGATAGGAGATCGAGCCCCATTTGCGCATGCTTGCGTAATTCGAGCCGAAGCGGCGAACACCTGAAAGGGCGAGCGAATCGGCAATCGGCGAATGCGGCGTCCAGACGACCGTCAGGGCCAGCGACACGGCAAGTACCGTTGCGTAGGTCGGCGGCAGGAGGTAGCCGGCGGACAGGATCAGCGATGCGGCGACCAGCGCAACATAGACATTGGCGCGGTCGCTCGCTTTGTCTGCCAGCGCAGTAAGAAAAGGCGTCGTCGCCACGCGCAGGAACATCGGCGCGGCGAGGATCACGGCTATCTGTTCGGCATGGAACCCCTTCGCCTGCAGCCACAGCGGGAAATACGGCACATGCGTCCCGAGCGGAACAAAGAGCGTAAAGAAGATCAAGCTCATGCGCAGTTCG
The DNA here is from genome assembly GCF_040319815.1 of Mesorhizobium sp. M0854. Lineage (NCBI taxonomy): Bacteria > Pseudomonadati > Pseudomonadota > Alphaproteobacteria > Hyphomicrobiales > Phyllobacteriaceae > Mesorhizobium > Mesorhizobium sp. M0854. The sequence continues at coordinate 109,397 of NZ_JAMYOL010000012.1, forward strand.
AAATGGCGTGGCTTGACGAGCTGTTCGGGCGAAAGCGGCGGCAGCGAGGACATTGACAGGCGATCCGTCGGCACGGCATTCAGCCGGGTCGGCCCGCCACACCTGCCGCTGCTTAACACGGCGAAAAAGTCGATGAAACCGCTGGACTAACCGATTGAAGCGAGATGCGGCCGGATTTGGTCAAGCCGCCTGGACTGCCCTGCCCTTGATGTCGATCGGCACGAGCACCTCGCTGCCGACCGGAGTCTCCGGCAGGACATGCGCCCAGTGCAGGATCTCCATCCTGCCGTCAAAATGCTCGACCACCGCCGTGCAGCTCTCCACCCAGTCGCCCGTGTTGATGTATTGCACGTCCTCATAGCTTTCGATCGCGGCATGGTGGATGTGCCCGCAGATCACGCCGTCGACATGCGAGCGGCGCGCCTCCTCGGTCAGCACGGTCTGGAACGAGCCGATGAAATTCACCGCCTTCTTGACCTTGACCTTGGCCCAGGACGAGAACGACCAGTAAGGTAGGCCGAGCACCTGGCGCAGACGTGTGATGACGCGGTTGAGCAGCATCGCCGCGTCGTAGGCATAGTCGCCGAGATAGGCCAGCCAGCGCGCATTATGGACGACGGTGTCGAACTGGTCGCCATGGATGACAAGAAGGCGTTTGCCGTCGGCGGTCTCGTGGATGGCGCGGTCGGCGACGACAATGCCGCCGAAATGAACGCCCTGGAACTGTCGCGCGAACTCGTCATGGTTGCCGGCGATGTAGGTGATGCTGGCGCCCTTGCGCGCCTTGCGCAGCAATTTCTGGATCACGTCGTTATGGCTTTGCGGCCAATGCCAGCTTCGTCTCAGGCGCCAGCCGTCGACGATGTCGCCGACGAGATAGATGATATCGGCATCGTGATGGCGCAGGAAATCGATCAGGAATTCGGCCTTCGCCGCCTTCGATCCGAGATGGACGTCGGAGATGAACATGCTGCGGAAAGTGCGAGGCTCTGCGCCGGACATCATTTGTCACCGTTGCTTTCGCCTGAGCCTATGCCCCGATTCATGCAACAACCGTATGACGGTTGCGATTGGTCCAGCCATCCGGATAGGTTGCCGCGGCAATCAGAGGAGAAAATCACCATGGATCTCGGCATTCGCGGCAAGAAGGCCATCGTCTGCGCTTCGAGCAAAGGCTTGGGACGCGGCTGCGCCATGGCACTGGCAGAGGCAGGTTGCGATCTGGTGATCAATGGCCGCAACGCCGACGTGCTGGCCAAAACCGCCGCTGAACTGCGCGAGAAATTCGGCGTCAAGGTGACCGAAATCGTCGGCGACGTATCCAAGCCCGATGTCCAGAAGGCGCTGCTTGCCGCCTGCCCCGATCCCGACATCCTCGTCAACAACAATGGCGGTCCGCCGTTTCGCGATTTCCGCGCGCTCGACCGCGAAAAGATCCTCGAGGGCGTCACCCAGAACATGGTGACCCCTGTCGAACTGGTTCAGGCCGTGATCGACGGCATGGCGGCGCGCGGCTTCGGCCGCATCGTCAACATCACCTCGCTGTCGGTCTATGTGCCTATCCCCGGCCTCGACCTGTCGTCCGGCGCCCGCGCCGGCCTCACCTCGTTCCTCGCCGGCGTCGCGCGCACGGTGGCCGACCGCAACGTGACGATCAACAACATGCTGCCAGGCAAGCTCGACACCGACCGGCTGCGTGATCCGAAGGAGGCCGGCACGCCCGAAGATCCGGCAGCGGCCGCCGCGCGCAAAGCGCAAGCAGCAGCCAACGTTCCGGCCAAACGGCTCGGTACACCGGAGGAATTCGGCCAGATCTGCGCCTTCCTGTGCTCGGTCCATGCCGGTTACCTGACCGGTCAGAACATACCGGTCGACGGCGGCCTCTATGTCAGTGCGTTCTAGCGAGAATCCAATGCTCAATGCCCACTGAATAGTGGGAGACGACCTCAAAAAGGGCGCCCAGTTCACAAGAACTAGGGTTAGTCCGCATGCTATGTCCTGCCTCGCAAATGAAAATGAGACCGGCGAATGGCGTCTATTTATCGCTTTGTTGCGCAAAAACTGCTGTCGCACGGGGTTCGAGACACGGCCGACGGCAACCTTGCAATTACCGACCGGAGATTGTTCCTTGACTTCGTTCGTCTAGAACGAGCGGTTAGGCTAGAGGATTTCGCCACAGTCCAGTCTGCGGTGGTGGCGATTGAAAATCGTTGCTTATCAATGGGTAAACGTCATATCGCGGTGTTTGCATACATGTATCTCAGGTTTTCGGATGCGGCCCCAAAGTTTACTCACCTGGACATCGAGCTTGAGGAAGAAGGAGGTATCCGCCGAACAGTCGACTACCGGCGTAGGGTGTCGTCGACAGAGCGACTTGTCGGCGAGTGGGCTGCCGCTTGGTACGATCGCTATTCCAAGAGTTTCTTTCGTGCACTTTATAGGAGCAACAGCCCCACAGCGAACTAGCGAAAGAATACCTAATCGTCCGCAAACCACACCTGAAGCAGACATTCGGCTCGCAGCTCGCTCCAGCAACGCGCCTATCGCCCCAACATTTCAATGGCAGACCGTACAGGCCGGCGGGCGGTGCAAGCCGTAAGCTCGCGCTTGCGACATATCACCTCTCGAAAAGCCTCGGCTGCATGCTAAGAGACTCAAAACATCAAACGGACTGAACTGAGGAGGCGGCCGTCATGACAGGCGAAAGCAAGAAGGCGGCTCGATCCGACCTCGACGAAGCAGCGCTCTATTTCCATAAGCACCCCCGTCCCGGAAAGCTGGAAATCCAGGCGACGAAGCCACTGGGCAATCAGCGCGACCTGGCGCTTGCCTATTCGCCGGGTGTAGCTGCCCCCTGCCTTGAAATCCGCGACGACCCGGCAACCGCTGCCGACTATACAGCCCGCGCCAATCTGGTCGGCGTTGTCACCAACGGTTCGGCGGTGCTGGGCCTCGGCAATATCGGTCCGCTCGCCTCCAAGCCGGTGATGGAAGGCAAGGCGGTGCTGTTCAAGAAATTCGCCGGCATCGACGTTTTCGACATCGAGATCGATGCACCGGGCATCGAGCGCATGGTCGAGACGATCTCGGCACTGGAGCCGACCTTCGGCGGCATCAACCTGGAAGACATCAAGGCGCCTGAATGCTTCGAGGTCGAGGAGCAGTTGAAAGCGCGCATGGGCATACCGGTCTTCCATGACGACCAGCACGGCACCGCCATCATCGTCGCTGCCGCCGTGCTCAACGGGCTGGAATTCGCCGGCAAGTCGATCTCGGACATCAAGATCGTCACGTCGGGCGCAGGTGCTGCGGCGCTCGCCTGCCTCAACCTTCTGGTCTCGCTCGGCGCGCGGGTCGAAAACATCTGGGTCACCGACCGGTTCGGCGTCGCCCATAAGGGCCGCGTCGAGGAGATGGACCGCTGGAAAGACCCTTATGTGAAGGACACCGAGGCGCGCGCGCTGGCCGACGTTCTGCCCGGCGCCGACGTGTTTCTCGGCCTGTCTGCCGCCGGCGTGCTGAAGACGGAATTGCTGCACCACATGGCGCCCAAGCCGTTGATCCTGGCGCTGGCCAACCCCAATCCCGAGATCATGCCGGAAGCGGCACGGGCGGCGCGACCCGATGCGATGATCTGCACCGGCCGCTCCGATTTCCCCAATCAAGTCAATAACGTACTCTGTTTTCCTTACATCTTCCGTGGCGCGCTGGATTGCGGCGCAAGTGCCATCAACGAAGAGATGAAAATGGCCGCCGTTCGGGCGATCGCAGCGCTTGCCCGCGAAGAGCCGTCCGACGTTGCCGCGCGCGCCTATTCCGGCGAGACGCCGATCTTCGGCCCGGAGTTCCTGATCCCCTCGCCTTTCGATCCGCGGCTGATCCTGCGCATTGCCCCCGCCGTTGCCAAGGCAGCCTGCGAGACCGGCGTCGCGACCCGGCCGATCACCGATTTCGCCGCCTATATCGACAAGCTGAACCGCTTCGTCTTCCGCTCCGGCCTGGTCATGAAGCCCGTGTTCTCGATGGCCAAGACGTCAAGCGCCAAGCGCGTCATCTATGCCGACGGCGAGGACGAGCGCGTGCTTCGCGCCGCGCAGGTCGTGCTCGAGGAAGGCATAGCCGAACCGATCCTGATCGGCCGCCCGCACGTCATCGAGGTGCGGTTGAAACGCTATGGGCTGCGCATCAAGCCGGGCGTCGATTTCGGCCTGATCAACCCGGAAGATGATCCGCGTTACCGCCACTATGTCGACCTTTTGATCGAGCTTGCCGGCCGCCGTGGGGTGACTACGGAAGCGGCACGCACCATGGTGCGCACCGACAATACGGTGATCGCCGCCCTTGCCCTGAAGCGCGGCGACGCCGACGCCATGGTCTGTGGCCTTGAGGGCCGTTTCGAGCGCCATTTGCGCAACGTCACGCTGATCATCGGGCCACGCGCCGGCATTAGGGATCGCGACCTGTCGACGCTTTCCATGCTGATTTCGCAGCGCGGCATTATTTTCCTCACCGATACCCATGTCTCCGTCGATCCGACCGCCGAGGAGATTGCGGAGATGACCGTTCTGGCGGCCGAGGAGATTCAGCGTTTTGGCATCGAGCCCAAGGCAGCCCTGCTTTCGCATTCGGATTTCGGCTCCCGCGATTCGCCAAGCGCCATGAAGATGCGGCAGGCGGCGGCGATCCTGGCGCGCATCGCGCCCGACCTGCAATGCGACGGCGAGATGCATGCCGACTCGGCACTGTCGGAGCAGCTGCGCCAGCGCGTCTATCCGCATTCGCGGCTGAAGGGCGAAGCCAATCTGCTGGTGTTCCCCAATCTCGATTCGGCGAACATCACGCTGACCGCGCTGCGCACGATGATGGACGCGCTGCATGTCGGCCCGATCCTGCTCGGCACCGACAGCCCGGCGCACATATTGACGCCGTCGGTGACGTCGCGCGGTGTCGTCAACATGACCGCACTGGCAGTGGTCGAAGCCGCGCATAAGGCGCAAGCCATCGTCGAGCTGGGCTAGCCATGGGCCTTCTCAGATTGGCTTGAACCGGAAATGCCCTGTCTGCCTGAAGGCAGACAAAGTGTCCTCTTCCCTGGCGCCGCCGCCGATATTGTGAATGACCAGTCTTCTTGTCGGTACCAATGTGGAGCGATTGGACGACACGATGGCAATATGCGGCAGATTGCCGGGCAGCATCTGGGCGACGAGATCCCCAGGCCGATAATCGGCGGGGTCTTGGCTGACGGGCAAGGCGGCACCGCGCCGCTCGAAATAGACCGCAAGATTGGGCACACGGCGGTGGTCGATGTTGCGGTCCGGCGCTTTCAAGCCCCAAGCCTTCGGATAGGCGGCAAAATTGGCCCGCATATCCTCATGCACCAATTTTTGCAGGTCGAGATCGAAGGCGCGGCGATAGGCACGGATCACGACATCCGTGCACACACCCCGCTCGGGCTCAACGTCCCCGCCCGGATAGGCCAGGCGTGTATAGGTCGGATCGTAGAGTGTGGTGACGCCGATCTGCTCACGGGCAGCTTCGACCAATTTGGTACCCCAATCCGGCGTGATGGGCTTTTCCTGCGCCAAGGCAACCGGCATCGCCAGGCACAAAAGACCAAATTGCAGTGCGGCTCGACGGGTAATCGCGGTCATGCCAAGCCTCCGGGCGTTACTGAATCCAGGCATTCTTCTAGGCGAATACGCCTTTTTTCGTGCAACGCCAGGATGTCGCGGTTCTGGTTCTGTCGGAATATGTCGTGTGGCGTGGTCGATATGACAGCACCGGTCGTGATCGAAGCCGCGCACTGGCGCAAGCCATCGCCGATTTGGGCTGAAGCTGGAATCGGCGGTATGCTAAACAAACGATTAACCGCAAGCGCGGTAGCTTTCTGAACGACAGGCAGGCGGAGTTTCGGAGGGATGACGGGCGCATGTTGGAAGCTGACGCGTGCCGCCGCGCTGCTCGGTGCCCTGCTAATGTGCGACATTGCCGTCACTCAGGCGCGGGCCGCTCCGCGCCTCTGCCGCCAGCTTGAAGCCGATCTTGCCGCCGCTTCTCGTGGTGGCGGCGGCAAACCGGCTTTGCTCAGGAAATATGACGACGCAATCGTCCGGCAGCGCCAGCAGATTTCAAAGGCCGTCAGCCAGGCCAGCAGCGCCGGCTGCGGCTTTTCGCTGTCTCGCCGCAACGCCAACGCATGCGCAGCTCTCGACGCCACCATCGATCGCATGGCAGCCAATCTCGACGCCCTGCAGGCCAAGCGCGGCGACCTTGCCGGCGGTGGTTCGCGACGTGATCGTGCGCGCATATTGACGTTGCTTGACGCCAATGGCTGCCGCGATGATGCGGCGGCGCGGACGCCCGCGCCGGTCCGCGAAGCCAACCGTGAAAACGGCAAGCGAAACCTGCTCGACCAGCTTTTGGGCAGTCAGCCCGAAGAGGCCGACCAGGCTGAAGAACTGAGCCAGCCGGGCAACATCCGCACCGTGCTCAACAGCGCCGACATGGGCCAGCCCCAAGGCGAATTCCGCACCATGTGTGTGCGGACCTGCGACGGCTATTTCTTCCCGATGTCGAATGCTGCCTCGCTGGGCGATTTCGAGCGCGATCAGAAGAATTGCGAATCGAGCTGCCCCGGCACCGAGATGCAGGTTTTCTACACGCGCGGCGTGAACAGCGATTCGGCGTCGATGACGTCTTCGGTGACGGGCAGGCCTTATATCGAACTGCCGACGGCCTACCTCTACAAGCAATCCGACATGCCGCGGCCGCCGACCTGCGGCTGCAACGCCGCGCAGAATTTCGAGATCATCGCCGGCAACCCGCCAACCCGGGAACAATCCGAGGCGAATGTAGAGAGTACCCCGTTCATTCCGCTGCCGGTTGCCAGGCCTGATCCGGGCGCCGACCCGGAGACCTTGGCCAATGCAGAAGGCGGCCTCGACCGTGGGGCGATCAGACGCCTTGCTGTCAAACCTGTGCCCTCGCCGACATCGCTGCCGCCGCCGGAGCAGCGCAAGGTCAGGGTCGTCGGGCCAACGTTCCTTCCCGACCCAGCAGCGGCAACAGATCTGCAAGCTCCGGACCCGAAGGCTGTCCCGTAAGCGCCAGCCTGAGCGGCATGAACAGCGCCTTGCCCTTACGGCCGCTCGCCGCTCGGATCTTGCCCGTCCAGTCCTTCCAGACGGTGCCGTTCCAAGGCTCTTCCGGCAGCAACTCGAATGCCTGGCGAAGAAAGTCGCGGTCCTCGTCGGAAAACTCCGCCGGCTCCTCTGGACCGTCTCGAAGCGTACGCCACCAGATCGCCGCATCGGCCAGCCTGTCGAGATTGCCGCGCACGGCCAGCCAGAAAGACTCGGCCTGTTCGCCGGAGATGCCGAGCACGATCAGCCGGTCGCGCGCCTCGGAAAACGGCATGTGATGCAGCAGCGTGCGGTTGAGCACGAAGAGTTCGTCCGGGTCGAATTTGGCGGCGGATTTCGATGTTGCAGCCGGATCGAAGCGCTCGACTAGCTCGGCCATCGTTGGCACCGCCACGACGTTTTCCGAGGTGCCGACGAGCACCGCCAGCGAAGCGATCGCCATCGGCTCGATGCCGCTCTCACGCAGGCTCTGGATGGACAGCGCGCCGGTGCGCTTCGAAAGTCCCTCGCCTGATGCCGTTGTCAGGAGATTGTGGTGGCCGAACACCGGCGGCTCCGCGCCAAGTGCTCGGAACAGGGCTATCTGGACGCCGGTATTGGTGACGTGGTCGTCGCCGCGAATGACATGGCTGACGCCCATGTCGATGTCGTCGACAACCGAAGGCAATGTGTAGAGGTAGGTGCCGTCCTCACGCCGCAGAACCGGGTCTGAAAGCGAGGCGAGGTCGACGGTCTCTTCGCCGCGCACCAGGTCGTTCCAGTGGATTTCGGTGCGCTCCGGCTGTAGCGGATCGCTGCTGAAGTTGGGCAGCAGAAAGCGCCAGTGCGGCCGCCGGCCATCGGCCTCATATTCCGCCACCTGCTCGGGTGCCAGCGTCAGCGCCTCGCGGCCATAGACTGGCGGCAGGCCACGCGTGCGGCGCACCTTGCGCCTCAGGTCGAGCTCTTCAGGCGTCTCATAGCAAGCATAAACGAGGCGCGCCTCCTTCAGCCTCTCCAGTGCGGCATCGTAGATTTCGACCCGCCGCGACTGGTACTCCGTGGCATCGGGGAAGATGCCCAGCCAATGCAGGTCATATAGGATAGCGTCGGAAAACTCCTGCGTCGAACGGGCGACGTCGGTGTCGTCGAAGCGCTGGATGAAGCGGCCTTTGTTCTTGATGGCGAACAGCCAATTGAACAAAGCGGTGCGCGCATTGCCGATATGGATGCGGCCGGTCGGTGACGGGGCGAAACGGACGGTAACTGTCATGAGCGGGGCGTACCGGATGGTTTTGCTGTTGACAAGACGCGCCCCCGCGCTCGGCGGCAGACATAGAACATGACAAAGGCGAAGAAAAGACTGCAGCGCCGCACGTCTATCAAGACGCGCGGCACCGCAACCGTCAGATCACCAGGCCTTTGGTCAGTTCAAGCGCCTGGCGTTCGAACAGCCGGCGGTAGATGCCGCCTTGCAGCCGGATCAGTTGGTCATGCGAGCCCTCTTCGACGATGCGGCCGCGATCGAACACCAAAAGCCTGTCCAGCGCCCGCACCGTCGACAGCCGGTGGGCAATGACCAGCGTCGTGCGGCCGACCATCAACCGCTCCATCGCCTGCTGGATCAGCACCTCCGATTCCGAATCGAGGCTCGACGTTGCCTCATCCAGGATGAGAATGCGCGCATCGGCAAGAAAGGCGCGTGCGATTGCAACGCGCTGACGCTCACCACCCGATAGCTTTACGCCACGCTCGCCGACCAGCGTGCCATAGCCTTTCGGCAAATTGGCAATGAAGTCATGCGCGCTGGCCAATCGCGCCGCGTGCTCGATCTCGGCCTGCGTGGCGGCCGGCCGAGCATAGGCGATGTTTTCGGCCAGCGACCGGTGAAACAGGATCGGCTCCTGCTGGACGATTGCGATCTGTGCGCGCAGCGACGCCTGCGCCACATTCGCAATATCCTGGCCGTCGATCAGGATATTGCCCGCAGTCACGTCATAGAGGCGCTGGATCAGCTTGACGAATGTCGTCTTGCCGGAGCCCGAATGGCCAACCAGCCCAACCCGTTCGCCCGGCGCGATGTCCACCGAAAAGTCGCGATAGAGCGGCAGGCGGTGGCTGCCATAGTGGAACGTGACATTGTCGAAGGTGATACGGCCATCGGTGATCCGGATCGGTTTGGCTCCGGGCCGATCCTCGATGCCGAGTGGTTCGGACTGGAAGTCGACCAGTTCCTCCATGTCGTTGATCGAGCGCTGCAGATTGCGGATATGTGTGCCGATGTCGCGCAGATAGCCTTGCAGCACGAAGAATGAGGTCAGCACGAAGGCGACATCGCCGGCGCTCGCCTGCCCCCACGACCACAACAGCAGGGAGAACCCGATGACCGCTGCCCTCAAAAGCAGCAGCATCGTCCCTTGCGTGGTGCCGTTGACGGTGCCTCGCATCCAGGTGCGGCGCGTGCGACCGCGCCATTTGGCGACGACCTCGGCAAGCCGCGTCTCCTCGCGTTCCTCGGCGCCAAAACCCTTGACCACGGCGTTGCAGCTTACCGCGTCGGCCAGCGAGCCGCCGAGCCGTGTATCCCACGCATTGGCAAGCCTTGCCGCGGGCGCGACATAGCCAAGCGACAGCATCGTCGTCACCGCGATGAACAGAACCGAACCGGTGGCGACGACAGCACCCATCAGCGGCCAGAACCAGCCAAGCAGCAGCGTCGAGCCGACGAGCATGACGACCGATGGCAGCAGCGCGATCAGGATCGTGTCGTTGAGCAGGTCGAGCGCCCACATGCCGCGCGTTATCTTGCGCACCGTCGATCCGGCGAAGCTGTTGGCGTGCCAGTCGGTGGAGAAGCGCTGGACGCGGTGGAAGGCGTCGGCGGCGATATCCGCCATCATCTTCAACGTCAGCTCGACAATGGCCATGAAGGCGAGATTGCGCAGCACGACACCGGTGAGCGCCAGGGCCACCAGCATCGAAAAGGCCGCTGTCGCCGCGTTCCACGCAACATCGTCGGCCGCAGCACTGCTGGCGACGGCATCCACCAGCCGGCCGGAATAGAGCGGCGTCAGCACGTCGGCCAAGGTCGACAGCAGGAATGTGCCCATAATGCCGGCAAGCCGCCACGGCTGACACCGCCAATGGCTGAGCGTGAAGCCAAGAACGCTGCGAAAGGCGCCCGCGCGCAAATCTATTCGAAAACGAGTCATGATGTCATTCGGGCGCAAACGAGCCCGATCCCACGAAAGTAGAAATTGAAAAACCGCGTCGGCGCCGTTTGGCGCCCGGAGATGCGGAGGTTTGGCGTATTTGGCGGCCCTGTAGAGGGGCGGCGACCGGCAGCGGCGAAATACCTGCCTCGGTTCAGCCTTGCCGCGAGGCTATCTCGCGGCGCACTGACCAAGACCTAGGCTTCGCGGCCTCGCATAACGATGTCAAATCCTGGCATTCGGTTCCTCCTGAAGGGGAATCGCGGAGAGGTGTTTATAGAGACGCGTCAACGCCGCGCCAAGTCAGTAGATAGCCAAAAGCGCATCTGGTCCAAGCAGTGAGACGATTTTGCAACAATCGCGGGTTGTGCGCTGCCTCTGTTCAGGTTGCCGGGATACGGTCGAAGCGCATATAGCGGCCGTCGGTGGAAGGCCTGAAGCCGAGCTTTTCGTAAAGCGCATGGGCGTCGTTGGTCGACAGGCTCCAATGCGTGACCGTCTTGACGTCCGAGTGGTCGATAAGCGCCTGGACAAGCCGGGTTCCGATGCCTTGTCCGCGATACCCGGGCCAGACAATTATGTCGGCGAGATAGGCAAATACCGTACGGTCGGTGATCGCCCGGCCGAAGCCGACCTGATTGCCGCCGACATAGGCGCCGACGCACAGTGAGTTGGCAAAAGCGCGGCGGTGCAGTTCATCGCTGCGGCCGCTGCCCCAATAGCTCGCCTTCAAAATGTCGGATGTCGCCCGGAAGTCGATCCGCGACAGGTCAAAGCTAATTTCAAGGTTGGCCATGGCTAAACCGTTACGCAGGCCAATGGCCTACCCGCGATCCCTGAACCGGTTGGTGATGGGATAACGGCGGTCGCGGCCAAAGTTCTTCCTGGTGATCTTCACGCCGGGCGCCGCCTGCCGGCGCTTGTATTCTGCGACGTAAAGCAGGTGCTCGACACGCGCCACCGTCGCCCGGTCATGGCCGCGCGCAACGATCTCGTCGACGCCCATCTCGTTCTCGACCAGACACTCCAATATGTCATCGAGCACTGGATAGGGCGGCAGCGAATCCTGGTCGATCTGGTTCTCTCGCAGTTCCGCCGAGGGCGCCTTGTCGATGATGTTGGTCGGGATCACCTCGCCGGACGGACCGAGCGCACCCGGCGGCACATGCGCGTTGCGCCAACGCGACAATGCATAGACCTGCATCTTGTAAAGATCCTTGATCGGATTGAAGCCGCCATTCATGTCGCCGTAGAGCGTCGCGTAGCCGACCGACATCTCGCTTTTGTTGCCGGTGGTGACCACCATCGAGCCGAACTTGTTGGAAATCGCCATCAGGATAGTGCCACGTGCACGGCTCTGCAGGTTCTCCTCGGTAATACCTTCCTTGGTGCCCTCGAAAAGCTGCGTCAGCGCGTGCAGGAAACCTTCGACCGGCTCGAAGATCGGCACGATATCGTAGCGGCAGCCGAGTGCGCGGGCGCAGTCCTCGGCATCCTTGAGCGAGTCCTTCGAAGTGTAGCGGTAAGGCATCATCATGGCGCGCAGCCGTTCCTCGCCGAGCGCGTCGACGGCAAGTGCCGCGCAGATCGCCGAATCGATGCCGCCTGAGAGGCCGAGCACGACATTCTTGAAGCCGTTCTTGTTGACGTAATCGCGCAGGCCCAACATGCAGGCGCGGTAGTCGGCCTCCTCCTTCTCCGGGATTTTCGACATCGGTCCGTCAGAGCAGACCCAGATGTCATTCTTTCGCTTCCAGGTGGTGACGTTGACCGTCTCCTCGAACTGGCTCATCTGGAAGGCCAGCGTCTTGTCAGAACCTATGGCAAACGATGCGCCATCGAAAACCAGCTCGTCCTGGCCGCCAAGCTGGTTGGCATAGATAATCGGCAGTCCGCATTCGATGACCTGGCGGATGACGATCTGGTGGCGGACGTCGACCTTGCCGCGGTAATAGGGCGAGCCGTTCGGGACCAGCAGGATTTCCGCGCCGCTTTCGGCCAGCGTCTCGCAGACGGCAACCTCGCCCCAGATATCTTCGCAGATCGGCACTCCCACGCGCACGCCGCGGAAATTGACCGGCCCCTGGATCTCGGGGCCGGCCTGGAAGACGCGCTTCTCGTCGAACTCACCGTAATTCGGCAGATCGAGCTTGTAGCGTTCGGCAAGGATCTTGCCGCCGTCGGCAAAGATGATCGAATTGTGCGTGCCGGTCTTGCGCTTCAACGGCGTGCCGATGACGAAACCCGGGCCGCCGTCGGCGGTATCGCCGGCGAAATCCTCCGCCGCCCGCTCGCAGGCCTTCAGGAAGGCAGGCTTCAGCACCAGATCCTCAGGCGGATAGCCGGCAAGGAAAAGCTCGGTAAACAGCACGAGGTCGGCGCCTTGGCGGGCGGCATCCGCTCTCGCCTCGCGTGCCTTGGCAAGATTGCCGGCGACGTCGCCGACCGTCGGATTGAGCTGGGCGACGGCGATGCGCAATATGTCTGGAGCGGTCTTGTCTATCATGCCCGTGGGTTTAGCGCGGCAAAATTCGTCGGGCAATGGCGTTCGTTTGGACCAAACAGTCGATCCTATTCGCCCATATATTCGCGCAAGGCTTCCGGCGGATGGTTCTCGCCGATCGACATTGCCAGAATGCGCGAAATGTGCCGGCGCGGCAGCCCGGTTTCCGCCGCCCAGGCGTTTATCTGTACTTGGATCTTGTCCAGGTCCTTCTTCGATGTCGGGCTCTGCGCGAGGTCGAGCCCGGCGTCGCGCAGCGCTGCCGCCATGTCGGCCGAGACGATGAAGGCGTCCCACTCCAGCCAGCGCAGAAAATACTGGCCGGTATTGCCGCCGAGCCGGCTGCCATGCTTGCCGAGATAGGCCATCAATCCGACCTGGTCATCCGCCGGCCAATTGGCCAGGAACTTGCCGAAGCTGCCATGCTCCTTCGACACGCGCTCGACGAAGGCTGCGTTGTCGCGTACGGATTTGATCTTCTGCGGATTGCGGACGATGCGCTTGTCGAATGTGAGATCGTGCCAGAAATCGTCAGGCTGGAACAGCAGCCGCTTCGGCTCGAAGCCAAGAAATGCTTCCTCGAAACCCGGCCATTTCTGCTCGATGACGCGCCAGACAAAGCCGGCGGCAAAAACCCGCTCGGCCATGGTCGACAGGATCCGGTCGTCCGTAATCTTTGCCACCGCGGCATTGTCGGGCATAGGACCCAGCAGCGACGTCAGCGCTGCCTCACCGCCTTTGCGCTTCGCTGCACGGGCGCGAATTTTCTGAAAATCCACCATTGTTTCCTGACCCCATCGCGTCAATCTACCACTTCCCGTAGGAACCGGCAGCGTCTACCTCATCGCGGACGACGGAGGCGACGATGAACAAAACGATCGAGGACCTGGCAAGCCGCTGGCTGAAGCGAAAGCCGGACGGCCTCAGCGCGCTCGAAAGCCGGGTACTGCAATCTACGCTCGAGCGCACCACGATCTCCAAGGACACCAACAAGGCCGTCGCCTTTCACCAGACGTTTGGAGATCGCCTGGCCGACACCATCGCCCGGATCGGCGGCTCTTGGTCCTTCATCCTGGCATTCATTGGCTTCCTGATCCTGTGGACGGCAGGCAATGTCTGGCTCTTGTCGCGCGCCGCCTTCGATCCCTATCCCTTCATCTTCCTCAATCTCGTGCTTTCCATGGTTGCCGCCCTGCAGGCGCCAGTGATCATGATGGCGCAAAACCGCCAGACGGAGCGCGATCGAATCGACGCCGCCCACGACTATGAGGTTAATCTCAAGGCCGAGATCGAGATCATGGCGTTACACGAAAAGCTCGACGAACTGCGCCACAGCCAGATCATCGGCATGCGAGACGAGATCGCCCGGCTGGCCGAGCAGGTGAAGCGCATCGACGACATTCTGTCGAAGCAGCGAACGTCTTCATGACGGAAGTCATCCATCGTCTCATTGAGCAATATGGATTGGTCGCGGTTTTTCTGGGCTGCGTCGCAGAGGGCGAAAGCGCCGCAATTCTTGGCGGTTTTTTTGCGCATCAGCATGTCTTCATCCCGTGGCAGGCGTTTCTCGCAGCCGCGCTCGGCGCCTTCGGTGGCGACACGTTCTTCTTCATCTTGGGACGGAGCTTCGCCGACCATAAATTCGTGATCAGGCTCCGAGCCCGGCCGGGCTTCAGCCACGCCTACCGCCTTGTCACCTCTCATCCCAACATTTTCGTGCTGTCGAACCGCTACATCTATGGCCTCCGCCTGGTCGGCGGCATCGCCGCCGGGCTGTCGGGCATTGCGGCGGCGCGCTTCGTCATCCTCAACGCCATCTCATCGGTGGTCTGGGCGGCACTGTTCTGCACTGTCGGTTATGTCTTCGGGCTGGGCGCGGAGCACATCGTCGGCCAAGCGCTGGCTCGTCACGAGCGATTACTGATCGCTCTGGCAATCGGCCTTGTTGTGGCCATCCTCGGCTGGCTCGCGGCCCATATCGTCGCCATGAAGGAACTCCGCAAGGGAAGCTGATCGTCAATCAATGCCGAGCGCGCGATCACCCTTCTCGAGGATCAGCGGAATGATCAGGTCTTCCTCGTCGGCAAGATGCCGGGTCAACATGGTGATCAGCCGGCCGTTCTCGTCGGCATAGGCATCGGCGGCGAAACGCTGTTTGTCTTCGCTCTTCTGAAGCGTGCGGATGAAGGCATTTGCCGCCTCGGCATTGCGCTCCAGTCCCTCATGGATTGTGTGGTGATCGGCATCGAGAATCTCGAAGCCGCGCTTCAGACGGGTCTCGGCCCTGGCGAAGACCGGGAAATAATGATGGTCCTCGACATTGTGATGGCCGTCGAGATTGCCGAGGAAATGGTTGAGGCGCGGCGCGAACCAGCGCGCGAATTCCGGCGCGTTCAGCCTACTTTCTCGATAATCGCCGATACCATTGGTGAGCATGCCGCCAAGCTCGCGGAACATGTCGTGCCGCTGCAGCCACATATTGGCTATGCCGTGGATATTGGCATGCGCCTGCCAGTCCTCGCGCGGATATTTTTCGACCAGCCAGCGCAGATCGTCCGGCAGGCCCTCACGTTCAAGCAACAGAAATCCGGTGGTATCGGCCATGTCGGGCCCCTCAGTTGACCTGCATGTAGTGTCTGAAACGTCAGATCGGTACCCCGAGGATCCGCTCGATGACGGCGACGCCCCATACCCCGGCAGCGATCACCACCGAAATCAGCACCGCCAGCGAACCGCAATCCTTGGCCAGTTGGATATCGACGTTGAATTCGCGGCTGAACGCGTCGCATGCCGCCTCGATGCCGGTGTTCAGCACCTCGATCATGATCATGAGCAGCACCGCGCCGATCAGCAACGCATAGCCGCGCCACGATTCCGAAAGGAACCAGCCGAGCGGCAAGGCAAGCACGAGCAGCGTCAGCTCCAGCTGGAAGGCCTCCTCGCCGGCGGCCAGTTTGCGAAACGCCCGCACCGAATTGTAAAAAGCGTCGATCAGTCGCTGCATGCCAAAACCCTTCGGAATCACCGGCAGGGGATAGCGCAATGGCTGGACCAAGGGAATAAGGCGGCCTCTGCAAAGAATCAGCCGGCTGCCACCTTGATCGACGGCGTCGACTTCTCGAACTGCGGCAGCCCGTCATCGATGGCGTAATAATCGCCCTTGTCGCCGACGAAGATATGACATTCGCCTTGGAGCCTAGTTGGCGCGTCGAACAGCCCTGCCATGACCGAAACATAGCCGTCATCGCTCGGCTTCCAGAACAACAGAGAGCCGCATGTCTTGCAGAAGCCGCGCCTGGCGAACGAAGAGGCCTCGTACCAGGTGATGCTCTCCGCGCCGGTGATTGTAATGTCGCGGTCGGCAACGTTGGTCGCCGCATAAAAATGCCCGCTCTGCTTCCGGCACTGCGAGCAATGGCAGTAGACGACACCGCGTAGCGGTCCTCGTGTCTGGAACCGCACTGCCCCGCACAAGCATGATCCGGTGTGACTTTCAGCCATGTCGGCCTCCCGATGCAATTGCCATCGCCTGGCAGGATTCCAGTTTTGCGCGCGTTAGGCACGAGCAAATGCGACACCGGCGGGATTGAATACAAAAAGCGCCGGTTTTCGCCCGGCGCTTCTTCAATGACATCAAAGTTCAGATCATATCAGCCGTTAACGGCCTGCTTGTGCTGGACCGGATGGGTCTTCTTGAGCAGATCGGAGACCAGGAACGCCAACTCGATCGCCTGGTCAGCGTTGAGGCGCGGATCGCAATGGGTGTGGTAGCGGTCCTGCAGCTCTTCGGCGGTGATGGCGCGGGCGCCACCGGTGCATTCCGTGACGTTCTTGCCGGTCATCTCGACATGGATGCCGCCCGGATGCGTGCCTTCGGCGCGGTGCACCTCGAAGAAGGTCTGCACCTCCTTCAGGATGCGGTCGAATGGCCGTGTCTTGTAGCCGGCGGCCTCGATCGTATTGCCGTGCATCGGGTCGGACGACCACACCACGCTGCGGCCTTCCTTCTGCACCGCGCGCAGCAGTTTGGGCAGATGGTCGGCAACCTTGTCGGAGCCGAAGCGGGCGATCAGCGTCAGCCGGCCGGGCTCGTTCTCCGGATTGAGCAGGTCGATGAGCTGCAACAGGCCATCCGGCGTCAGCGACGGACCGCATTTCAGCCCGAGCGGGTTCTTGATGCCGCGGCAATATTCGACATGCGCATGGTCGGGTTGGCGCGTGCGATCACCGATCCAGATCATGTGGCCAGAGGTGGCGTACCAGTCGCCGGAGGTCGAATCGACGCGGGTCAGCGCCTCCTCGTAGCCGAGCAGCAACGCTTCGTGGCTGGTGTAGAAATCCGTCTCGCGCAGCGCGTAATTGGTCTCCGAGGTGATGCCGACGGCCTTCATGAAGTCCATCGTCTCGGTGATGCGGTTGGCGAGCGATTCGTATTTCTCGCCCTGCGGGCTGTCGGACACGAAGCCGAGCATCCATTGATGCACGTTCTCCAGGCTGGCGTAGCCGCCCTGGGCGAAGGCACGCAAAAGGTTGAGCGTCGCCGCCGATTGGCGGTACGCCATCTCCTGTCTTGCAGGATCGGGAATGCGCGACTTGGCGTCGAACTCGATGCCATTGATGATGTCGCCGCGATAGCTCGGCAGCGTTACACCGCCCTTGGTCTCATTGTCGGACGAGCGCGGCTTGGCGAACTGGCCGGCGACACGGCCGACCTTCACCACCGGCTGGGCGCCGGCGAAGGTCAGCACCACCGACATCTGCAGGAAGACGCGGAAGAAGTCGCGGATATTGTCGGCGCCATGCTCGGCGAAGCTCTCGGCGCAATCGCCGCCCTGCAGAAGGAATGCGTCACCGGCAGCGACGGCTGCAAGCTGCTTCTTCAGCTTGCGTGCCTCACCTGCAAAAACCAACGGCGGAAACGTGGCAAGCTGGGCTTCCGTGTTCCTCAGCGCGGCAAGATCCGGATAGGCAGGAACCTGCTGGATCGGCTTGGCTCTCCACGAATTCGGCGACCATTTCGTCATCGAAGCACCTAACGCTCTTTCACACGGACGCCATCGCCCGCCAATCCGCCCCATATGGGGTCGCGGCTCCATACACGAAGCCGATTTCCTATTCTAGACCGGAAGTGGTCGCGTGGCGAATGAGCACGGCACTGCGAAAGTGCCGATGCGGCTGTGCCCAGAGCACCAGCCACGCGCTGCTACGCCGCCTTCTCCACCAGCCGCGCCAGCTGCGTCATGACAACCGCTGAGCCAGCCAGCCGCTTCTCGGGCGTCGCCCAGTCACGGCTGAAGACGACGCTCTGGTCGGGTCGGATCT
Source organism: Mesorhizobium sp. M0854 (assembly GCF_040319815.1). Lineage (NCBI taxonomy): Bacteria > Pseudomonadati > Pseudomonadota > Alphaproteobacteria > Hyphomicrobiales > Phyllobacteriaceae > Mesorhizobium > Mesorhizobium sp. M0854. Next base: position 127,555 of record NZ_JAMYOL010000012.1, read on the forward strand.
TGGCCAGCGAGCCCTGTTCGCCGATGAGCTTGACCAGCCCGACCGGATTGGGGAATTCCCGCTTGCGGAAATGGACGACGACACCTTTCGGCCCGGCGTCGAGCTTCTCCACGTTGGCCTTGCGGCAAAGCGCCTTGATGAAGACGATCTTCAACAGATGCTTTACCTCTTCCGGCAACGGTCCGAACCGGTCGATCAGCTCGGCGCCGAAAGCATCGATCTCTTCCGTATTTTCGAGATCGCCAAGACGGCGATAGAGCGCCAGCCTGAGCTGCAGATCCGGGACGTAGCTTTCCGGGATCATCACCGCCGTGCCGACGGCGATCTGCGGCGACCAGCCGCCGTCCTGCACCTCGCCGGAATCCTTCACTTCGGCCACCGCCTCCTCCAGCATCTGCTGGTAGAGCTCGAAGCCGACCTCCTTGATGTGGCCCGACTGCTCTTCGCCAAGCAGATTGCCGGCGCCGCGGATGTCGAGGTCGTGGCTGGCCAGCTGGAAACCGGCGCCTAGCGTATCGAGCGATTGCAGCACTTTCAGCCGACGCTCGGCTGTATCGGTTAGCTTGCGGTTGGCGGGCAGAGTGAACAGCGCATAGGCGCGCACCTTCGAACGGCCGACGCGGCCACGCAACTGATAGAGCTGAGACAGGCCGAACATGTCGGCGCGGTGTACGATCAGCGTATTGGCGGTCGGTATATCGAGGCCGGATTCGACGATGGTGGTCGACAAAAGCACATCGTACTGGCCGTCATAAAAGGCATTCATGATATCGTCGAGCTCGCCGGGCGGCATCTGGCCGTGGGCCACCGCCACTTTCAGCTCAGGCACGGATTCGCGCAGGAAATCATGGATTTCCGTGAGATCGCTGATACGCGGTACGACGTAGAAGGAATGGCCGCCACGGTAGCGCTCGCGCAGCAGCGTCTCGCGGATGACCAGCGGATCGAAAGGGGAGATGAAGGTACGCACGGCCATGCGATCGACCGGCGGCGTGGCGATCAGCGACAGCTCACGCACCCCGGTCAAGGCAAGCTGAAGCGTTCGCGGGATCGGCGTCGCCGACAGCGTCAGAACGTGGACGTCGGTCTTGAGATCCTTCAGCCGCTCCTTGTGCTTGACGCCGAAATGCTGCTCCTCATCGATGATCAGCAGGCCGAGATTCTTGAACGAGATCGAGGAGCCGAGCAGTGCGTGCGTGCCGATGACAATGTCGACTTGGCCTTCGGCGACGCCCTTCTTGGTCTCGGCCAGTTCCTTGGCGCCGACCAGCCGCGAGGCCTGGGCAACGCGGATCGGCAGGCCGGAGAAGCGCTGCGAGAAGGTCTTGAAATGCTGGCGCGACAACAATGTCGTCGGCACCACCACCGCGACCTGAAAGCCTTCCATCGCCGCGATGAAGGCGGCACGAAGCGCGACTTCGGTCTTGCCGAAGCCGACATCGCCGCAGATCAGCCGATCCATCGGCTTTCCAGCGCCCAGATCACCCATGACCGAATCGATTGCCGTTTGCTGGTCGTCGGTTTCTTCATAGGGGAAACGCGCCGCAAACTCGCCATAGAGGCCTTCCGCCGACACCAGCGCCGGCGCGGCCCGCATTTGTCGCTCGGCGGCGATGCGGATCAGCTGCCCGGCCATGTCGAGCAGGCGTTTCTTCAGCCGTGCCTTGCGCGATTGCCAGGCGCCGCCGCCAAGCTTGTCGAGCGTCGCCTCGGCCGAATCCGAGCCATAGCGCGACAGCAGCTCGATGTTTTCCACCGGCAAGAACAGCCGATCGTCGCCGGCATAGTGGATTTCAAGGCAATCGTGCGGCGCACCGACCGCCTCGATGGTGCGCAGCCCGATGAAGCGGCCAATGCCATGGTCGGCATGCACGACGATATCGCCTGAAGACAATGCCGAAGCCTCGGCGATGAAGTCGGACGCGCGCTTCTTGCGCTTCGAGCGCCGGATCAGCCGGTCGCCGAGAATGTCCTGCTCGGCGACGACGACCAGTTTCTCGGTCTCGAAGCCGGATTCGAGCGGCAGCACGGCCAGGGCCGCCTGCCCTGGCTCAAGCCTTTCGGCTTCGGCAAGCGTCGCCACCGGCTCCAGATTGCCAAGGTGATGCTCGACCAGGATCTGGCCGAGCCGGTCGAGCGAACCTTCAGTCCAGCCGGCGACGACGACACGGCGGCGTGCAGCGCGCTCGTCGGAAATGTGTTTGACGACGACGTCGAAGACGTTGGCGTTAGGGTCGGCGCGTTCCTCGACGAAGCTGCGGCCATGGCGCGAGCCGGCATGGAACACCTTTTTCGCACCGGCATCGGGCGCGTCGAAGGAGGTGAAGTCGATCGCTTCGCGCGGACCAAGCGAGGCAATCAGGTTCTCGGGCGACAGATAAAGCTGATCCGGCGACACCGGCTTGTAGGGCACGGCATCCTTCAAGGCGCCGTCGGCCTGTTTTTTTCGCGCCTCGTAATGATCGAGGATCAGAGTGTGGCGCTCGGCCAGTGCCTCATGCGCCAGATGATCAAACACCACGGGCGCATCCGGCAGGTAATCGAACACGGTTTCCAGCCGCTCATAGAAGAACGGCAGCCAGTGCTCCATGCCGGCAAACCGCCTGCCCTCGCTGACCGCCGCATAGAGCCCATCGTCGCGCGAGGGCGCGCCAAAGGCTTCGATGTAGGCGCGGCGGAAGCGGCTGATGGTTTCCGGCGTCAGCGCCACCTCGCTCATCGCCTGCAGCGCCATCGACTTGCGTTGGCCGATGGTGCGCTGGGTTGCGCTGTCGAAGACGCGGATCGATTCCAGCGTATCGCCGAAGAAATCGAGGCGCAGTGCCTCCGTCCAGCCGGGCGCGAAGAGATCGAGAATGCCGCCGCGCACGGCAAATTCGCCGATGCCGCGCACCGTCGGCACCCGCTCGAAGCCGGAAGTCTCCAGCCGTGACACCAGCGCGTTCATGTCGATCTGGTTGCCGGGCTTGGCGTGAAAGGTCTGCGCCTCGACGAGTTCCGCCGGCGGAATGCGTTGAAGCAAGGCGTTCGCGGTGGTGAGAATGACGGCGCGGTGCGGCTTCTTCGCCAGCGCGATCATCGCTGCCAGCGCATCGAGCCGCCTTGCGGCGGCGTCGGCGCCGGGCGAGACGCGGTCGTAAGGCAGGCAGTCCCAGGCCGGCAGTTCCAGCACCGGCAGGCCCGGCGCGGCAAAGGCAAGCGCCTCGACGATCGCCGGCAGACGCTGGCCGTCGCGCGCCACGAACAGCACCGGCTTGTCAGGGGCGATCTCGTGCGCAGCCTGCACCAGCGCAAAGGCTTCGTAGCCGTCGGCGACGCCATCGACGATGAACTGGCCGGCGCGGCCTTTCGGCAGACCGATCGTAGGGATAAGGCTCATGGCTACACGTTGTTCAGAAGGTCATCTCCCGGCGCGAAGCCAGGATTTTTTGCAGGACGGTACAGTCGATATCCGCCGGAACCGGGCGTTCGCCAGTGACGAGAGGCAGGAATTCGGTGTCGGGAATGTCGAGGAGCCTCTCATATTGGTCGATTTCGTCGCCGGTCAAGGCGCCGATCTCGGCATCGGCGAAGCTGCCGAGTATAAGGTCCATCTCGCGCATGCCGCGGTGCCACGAACGAAACAGAAGCTTGCGGCGGCGGGCATCGAGCCCCTCGCTTGATCGTTTCGTTCCGGTCATCTTGCAACATCCTTGCCCAGGCGGCGCATATAGCGTGGATAGAAGGCGGTGTCAGCCTTGCGCTACAGTCGCCGCAACATAAGCTGACATCATGCGTCCCTCCCTCCTCGATCCGCTGTTTGTCCCGATCACCTCGCTTGCCGGGGTCGGGCCAAAAGTTGGCGCCCTGATCGAAAAAGTCGTAGCAGCCGACCTCGGCGACCGGGCCGCGCGCGCCGGGGATCTCTTGTTCGTGCTGCCGCATACTGTCATCGACCGCCGCAACCGGCCTGGCATCGCCGGCTCGGCGGAAGGCGCCATCGTTACGCTCGACGTCCGCATCGACCGCCACCAGCCGCCGCCACGCGGCAACAGGTCGGTCCCTTACCGGGTCTACGCCCATGACGACACCGGCGAGATCGCGCTGACCTTCTTCCATGCCCATGCCGCCTATCTCGAAAAAGCAATGCCCGTAGGCGAGCATGTCGTCGTCTCCGGCCGCATGGAATGGTTCAACGGCCGCCCGACCATGGTTCACCCCGACCATATCGCACTTGCCGACGACGCGGAAAACCTGCCGCTGGTCGAGCCGGTCTATCCGCTGACCGCCGGGCTCTCGGGCAAGGTACTGCGCCGGGCCATCGGCCAGGCGCTGGCCCGCCTGCCGGTGCTGCCCGAATGGCAGGACGGTGAGTTCCGGCGCCGCCATGCCTTTCCTGCTTTCAGCGATGCGCTCAACCGCATCCACAATCCTGCCGACCCGATCGACGTCTCCGTCGACGGCGCAGCGTGGCGGCGCCTTGCCTATGACGAGTTCTTGGCCGGCCAGGTATCGCTGGCGCTGGTGCGGGCCAAGGTCCGCCGATTATCTGGCCGGCCATTGGTCGGCGACGGCCGCATAGTCGAACAACTGCGCGTGGCACTCCCCTATTCGTTGACCATGTCGCAGGAAATGGCGCTTGCCGAAATCAACGCCGATCTCGGTGACCCCGAACGCATGCTGCGCCTTTTGCAGGGCGATGTCGGCTCCGGCAAGACGGTGGTCGCGCTGCTTGCCATGGCGCGTGCCGTCGAGGCCGGCGGCCAGGCGGCATTGATGGCGCCGACCGAAATCCTGGCGCGCCAGCATCTGGCAACAATTGCGCCGTTGGCGGAACGGGCCGGCCTGCGTGTCGCCGTCCTCACAGGTCGCGAAAAGGGCCGCGAGCGTGCCGACACGCTGACCGGGCTGGCCAATGGTGACATCGACATCGTCGTCGGCACCCATGCGCTGTTCCAGGAAACGGTGACGTTCCGTGACCTCGTGTTCGCCGTCGTCGACGAGCAGCACCGTTTCGGCGTCCATCAGCGCCTTGCCATTACCGCCAAGGGCGATGCGCCCGACATGCTGGTGATGACAGCAACGCCGATACCGCGGACGCTGGTGCTGACTGCATTCGGCGACATGGATGTGTCGAAGCTGACGGAAAAGCCGGCCGGCCGCCAGCCGATCCGCACCGTCACCTTGCCGCTTGAACGGCTCGACGAACTGATCGGACGCATGCTCGACGCCGTCGCCGATGGCCAGAAAATCTACTGGATCTGTCCGCTGATCGAGGAATCCGAGGAGATCAAGCTGATGTCGGCCGAGGACCGTTTTGCCTCGCTGAAGCCGCTGTTCGGCGACCGCATCGGCCTGGTGCACGGCCGCATGAAAGGCACCGACAAAGACGAGGCGATGCGCGCCTTCAAGCAGGGCGACACCCGTATCCTGATCGCCACCACCGTCATCGAGGTCGGCGTCGATGTGCCGGACGCGACGATCATGGTCATCGAGCATGCCGAGCGTTTTGGCCTCGCCCAACTGCACCAATTGCGCGGCCGGGTCGGGCGTGGCGACAAGCCTTCATCGTGCGTGCTGCTCTACAAGGATCCGCTCGGCGAGACGGCAAAACGCCGTTTGTCGGTAATGCGCGAGACCGAGGACGGCTTCCGTATCGCCGAAGAGGATCTGAAGCTGCGCGGCGAAGGCGAGTTGCTCGGCACCCGCCAGTCCGGCACGCCGGGCTTCCAGGTGGCGCGCATCGAGGCGCATGCCGACCTGCTCGAGGCCGCTCGCGACGATGCGCGGCTGATCCTGTCGCGCGATCCGGAATTGCAGTCCGAACGCGGCACGGCGCTGCGCCTGTTGCTCTATCTGTTCGGCCGCGACGAGGCCGTGCGGCTCCTGCGTGCCGGCTGAGGCATCGTGTCGAGCGGCGGATTGGCAAGCGCGCCGTGGATCTGCTCGCCATTCACCGTCACCATTTTGACCGCCGGCGCCACCAAGCCGGCCGACACGATCAGCTTGGCTCCGTCCTCGATTGTCATGTCGAGCAGCACAATGTCGGATTTCGGCACATACATCAGAAAGCCCGTCGTCGGGTTGGGCGTACATGGCATGAATACGGCAATCAGCGGATCGCCTTCCCGGTCGAGCTTCTGGTTGATCTCGGTTTCCTTCTCGCTGGCGACGAAGACCAGCGACCAGACCCCTTTGCGCGGATATTCGACCAACCCGACCTGGCGGAACATGTCGCCCTTGTTCGACAGCACGGTCTCGAAAATCTGCTTCAGCGAACGGTAGATGCCGCGCACCAGCGGCATGCGGCCAAGCAGGCGCTCGCCGAAATTGACGATGGCGCGGCCAACGATATTGGCGGTCATAAAGCCGATGAAGGTGATGAGGATCAAGGCAACGATCAGCCCAAAACCCGGCACTGGAAACGGCAGGTAGGTGTCCGGATTGTAGCGTACCGGAATGTAGGGTTTCACCCAGGAATCGACCCAACCGATCAGCGACCAGGCAATGTAGGCGGTAATCGCCAGCGGCGCGCAAACGACGAAGCCGGTCAGGAAATAGTTTCTCAGCCGGGTCATGCCTGAGGTCTTGAGAGCATCCGACATGGTTCACCGCAGCGTGTGTTTGCAGCGCGACACTACTGAACCCCAAGGCGCTTTGGAATGGCGAAGTTTTTAAAAGATCAACTATGCCGCGGCTTCCAGCGGTTCGATCTTCTCGAGCTCCGGTGCGAGTTTCTTCGCCTCGGTTTCAAGTTCATAAGCCTGCTGAAAATTCATCCAGAATTCCGGCGTGGTGTTGAAGAGCCTGGCGAGGCGAAGCGCGGTATCAGGAGTCAGGCCGATCTCTTCCTTGGCAATGCGTTCGATACGGGTACGAGGAAGATTGAGCTTCTTCGCCAGCGCACCGGCACTCATACCGAGCGGGACGAGATATTCCTCGCGCAGGAACTCTCCGGGGTGAATTGGACGTACGAACTTGAGCATGGTTCAGAGACCTCAAGGGTTTAGGGCAAGTGCCCGCTCAATGGTAGTCGACGATCTCCACCTCTTCGGCGCCAGCGTTGGTCCATTTGAAGCAGGCATTGGTCGTTGATACGAATTGAATGCTGCCCAGCTCTGCTCCCTTCAGGGCTTCAAGGCGATTTCCGGGTGGCGATCGTTCAATTGTCCGGCGTTTTCGATCGCTCGAAGACGACGTTCGCCACGGGCAACCAGATCCGGTGGAAAACCTTTCGGTGCCTTCCCCTCGGCAACCGCTTCCACCGCTTTGCCTTTGAACGAAACGATCAACTTGGACCCTATCGGTAGCCGTTTGGAACCGATCATTCCACCGTTACCGATTTCGCCAGATTGCGCGGCTGGTCGACATCCGTGCCCATGAACACGGCGGTGAAATAGGCGAGCATCTGGATCGGCAGTGCGTAGATGATCGGCGAGATGATTTCCGGCACGTCCGGCAAAACGATCGTCTCCATCGTCTTCACCGTGGCGTGCGCGGCGCCCTTGCTGTCGGTGATCAGGATGATCTTGCCGCCGCGCGCCGCCACCTCCTGCATGTTCGAGACGGTCTTTTCGAAGATACGGTCATGCGGGGCGATGACGATGACGGGCATGTTCTCGTCGATCAGCGCGATCGGGCCGTGTTTCAACTCGCCGGCGGCATAGCCTTCGGCGTGGATATAGGAAATTTCCTTGAGCTTCAGCGCGCCTTCCAGGGCCAGCGGAAAATTGGTGTCGCGGCCGAGATAAAGCACGTTCTTGTAGTGCGAGAGGTCGCGCGCGATCTTTTCGATCTGCCCGTCGAGCTTTAGCACCTGGTTGGCATAACGCGGCGCTTCCGACAGCTCGCGTATCAGCGTTTTCTCCTGCTCCTGCGAAATCGTTCCGCGCGCCACGCCGGCCCGCACCGCCAGCGAGGCCAGCACGGAAAGCTGGCAGGTGAACGCCTTGGTCGAGGCGACGCCGATCTCCGGGCCGGCCAATGTCGGCAGGATGACGTCGGATTCGCGCGCCATGGTCGATTCGCGCACATTGACGACCGCGCCGATCTTCATGCCGGCCTTGCGGCAGTAGCGCAGCGACGCCAGCGTGTCGGCGGTCTCACCCGATTGCGAGATGAAGAAAGCGGCATCGTTCTTCGACAGCGGCATCTCGCGATAGCGGAACTCCGAAGCGACATCGATGTCGACCGGCAGCCGCGCATAGCGCTCGAACCAGTATTTGCTGATCAGCCCGGCGAGATAGGCGGTGCCGCAGGCCGAGATCGCCAGCCGGTCGACCTTGGCGAAATCGAACGGCAGGTCGAGCGGCTTCGAGACGCCGCCGACGAAATCAACATAATGCGCCAGCGTGTGCGAGATCACTTCCGGCTGCTCATGGATCTCCTTTTCCATGAAATGGCGGCGGTTGCCTTTGTCGACCATGAAGCTCGTGCTGAGCGACTGTTGGCGTTTGCGGTCGACCTTGTTGCCGCCCATGTCGAAGATATCGACCTCGTTGCGGCGCACCACCGCCCAGTCGCCGTCTTCCAGATAGGTGATCGAATTGGTGAAAGGGGCAAGCGCAATGGCGTCGGAGCCAAGGAACATCTGGCCGTCGCCATGACCGACCGCGAGCGGCGGGCCATTGCGCGCGCCGACGATCAGATCCTCGTCGCCCTTGAACATGATGGCGAGCGCAAAGGCGCCTTCCAGCCGCTTCAGCGCCTTGTGCGCCGCCTCAACCGGCTTCAGCCCCCTGGCCAGTTCGCGAGCCACCAGATGCGCGACGACTTCGGTATCGGTCTGCGAGGCGAAGCTGTAGCCGTCGCGCATCAGCTCGTCGCGCAATTCGGCGAAATTCTCGATGATGCCGTTATGGACGATGGCGACGCCGTCGGAAAAATGCGGATGCGCATTACTCTCGTTCGGAACGCCATGCGTGGCCCAGCGCGTGTGGCCGATGCCGATCATGCCCTCGAGCGGTTCGTCCTTCAGCAGGCGCTCGAGATTGACCAGCTTGCCCTCGGCGCGGCGGCGGTCAAGCCTGCCGTGCTCGATCGTGGCGACGCCGGCCGAGTCATAGCCGCGATATTCGAGCCTTTTCAGCGCATCGACGATAAGCGGCGCGACCGGCGAGTCACCGACAATTCCAACGATACCGCACATGGCGCTTGCCCCCGATTCCGACCTCAAACCCAGCGCTATTTAGAGACTGCCGGGCTGTCGCGAAAAATCACATTCCATTTCGTCCGGTATCAGCCGGACTATCCTGCACAGATGCACCATGACAGGGCGCACTTGCAATCCGGTTACTGCAATTGCTCAGTTTCTCCGCTTATGTATCCTATCTCGGCTCAACGGCTCCAGAAATCAGTCAAAGACATGATGCGGCTATGAACGAACGAATTGACACGGTGACGCTTTGGCGTCCGGTTAGGCCCCGCGAACTGGAGTTGATCCAGAGGGCAGGGATGCGCGCCTTTCCTCCTCGACTTGCCGATCAGCCGATCTTCTATCCGGTTACCAGCGAGGCCTATGCCACCCAGATCGCCCGAGACTGGAACGTGCCCGCGAGCGGATCAGGTTTCGTGACGCGTTTCGAGGTGCGTCGCAGCTTTCTGGACCGTTACAGCGTCCAGCATGCCGGCAGCCGGGCGCATCTGGAATACTGGATTCCGGCCGAAGACCTGTCGGCCTTCAACGATGCAATCGTTGGCGAAATCCAGCTTGTCGCCGAGTTCCGCTAGTCTACCCTTTTTTGCGGGCCGCCGCGGCCTGAGAAAAACGCTCTCGCAACTCCTTGCCCTTGCCGGGTAGAGTCCGCTGGCGGGCGCGGCCGAAAGCCAGCGCATCGTCGGGTACGCTTTCGGTAATGACGCTGCCCGAGGCGATGTAGCCGCCCTTGCCGATGGACACCGGCGCCACCAGCGAGGAGTTCGAGCCTATGAAGGCGCCCTCGCCGATATCGGTGAAGAATTTCGAATAGCCGTCATAATTGCAGGTGATGGTGCCGGCGCCGATATTGGCGCCGGCACCGATGCGGGCATCGCCGATATAGGTCAGATGGTTGACCTTCGCGCCCTCCTCGACGATCGCCTGCTTGACCTCGCAGAAATTGCCGACCTTGGCCTTGGTTCTCAGATCGGCCCCGGGCCGCAGCCGCGCGAACGGCCCGACATCGCAATTCGACGCGATGGTGGCGCCTTCGATATGGCTGAAGGCATGGATCTTGGCCCCCGTCGCGATTTTCACGCCCGGCCCGAACCAGACATTGGGTTCGACGACCGTATCGGCGCCGATCTCGGTGTCGTGCGAGAAGAACACAGTTTCGGGCGCGATCAGCGTAACGCCAGAAAGCATCGCCTCGCGCCGCCGGCGCTGCTGCCAGATACCTTCCGCCTGGGCAAGCTCGGCACGGTTGTTGATGCCGAGCGCGTTCTCGAAACTGGCTTCGGTGGCGACGACATCAAGTCCCTGCGCAGCGGCGATCTCGACGATGTCGGTGAGATAATACTCGCCCTTGGCGTTCTTGCTGCCGACTTGATCGAGCAGCTTCAGCGCGTGCCTGCCGGCGACCGCCATCAGCCCGCTATTGCAGAAGGTGATCTTTTTCTCCTCGTCCGAGCAGTCCTTCTCCTCGCGGATGGCCACGAGCTTGCCGGCCTTTTCGATAAGCCGGCCGTAGCCCGAAGGATTTTCCGTACGGAAGCCGACCACGACGACGGCCGCACCTTCCGCCAGCTTCAGCCTCGCCGCCGCGAGCGCTTCCGGATCGATCAACGGCGTGTCGCCAAACATCACCAAGATATCGTCATAACCTTTTGATATTGCTGCACGTGCGGCAAGCACGGCGTGCGCGGTGCCGAGACGTTTTTCCTGAACGAAAGCCTCGGCCTTCGGCGCAAACTTGAGTGCAGCCTTGCGCATCTCATCGGCGCCATGGCCGATCACCAGCGCCAATTCGCCGCTGCCGGCGGCTTCGGCCGCCTTGACGACATGGGCAACCATCGGCAGGCCCGCGATTGTGTGCAGCACTTTCGGCACTGCACTCTTCATGCGCGTGCCTTCACCGGCGGCGAGGATGATGGACAGGCAGGATCTCTGGCTCATGGGGACAGCAACCGTTGAAAGGGGTCTGGAATCGAAGCGTTAGTAGCACCGGCGCCATGCTGCACCAATGCGGTTAAATTCCGGTGAGACGGTGGAACCTCCAACCCGCGACACGCTCAAGCCGATCGGCTCAGGCGGCTTCCGCCTCGTTGCGTGATGCGAAGCTGGGGGCTCGGCCACGGCCGTATTGCCGTGGCGAACAGTTCATGACCCGCTTGAAGGCTGTGCTGAAGGCGCTTTCGGATTCGTAGCCGAGCGAAAGCGCTATGACGGCGACGGGATCGCTGGAATTCGTCAGCCGGTCGCCAGCCAGCAGCATTCGCCAGCGCGTCAAATAGTCCATCGGCGACGCGCCAACCGTCTCCTTGAATCTGAGCGCAAAGGTCGATCGCGACATGCCGGCCCGTTCCGCCAGTTCCTGTAGCGTCCAGCCATGCGCCGGATCGTCATGCATGGCGCTGATCGCCGCGCCGATCTGTTTGTCCGCGAGGGCAAAGAGCCAGCCGATGCCACCTTTCAATCCTTCCGAAAGATGCAGCCGCAGCGCCTGAACCAGCATCATGTGGGCGAGGTGCTGGATCATCAGAAAGCCGCCCGGCTGCGGCTCGCGCAGCTCCTGCATCATCCGCTCCACAGACCAGCGCAGCGCCGACTGGTCCGACTCTTTGCGGATATGCACAATGGCTGGCAGCATCCGCAACAGCATGCCGGCATGATTGCCGCCAAGCGCGAAGCGGCTGCTGACCAGAAAGAAATCACCACCGCCATTGTGGGTCACGACACCGCCGGCTCGCGCAGGCGGAAAAATCTTGACGGCTTCAACAGGCGTCAAGCTCATGTCGCTTGCAAGGCGGAAAGGCCGTCCACTCGGCAGCAGGAAGCAGTCTCCCGTCTCAAGGCGCACTGCGTCAGCAACGCCCTCCACAGACAGCCAGCACCGGCCGGAGACCACCGCTCCGGTCTTGATGCTTTGCTGCTGGTCGGGGAACTGGATCGACCATTCACCACCAGCATCGAAACCGGCCGACATATAGTTTCGCGGCTTCAGCAGCGAGAGCACATCTGAAAGGGGATCCACAGGTCATTCCGGACGATTGCGAAGATAATACGGACTTTACCGCATAGATCGTATTTTCTCAAGCGCCTATCACGACACAACTGAGCCGCGAAAATGGTCGTGGCCAGAAACGAACAAGGAGAAGTCGTGATGCGTGTTTTCGTTACCGGAGCGACCGGATTCGTCGGTTCTGCCGTCGTTCAAGAACTCGTCGGCGCCGGCCATCAGGTGCTCGGCCTCGCCCGCTCGGCGGCGTCGGCCAAGTCGCTTGCAGCCACCGGAGCCGAGGTGCATCGAGGTGACCTCGAAGACCTCGAAAGCCTCAGCAGGGGCGCAGCGGCAGCTGATGGAGTGATCCATACCGGCTTCAACCACGACTTCTCGAAGTTCGCGCAAAATTGCGAGATGGACCGGCGCGCCATCGAGGCCTTGGGCGGTGCACTCGAAGGCTCCGAGCGGCCCCTGCTCGTCACCTCCGGGACCGCGCTCCAGGTGCGGGGCCGTATCGCGACCGAGGAAGATGCGCCTGTCCCATCTTCCGCTTCGTATCCCCGCGCCTCCGAAGCGACAGCCGCCGCGCTGGCGGCACGCGGCGTGCGCGCGTCGGTTGTGCGCCTTCCTCCGTCGGTCCATGGCCAAGGCGACCACGCTTTTGTTCCTATTCTCATCGACCTCGCTCGCAAGAAGGGCGTGTCGGCCTATATCGGCGAAGGGCTCAATCGCTGGCCTGCCGTGCATCGGTTCGATGCCGCCCGCGTCTACCGGCTTGCGCTCGAGCATGGAGCCGGTGGCGGGCGATATCACGCGATCGCCGAAGAAGGCGTTCGGTTCAAGGACGTCGCCGGCGTGATCGGCCGGCGCCTAAACGTGCCGGTCGTCGCCAAGTCCGCGGAAGAAGCCGCCGATCATTTTGGCTGGTTCGCTATGTTCGCGGCGATGGATGTCCCGACCTCGAGCGAACGGACCCAGGCGCTGCTGGGGTGGCAGCCGAGCGGACCCGGGCTGATCGCTGATATCGACCAGCCGGGCTATTTCGAAGGCTGAACAGACCCATGTCGGGCGGCAAACCTATCCCAATTGCCCCAGCACCGGAAAATTCTCGAGCAACCAATAGGACACCGCCTGCACGCCGCCGGTCAGGAAAAACACGCCGGCGACCACCAGCAACGCGCCGATGGCCTTTTCGACGCGGCCGAGATGGACGCGGAATTTCCCGAGAAAGCGCATGAAGGCGCCTGAAAACAGCGCCGCAACGAGGAAGGGAATACCGAGGCCGAGCGAATAGGCGGCGAGCAGCAGCGCGCCCTCGCCCACCGTCTCGCGGCCGCCGGCAAGCGTCAGGATCGGCCCCAGCACCGGGCCGATACAGGGCGTCCAGCCAAAGGCGAAGGCCAGGCCCATGACGTAAGCGGCGATCAGGCTGGCCGGCTTGCCTTGTGACTGGAAGCGCGCCTCGCGTGAAAGCAAAGGGATGCGCAGTACGCCGAGGAAATTCAGCCCCATCAGGATGATCAGCACGCCTGCCGCCATTGCCAGCGGCTCCTGCCAGACTCGCAGCAAATGGCCGATGGTCGAGGCGCCGGCGCCGAGCGCGACGAAGACGGTCGAGAAGCCGAGCACGAAGGCGATTGAGGAATTAATCAGCGCGCCTCGCGCGCCGGCCTTTGCCGTAATGCCGGCCTCGCCGCGGAAATCATCGACCGACACGCCGGCCATATAGCACAGGTAAGGCGGCACCAGCGGCAGCACGCAGGGGGACAGGAAGGAAATTGCTCCCGCCCCGATCGCACTGACATAGCCGACGTCCAATGCCATTTCCGTCTCCCGATGACTGCGCAGCCATATAGCCGCGACAACAGCCGTCCGCCAATCACCATCGCGTGGCCCCATCACATTGGGTAGCAAGTCGACGCCCGCCCGGGAAGAAAGGGCGGCCAGGCAGCGTTGGTCAAACGAAACTGCGTTGTTCCGCGCGCTTTTCGAATGATCCAGGGAGAAGTCCATGAAAACGATCGCAATTGGCATGGCCGCGCTTTTGCTCGGCACTGCCGCATCCTTCGCTGCCGAGGCGTGGAAGGAAGCGGAGGTCGGCGGCACCAAGATCTACACCGACGCCAGCGGCATGACGCTCTACACATACGACAAGGACGAGGCGGGCAAGTCGAACTGCTACGACAAATGCGCCGCCAATTGGCCGCCGCTGAAGGCTGACGCCAACGCCAAGGCCGAGGGCGAGTGGACGATCGTCGACCGCACCGACGGCACCAGGATGTGGGCCTACGAAGGTAAGCCGCTCTACACGTTCATCAAGGACAAGAAGGCCGGCGACGTGACCGGCGAGGGTGTCGGCGGCGTCTGGCATATCGCCAAGGCCGACTAGGCCTTGAGCTTCTGATCGGCCGTAACAGGCGGTAACACGGCTGGTCGCTGGGAACTCGACCCAACCGCCCCGGCGGCCAGCTTTTCAGCACGGTACTTCCTTGCGACTGTCCGAGCAAAATGCCGGGCAAGCGATTGCGCGCTTTACCGCATCTGTTCAAGCAGGGCTGGCGCGTGCTCGATGTTTCTCTTATATCCGCGGGAGAGTTTGTCCCGTTCTCCAGGATCAATTGCCGGGTTTGTCCAGCGATAGGCTGCTCATTTCCCTTGTCCAGGATTGCGGAAATCGCATGGCGCGCCGTTGGGTTGCGCATTCGGTACAGGGCCGCATTTTGACTGCTTGGCCTTGACCGGATGCAAAAGCGCGGCCATGTGAGCGACACATTGAACGAGATTTCGTCGCGCGCAGCGGAATTCTTCTGCCGCATCACAACTGATATGAGACCGTATGGACGTCGTCGTCGTCGAATCGCCGGCCAAGGCGAAGACAATCAACAAGTACCTCGGCAAGAACTACAAGGTTCTGGCCTCGTTCGGCCATGTCCGCGATCTGCCGGCCAAGGATGGCTCGGTGCGTCCGGATGAGGACTTTGCCATGTCCTGGGCCGTCGACACCGCGTCTGGAAAGCGTCTCGCCGATATCGCCAAGGCGGTCAAGGACGCCGACGGGCTGATCCTCGCCACCGATCCGGACCGCGAGGGCGAAGCGATCTCCTGGCATGTCCTGGAAGTGCTGAAGCAAAAGCGCGCGTTGAAGGACAAGCCGGTCAGCCGCGTCGTCTTCAACGCCATCACCAAGGCGTCCGTGCTGGAGGCGATGGCCAATCCGCGCCAGATCGACGCGCCGCTGGTCGATGCCTATCTCGCTCGCCGTGCGCTCGACTATCTGGTCGGCTTCACGCTGTCGCCCGTGCTGTGGCGCAAGCTGCCCGGCGCCCGCTCCGCCGGCCGCGTCCAGTCGGTGGCGCTGCGTCTGGTCTGCGACCGCGAATCCGAGATCGAGCGCTTCATCCGCGAGGAATACTGGCAGGTCGCCGCCATTCTCGGTACGCCGCGCAAGGATAATTTCGAGGCGCGGCTGACCGCCTTCGAGCGCAAGAAGCTGCAAAAGCTCGACATTTCCAACAAGGCGCAGGCCGACGACATCAAAGCGATGCTCGAAGGCGCCAGCTTCAAGGCGGCGTCGGTCGAAGCCAAGCCGACCAAGCGCAATCCCGGGCCGCCCTTCACCACCTCGACGCTGCAGCAGGCAGCCTCATCGGGCCTCGGCTTTTCGGCCAACCGCACCATGCAGGTGGCTCAGCGGCTCTATGAGGGCATGGAGATCGGCGGTGAGACCACCGGCCTGATCACCTACATGCGAACCGACGGCGTGCAGATGGCGCCGGAGGCGATCTCTGCCGCGCGCGATGCGATTGCCAAGGAATTCGGCCCTAAATACCTGCCTGAAAAGCCGCGCTACTATTCCGCCAAGGCCAAGAATGCCCAGGAGGCGCACGAAGCGATCCGTCCGACCGATTTCATGCGCACGCCGGCTTCCGTCAGGCAGTATCTCGACGCTGACCAGGCGCGGCTTTACGAGATGATCTGGAAACGCGCCATCGCCAGCCAGATGCAGCCGGCCGAGATAGAGCGCACCACGGTCGAGATCGAGGCAGTCAACGGCCCGCGCACCGCCGAGCTTCGCGCTGTAGGCTCGGTTGTTCGCTTCGACGGCTTCCTTGCCGCTTACATCGAGCAGAAGGAAGAAGATTCGGAAGACGAGGAAAGCCGCCGCCTGCCCGAGATCCGTGCCGGCGAGCAGCTCACACGCGAGGCGATCAACGCCACCCAGCACACCACCGAGCCGCCGCCGCGTTATTCGGAAGCTTCGCTGATCAAGAAGCTGGAAGAGTTGGGCATCGGCCGGCCGTCGACTTATACGGCGATCCTGAAGACGCTCGAGGATCGTGACTATGTCACCATCGACAAGCGCAAGCTGGTGCCGCAGGCCAAGGGCCGGCTATTGTCGGCCTTCCTCGAAAGCTTCTTCGAGCGTTATGTCGAGTACGACTTCACCGCTTCGCTGGAGGAAAAGCTCGATGAGATTTCCGACGGCAAGCTCGCATGGAAGGACGTGCTGCGCGATTTCTGGAAGGATTTTTCCGGCGCCGTCGCCGACATCAAGGAGTTGCGCGTCACCGACGTCCTCGATGCATTGAACGAGGAACTGGCGCCGCTGGTCTTTCCCGCGCGGGAAGACGGTTCGAACCCGCGCATCTGTCCGAAATGCGGCACCGGCAACCTGTCGCTGAAGCTCGGCAAGTTCGGCGCCTTCGTCGGCTGTTCGAACTATCCCGAATGCTCCTTCACCCGCCAGCTCGGCGACGCCGCCAATCCCAATGGCGAGAACGGCGGTGGTGAAGACGGCACCAAAGTGCTCGGCAAGGACCCCTATACCGCCGAGGAGATCACGCTGCGCAATGGCCGGTTCGGCCCCTATATCCAGCGCGGCGACGGCAAGGATGCCAAGCGCTCCAGCCTGCCCAAGGGCTGGACGGTCGATTCGATCGATCACGAAAAGGCGCTCGCCTTGTTGTCGCTGCCGCGCGACGTCGGCAAGCATCCGGAATCCGGCAAGATGATTTCGGCCGGGCTGGGGCGGTACGGGCCGTTCGTGCTGCATGACGGCACCTACGCCAATCTCGACAGCATCGAGGACGTGTTCTCGATCGGCCTCAATCGCGCCGTCTCGGTGATCGCCGAGAAGCAATTGAAGGGCAAAGGCGGCCGCAATGGCGGCACAGCCGCTGCGCTCAAGGAACTAGGCGAGCATCCTGCCGGCGGCGGCAACATAGTCGTGCGCGACGGCAAATACGGGCCTTATGTGAATTTCGGCAAGGTCAACGCGACGCTGCCGAAGGGCAAGGATCCGCAATCGGTGACGATCGAGGATGCGGTGTCGCTCATTGCGGAAAAGGAAGCCAAGGGCGGCAACGGCGCCAGGAAGCCCTTCCGCAAAGCGGCCGCGCCTGCCAAGAAACCGGCTGCGGCCAAAAAACCGGCGGCCAGGAAAAAGGGATAGGACGGGTTGGCGCGCAAAGTCTCCGGAAGAAGCCACGGCGATCTGCGCACCGCCGATACCCGTGCCAAGGTCAGGGACAATTACCGGCCTTCACGCGACGAGATACTGCGTTACATCGCCGAAAATCCGGACCGCGCCGGAAAACGCGACATCGCCAAGGCGTTTGCGCTGCGCGGCGAAGACCGTATCTGGCTGAAGGACGTCTTGCGCGACCTGCAGGATGAAGGCCTGCTGACCAAGGAGCGCAAGCGGCTTGCCCGTGTCGGCGCCCTGCCCCACGTCGCGGTGCTCGACATCTTCGGCCGTGACGCCGACGGTGTGCTGCTGGCGCACCCGACCGAAGCGATTGGCAATGGCGAACCTCCGGTCATAGCGATCCGCGTGTCGCGCGGCGGCAATGGCCCGACGCCGGGCATCGGCGACCGCGTGCTGGCCAAGACCTTTCCGACCGACGATCCGGCAGGCCCGGCCTATACGGGCCGGGTGATGAAGATATTCGAGAAGCGCACCGATGCGGTTCTCGGCGTTTTCCGTGTGCTGAAGGACGGCACGTTCCGCATCGAACCGGTGGAAAGGCGTCAGCCGGAGCTGGTCGTCGACAAGGAATTCCAGAACGGCGCCAAGAACGGCGACCTGGTCGAGGTCGAGCCGGCACGGGCCTCGCGCTACGGGCTGCCGCGAGCCAAGGTTCTGGCGGTGTTGGGGTCGCTGACCAGCGAAAAGGCGGTCTCGATGATCGCCATCCACGCACACGACATTCCGCATATTTTCCCCGCCGACGTCATCGCCCAGGCGGAGGCGGTCAAGCCGGCGACGCTTGCCGGCCGCGAGGATTGGCGCGAGCTGCCGCTGCTCACCATCGATCCGGCCGATGCCAAGGATCATGACGACGCGGTGTTCGCCATGCCTGACACCGACGAGAAGAACGCCGGCGGCGTGATTGTCACCGTCGCCATTGCCGATGTCGCTGCATACGTGCGCTATGGCACGGCGCTCGATCGCGAAGCGCTGAAGCGCGGCAATTCGGTCTATTTTCCCGACCGAGTCGTACCGATGCTGCCGGAGCGCATCTCGAACGACCTCTGTTCACTGCGCGAGGGCCAGGATCGTCCAGCGATAGCGGTGCGTATGACTTTCTCGGCCGATGGCCACAAACTCAGACACTCCTTCCATCGCGTCATGATGAAGTCGGCGGCGAAACTCGCCTATCAGCAGGCGCAAGCGGCGATCGACGGCGCACCGGATGACACGACTGGCCCGATCCTCGATACGGTGCTGAAGCCGCTATGGGACGCCTACGCGATCCTGAAGCGCGGCCGCGACACGCGCCAGCCGCTCGAACTCGATCTGCCCGAGCGCAAGATCCTGCTCAAGCAGGACGGCACCGTCGACAAGGTCGTCGTGCCGGAGCGGCTCGACGCGCACAAACTGATCGAAGAGTTCATGATCCAGGCCAATGTCGCCGCCGCCGAGACACTCGAGGCGAAGCGCCAGGCGCTGGTCTACCGCATCCACGATGCGCCCTCGCTCGCCAAGCAGGAATCGCTGCGTGAATTCCTGCAGACGCTTGGCCTGTCGCTGGCGCGCGGCGCGCAAATGCTGCCGAACCAGTTCAACGGCATCCTCGCTCGCGTGCGCGGCGCCGATAATGAGGGGCTGGTCAACGAAGTGGTGCTGCGCTCGCAGAGCCAGGCCGAATATTCGCCCGCCAATATCGGCCATTTCGGCCTCAACCTGAAGCGCTACGCGCATTTCACCTCGCCGATCCGTCGCTATGCCGACCTGATCGTGCATCGTGGGCTGATTGCCGCACTCGGCCTTGGTCCGGGGGGCCTGACGCAGGACGAGGCGGAGCGGCTGGAAGAGGTCTCGGCGCTGATTTCGGCGACCGAGCGGCGCGCGATGGCCGCCGAGCGCGACACGGTCGACCGGCTGATCGCCGCCTATCTCGCCGAGCGCATCGACGACCGTTTCGACGCCCGCATCTCGGGCGTCACCAAATCGGGCCTGTTTGTCCAATTGCCGCAGTACGGCGCGGACGGCTTCATTCCGGTTTCAACCCTGGGCGGCGACTACTATATATACGACGAAACTGCTCGATCGCTATTCGGAGAACGCACCGGCAAGGGCTATCAGCTTGCTGATCGCGTCGAGGTTCGCCTGATCGAGGTGGCGCCGATGGCCGGCGCGATGCGTTTCGAGATGCTGACCGAGCCAAAGCCGCTGCCCGGCTCCAAACGGTCGTTCCACAAGGCCAAAGGCCGCGCCCGGGCGTCGCAATCGCGTCCAGGCTCGCGCGGCAGGAGACGGTAATGCCAACAGAACTGCAGGTGGAAGAACGGATTTTCGGTGGCGAACATCACTCGGGCCGGACCGCCCGGCCGCTATGGACGGCAATGAAGCGCGGCATGCTCGGCCGCTGCCCGCATTGCGGCGAGGGCAAGCTGTTTCGCGCCTTCGTCAAGACCGTCGACAAATGCGATCATTGCGGCGAGGAGCTCCACCACCATCGCGCCGACGACCTGCCGGCCTATCTCGTGGTCGTCATTGTCGGCCACATCGTGCTCGGGGCCTTCATGGGTGTCGAGGCGACCTCGACGCTGTCTACCTGGCAGCACATCGCCATCTGGGTGCCATTGACCATCATTCTGGCCGTCGTCCTGCTGCAGCCGGTCAAGGGCGCTGTCATCGGCCTGCAATGGGCGTTTTATATGCACGGCTTTGGCGGTGAAGAAGATCTGATCGAGTCGCATCCCGAGGCTTGAAACCGAGGCTGGCGCAATCGGCATGGCTGGACGCCACTTTCGCATCGGAGAAGATTCCGCTAGGTCGACCGCATGGACGTTATGACCAAGGCGGAAGTCGACAAGGTTGAGCGGATCGCGCTCGAGGCCAAGCCTATACGCCCGCGCGACGCCGCGACGCTGATCCTGCTTGACCGCAAAGGCGACGAATTCCTGGTGCTGATGGGCCGCCGCCACGCCGGTCATGCCTTCATGCCGGGAAAATTCGTGTTTCCCGGCGGCCGCACCGATCCGGCCGACAGCCGCATCTCGACAGCCACCGCACTTCATCCCGAGGAAGAAGCGAGATTGACCGCTGGCATCGGTCGCACCAGCCCGGCTCGCGCCCGCGCCATTGCCTTGTCGGCAATCCGCGAAACCTATGAGGAGGCCGGCCTGCTGATCGGTCAAAAAGGCGTGTTCGCAACCGCCAGGCGCGACTGGCAGGGCTTTGTCGAACACGGCGTCATCCCATCACTGCAAGCGCTGCGCTTCGTCGCACGCGCCATCACCCCGCCCAACCGGGTGCGCCGCTTCGATACGCGCTTTCTCGCCGCATGGCGCGACGATGTCGCCGTTGAACGGCCGGGTGGCGGTCCGACCAACGAGTTGGAGGACGTCGTTTGGCTGCCGCTGGCCAAGGCCAGGCAAGCCGATATTCCAGACATCACGCGCACCGTCCTGGAGGAACTGGAAACGCGGCTCGCCTGGGATCCGCTGCTGAGCCCCGGCAGTCCCGTGCCGTTCTACCGGCTTGTCCGCAATCGCTTCGTCCGCGAAATTCTCTAGAGCAGCCAGGCATTCCATGACAGTCGATACCCAGCCGCAGGGCAAGGAACGCGTACACTGGCTGCCGATGGTCGCGGCGATCTCGTCGATCAGCGTCGTCGGCATTGCCATCGGCCTTGGCATGCCGCTGCTCAGCGTGATCCTGGAAACGCGTGGCCATTCCGCGTCGATGATCGGTCTCAACACCGCGGTCGCCGGCCTCGCCTCTATCGCCGGCGCGCCGCTCGCCACCCCGCTTGCCATGCGGTTCGGGGTCGCCTGGACGATGCTTGCCATGATCGCCGCCGGGGCGCTGGCCTTTGTCGGTTTCCATTTCGCGCCAGCTTTCTGGATGTGGTTTCCGCTGCGCGTGCTGCTGCATATCGCGCTGACGGTGCTGTTCATCCTGTCGGAATTCTGGATCAGCACCTCGGCGCCGCCACACCGGCGCGGACTGGTCCTCGGCATCTATGCCACCGTGCTGTCTCTCGGCTTTGCCGCCGGGCCTTGGCTGTTCGCCCATCTCGGCAGCAGTGGCTTCCTGCCCTTCGGCGTTACCATCGCCTTGGTTACGCTCGCTGCCATACCGGTCCTGGCGGCACGCAACGAGAGCCCGACGATCGTCTCGGACGGCGAAACCAGCAATTTCCTGCGTTACATCTGGCTGGTGCCGACGGCGACCGCGGCCGTGCTGGTGTTCGGCGCGGTCGAGACCGGCGGCTTTGCACTGTTCCCGGTCTACGGTAGCCGCATCGGCTACTCAGAGGCGGACGCCGCCCTTTTGCTCACCATGATCGGGCTTGGCAACGTGCTGTTGCAGATCCCGATCGGCATGATCAGCGACCGCGTAAGCGACCGTCGCTATCTGCTGATGGCCTGTGCCACCGTCGGGCTTGCCGGCACGGTCTTCATGCCGTACTTCGCGCAGAACTGGCATTTGATGGCAGCGCTTCTGTTCGTCTGGGGCGGTGTGGTCGCTGCCATGTACACAATCGGCCTGGCGCATCTCGGCTCGCAGCTTTCCGGCCACGAATTGGCCTCCGCCAACGCCGCCTTCGTGCTCTGCTACGGCGTCGGCATGGTGCTTGGCCCGCAGGCGATCGGCATCGGCATGGACGCTTTCGGGCCGTCGGGCTTCGGTTGGGCGCTCGGCCTGTTCTTCGCCTGCTATATCGTGCTGGTCGGCACCAGGCTGCTCCGCAAAATCCTCTGAGTCGGCCCAGCTGCCGACATCGCTCCCACTGCTGACCAACTCCTGACACAACCATGTCAGGAGGGCTCGAGTATATGCTCCCCCAAAGTGCATAAGCAGGGAGACCTCGGATGATCGATAGTGGCTTTGAAACGAAATCGCTGCGGATGGAATTGCTGCTGCTGGTGACCTTTCAGGCACCGGCAGCCGATGTCGACCGCATCATGGAGGCGGTGGTCGCGATCGCGCCGCTCGAAATGGGCAAATATGACAGCAATGCCTTTCAGTCGGCGGACGGCATCGAACGTTACCGGCCGCTTGAAGGTGCCGCCGCCGGCGCCGAGACGGAATTGCGCAGGCGGTCGGGGACTGTCGAGGTGTCGTTCGAACTGCCTGATGACCAGAAGCTCGCCGCACGCGTCGTCGAGGCGATTTATCAGGTTCACAGCTATCAGGAACCGGTGATCCGCATTCAGCCACTGCTTGCCAGCCGCTCCAAGGGTCTCGACGACCGCACCAACCCGAACCGCTGGTGGAACACGACGGGAGACTGGAAGAAGGCGATGCCAGTCAGGGAAGACGCATAAATCTGGACAAGGGTGAATGTGGACAAGGGTTGACTTTCCGGGCGCGTTCTTTATGTGTCGCGGCAAGTTTCCCGCGTCCGGGTGTTTCCCCGTGCTCCAGCGGCCAAAACTCCACGAACATTCAACGGACGGACATCATGGCCAAAGCCGCAAACATCAAGATCAAGCTTCTGTCGACCGCCGACACCGGTTTCTTCTACGTGACCAGCAAAAACAGCCGCACCAAGACGGACAAGCTGTCGTTCCGCAAATACGACCCGGTCGCCAAGAAGCACGTCGAATTCAAGGAAACCAAGATCAAGTAATCGGGTTTTTTCTCGCAGTACCGAAACGCCGCCTTCCGGGCGGCGTTTTTCATTTCGGGGATACAGGGCTAGCCGATGCGATCGCCGCTTGCCGGATCGAACAGATGGAGCGATGCCGGATCAGCCGACAGGCGCACGGCCTCACCCGGCTTCACGCTGGCCCGGCCCATGGCAAACACGCAGACCTGCTGGCCGGCAAGCCTGGCATAGAACTGGGTGGACAGGCCGAGCGGCTCCACGACACCCACCTCGCCCTTCAGCGCGCCATTGTCGGCGAGCCGGATATGCTCGGGCCGCAAGCCGACGGTGATCGCATCGCCATCCCTGAGCGGCAGGCCGTCCGGCAGCCTCAGCTTCTGGCCGTCGGCCAGGATGGCATCCGGCTTGGCGCCCTTTTCAACCACGGCAGACAGAAAATTCATGCCGGGCGAGCCGATGAACCCGGCGACGAACATGTTGACCGGCCGGTCGTACAGATCGAGCGGCACACCGACCTGCTGGACGAGGCCGTCATGCATGACGACGATGCGGTCGGCCATTGTCATCGCTTCGGTCTGGTCGTGGGTGACATAGACCGAAGTGGTCTTCAATTGCTGGTGCAGCGCCTTGATCTCGGCACGCATGTGAACGCGCAGCTTGGCATCGAGGTTCGAAAGCGGCTCGTCGAAGAGAAAGACCTTCGGGTCGCGTACGATGGCACGGCCCATGGCGACGCGCTGACGCTGGCCGCCGGATAATTGCCGAGGCAGGCGCTGCAGAAGCGCATCGAGCCCGAGCCGCTTGGCGGCCCCGTCCACCCTTGCATCGATCACCGGCTTCCCGGCCTTCCTCAGCATCAGGCTGAAGCCCATGTTCTTCGACACGTCCATGTGCGGATAGAGCGCGTAGGACTGGAATACCATGGCAATGTCGCGGTCCTTTGGCGCAATGTCGTTGACCAGGCGCTCACCAATATGGATTTCGCCGTCGGAGACCTCCTCCAGCCCGGCGATCATACGCAGCAGTGTCGACTTCCCGCAGCCGGACGGGCCGACCAGAACGACGAACTCGCCGTCGGCGATTTCGAGATCGACCGCGTGCAGAACGCGCACGGCTCCATAGTCTTTGCGGACTTTGTCGAGTGTAACGGAGGCCATCGATCTATCCCTTGACGGCGCCGGCGGTAAGGCCGGTGACGAGGTAGCGTTGCAGGAAGGCAAAGAAGACGCAGACCGGGATCAGCGCCAGGATGGAAGCCGCCATCATCTGTCCCCAGTCGACCGCGAATTTGCCGATATAGGTGAGCAGGCCGACCGCGAAAGTCTTCTGGTCGTCGCTGGAAATCAGCATCAGCGCAAACAGCAACTCGCTCCACGCGGCGGTAAAGACGAAGCCGAGCGTCGCGCCCATGCCGGGCAGCGTCAGCGGCACGATCACCTTGCGCATCGCCTGCAAGCGCGTGCAGCCGTCGATCATGGCTGCCTCTTCCAGGTCTCGCGGGATGCCGTCGAAGAAAGATTGCATCAGGAAGGTCGCAAAGGCCGTATTGAATGCGGTGTAGATGATGACGAGGCCGATCAGGCTGTTGATGAGGCCGATCTGCCCCATGATGCGGTAGATCGGCGGAATGACCATCACCAGCGGGAACGTCTGGGTGAGCAAAAGCAGGATGGCCAGGGTCGCCTTGCCGCGGAAGGAAAATCGCGACATGGCGTAGCCGGCCAGCGTGGCAATGACCGTTACGAAGGCTGCCGTCGACACCGAAACGATAACGCTGTTCAGGAAGTAGCGCGGGAAATCGGTGGCTTCGAGCACGGTGACAAAGTTCTGCAGCGTCGCTTGCGACGGCCAGAAAGTGATGCCTTCGGAATAGAGCAGCCGCTCCGGCGTAACCGAGATCTTCAACGTCCAGAAGATCGGGAACAACGCGAAGGCCATATAGGCGGCGATGGCGCCGTAAAGGCCGATACCGCCGAGGACGCGCGAGGAAGCGGAGCGTCCGGCAATCATCAGACGTGCCTCACCAGCGAACGGCGGATGCCGATAAGCGCAACCGCGTAGACGATGAGCAGCACAAGCAGCAGGACCGCCACTGCGGAGGCATAGCCTTTGTCCAGCGACTTGAACGCGCTGACATAGATATAGACCGGCACTGTGGCGGTCGAACCGGCAGGCCCGCCTTCGGTCATGACGAAGATCAGGTCGGCGAATGTGGCGATCCATATCGTGCGCAGCATGACGGTAATGACGATGGTCGGCGCCAGGAACGGCAGCGTCACCTTGGTGAAGCGCTGCCACGGCGAGGCGCCGTCGATCGCCGCCGCCTCATGCAGTTCTGACGGGATCGACTTCAACGCCGCCAAAAGGGTGATGGCAAAAAAGGGAATGCCGAACCAGACATTGGCGACGATCGGCCCCCACATGGCTGTCGAGGGATCGGAGAGCACGTTGGTTGGCTCGGCTTTCAGCCCCAAGGCGTAGAGCCAATGCGGCAGCGGCCCGATGATCGGGTTGAACAGCCAGGCCCAGGTCAGGCCCGAGAGGAAGGACGGTACCGCCCAAGGCAGGAACACCACGGCCTGCACGATCTTTCTGCCCCGGAACGGGGTGTCGAGCAGCAGCGCCAGGCCAAGTCCAAGGAAAAATTGGAAGAACAGGCTGGCTGCCGTCCACCATAGCGTGTTGACGAGCGCCTGCCCGAGCACAGGATCCGACAGCATCGCCTGATACTGCCCAAGCCCGACATATTCGGATTTGAAAGCGGAGAATTTGCGGAACGAGTAGCCGACACCGATAACCAGCGGCACCAGCAGCACGACGACCAGCAGCGCGATCGCCGGGCTGAGATAGAGCCAAGGCTCGATCGCGGCATGGGATAGCCGCCTCTTTCGCGGCCTCCCGGCGGATCGGATTTCGGACACGGCATAGGTCATTGGTACTGGATCGTCTCCTGGGTAAGCACGGGCTGGCGACAGCGCCTTCCCCGTTTACGGGGAGATGCCGGTCCACCCTCCGCAGCTGCAGCGCAGCTGCTGCGGAGGACGGGCAGGCAGATGAGAAGCAGCGCGAGCCAAGTCGGGTTGGCGCCGCCCCTCATCCGTCACGTCGTGACACCTTCTCCCCGTGAACGGGAGAAGGAAGAAAAGCTATTTCTTGTTCTTGGCCAGCCAGTCCTGCTGTTCCTTGGTCAGGAACTTGGCCCATTCGTCGGCCACGTCCTTGGCCGCCTTCTGACCAAGTAGCACTTCCTGAAAATTCTTGATCGCCACCTGGTCTACGAAATTGCCAAGGTTTTCCAGGTGAGTCGGCGGCGTCACCATCTCGTATTTGTCGCCGTTGTTCAGTTCCTCGAACCAGCCCTTGAACTGCTCGGTCCTGAAGTGAGCGTCCTGGTCGGCGCCGTTGTGGATTGGAATGACGCCGACTTCCTTTGCCCATTCCAGATTGTCCTTGGGCGACAACAGCGTCGCCATCAGCTTCCAGGCATCGTCCTTGTGCTGGGAATTGGCGAACATCGCCCAGCCGGCATAACCGAGCGTCGGATAGGATTTGCCGCTCGGCCCGACCGGCATCGGCGCCACGGCGAAATCGTCG
The DNA here is from genome assembly GCF_040319815.1 of Mesorhizobium sp. M0854. Classification (NCBI taxonomy): domain Bacteria; kingdom Pseudomonadati; phylum Pseudomonadota; class Alphaproteobacteria; order Hyphomicrobiales; family Phyllobacteriaceae; genus Mesorhizobium; species Mesorhizobium sp. M0854. The sequence continues at coordinate 154,334 of NZ_JAMYOL010000012.1, forward strand.
GCGCTCATCTTGTCGGCGATGCCGAGCAGCGCGTCGGGATCCTGGTTCAGCATGGCGCAGGTGCCGCTGTAGAACCCGGTGACGGTCTCGTTGAAACCCCAGCTCACCGCATCTTTCGGCGCCAGGCCGTTCTTGTACATGTCGGCGAGCATCTGCAGGCCCTTGACCGAGCCTTCCTCATTGATGGTCGAGGTGCCGTCCTCGTTGAAATAGCCGCCCTTGCCGGCTGCGATGTTCATGAACATATGCATGCCGTTGAAGGCGCCCGGGCCGCCGCGCAGGCAGTAGCCATATTTGCCCGGTATCGCCGAGATTTTTTTGGAGTCCTCGACGAATTCATCGAGCGTCGCCGGCGGACCGTCCAGACCGGCCTCCTTGAACAGCTTCTTGTTCCAGAACAGCGCGTTCAGGTAATAGCCGTAAGGGATCATGTACTGCTTGTTATCGACCGTCGAGCCGAACTGCTTGGCACGCTCGCCAAGCGTTTTGGCATCGTCCCATTTGGCCATGTATGGCCCGAGATCCTCGAGCTGGCCGTTGGTCGCATAGAGGCCCATCCAGCGCTCCGGCATCTCGACGATGTCGGGCGTGTCGCCGGCCTGCACCATGGTGAGGAACTTCTCGAACGCCTGTCCCCAGGGCAGTGATACCAGCTCGACCTTGACACCCGGATTGGCCGCCTCGAATTCGGCGATCTGCTTCTTGAGGAATTCGGTACGCGGCGGGCTGGTGATGACCTCGACCATCTTGACCGTGGAATCGGCCAGCACGCTGCCGGCGGAAATCGCCAGACCCAAGACGGCACCAAGAAGGATGCTCAGTTTTTTCATGTTCAGCACTCCCATTTTGAACGGCTCCTTTATCTTTTTGCTCTGTCGAAGGCCCGGGCAACATCCGCCCACAGGTCTTCGACACTTTCCAATCCGACACTGAAGCGGATGGTTCGTGGGCTGACGCCGAAGCGCGCCATCGAATTCAGGCCCGGCGTCTGCTCGAGCGAGGCCTTTGCCGGAACGACCAGGCTCTCATGGCCGCCCCAGCTGACGCCGATGCGAAAGAGTTTCAGCGCATCGACGAAAGCCGGGATGTCGACGTCTTCCGTCACTTCGAACGAGAACAGCCCGGCATAGCCGGCAAGCGTCGCCTTGCCTGGATGGTTGGAATAGGCCGGGTGGTTGACCCGCTCGACATGGTCATGCGCTTTCAGCCGTTCGGCGATGGTCAGCCCGCTCTTCATGTGGTGCGGCAACCGCAGCGGCAATGTGCGCAGGCCACGCAGCAACAGCCAGGCCTCGAAAGGCGAAAGTTTGCCGCCGAGATAGGAATAGGTCTGCTCGTTGATATGTCGGATATGGGCGGCCGAACCGGCCACCACACCGGCGACGGTGTCGCTGTGGCCGCCGAGATATTTCGAGGCCGAATGCAGCACCAGGTCGACACCGTGCGAAATCGGCTTCTGGAACACCGGCGTCGCCCAGGAATTGTCGATCGAGGTGATGATGCCCTGCTCTTTGGCCAGCCGCGCCAGCTGGGTTATGTCCTGGAGCTCGAACATCATCGACGTCGGGCTTTCCAGGTAGAGCAGCTTGGCGCCGGGAAGTGCTGCCGCGACCGCGTCCGGATCGGAACCGTCGACATAGTCGACCTTGATGTTGAGCCGTGGCAAAAGCCGTTCGAACAGCCGGTAGGCATCGCCGTAGCAATTGCGCACGACAACCATGCGCTCACCGGCACCGACGAAAGCAAGCACCGTGGCGCTGATCGCCGCCATGCCGCTGGAAAAGCCGCGCGCGGCCTCCGCGCCTTCGAGAGCGGCGACACGCGCCTCGAACTCCATGACCGTCGGGTTGTCGCCGCGCGAATAGATCGGCTGACGTCGCCTGCCGGCGAATGTGTCGGCCATCTCGGAATAGTTGGCGAAGGTGAAGAGCGAAGTCTGGTAGATCGGCGGGACCACCGCGCCGCCGGGGAAAGGCTCGTCATGGGCGAGAAGCGTCGCTGCCTCGGCGAGATAGTCGTTTTCGAAACCGGCGGGATGATCGTTCATTTCTGGCCTGAAAGTTCGAGTTTGGCCGCGCCGCGCTTCAGATCGTCCTCGACGGTGGCGATCAGCTTGAGCGCCTCGGCCCGAGCCCCCTCCGGATCGTGCGCGGCAATGCGTTCGTAGATGGTGCGGTGGTAAGGAAAGCTGGCGTGGCCGAAATCACGAACGCCGAGCGGATGCTCCCAGAAACGATGGAACAGTTCGTGCATGGCGGCGATGATCTGCTCGAACAGCGGATTGCCGGAACTGCGGTAGATCGACTGGTGGAATTCCCAGTCCTCCTCCGCCGACATCCCGGCGCGGGTGTGGAAGGCCTGCTCCATAATGTCGAGCTTGCGCCCGATCTCGACGAGATCTGCCTGGCCCGCGCGGACGGCGCACAGGGCGGCGGCTTCCGCTTCCAGTGCCCGGCGGATTTCCAGCGTCTGCATCAGGCTGGTGAAATCATTGCCGCCGGCCAGCGTCAGCGGCATGTGCAGCATGTCCAGCGAGACCACTCCCTTGAGATAGGTGCCGCTGCCTTGGCGCCGTTCGACCAGGCCGAGCCCTTCCCACCGCGTCAACGCCTCGCGCACGGTGTTGCGGCTCACCTTGAGGCGCTCGGCAAGGATTCGTTCGGTCGGCAGTCTCTGGCCGGGCCCGAGAGCTTCCCGCATCACAAAGCCGGCCAGCGCCTTGAGCACCGCGTCGTCACGAGCAGTTGCCTGTATGGGGGAAAGGCCGAATTCGGTCATGCCAACGGGTCACCAAATGGCTCAATGGTCCAACCAATTTCTGCATAGAAGACAGGGGCCTGTCAATCGACTGCGGGCGCATACGCCCTGCCCAGCCGGCTATTTCAAAGGGCGCTGTCGCTGCCGCAACAAAAACCAAGCGTTTTCCGGGTCTTGGCGTAGAATCCTGATGTGTTCTGAAAATTGGGGGCCGGCCGGCGTTTGGCAGCGGTACGAGGAGGCCACTATGTGCCAGCGCCGGCCGGCCGACCCCACGGACCCAGGAGATGCGGCGGACCTGAGCATCATGGGGTATTCTTCGGGTCGAACCGGCGATCTAGCCTCGTGCCGGTTACGTCTAAGGGCTGCACATTTGCGCAACAACTTATGGAAATCAACCGTTTCTTAACCAAGCCTCGCAAATCGCTTGGATCAAGGTAAATTCGTAACCTTGTCGCGTTGACCCGGCAATTGGTGTTCGGTGCTAAGCCGCCTTGGCGACGACGCGATTGCGGCCGCCGCTCTTGGCTTCGTAGAGCGCAAGGTCGGCGCGTTTCATTAGCGCGGAGACCGTGTCCACCCCTTTCAGCACCGACGAAACGCCGACGCTGACGGTGACTTCGACGGCTTTGCCTTCGGCGCCGACGGGAAACGGCAGTTGGGCGATTTCGGCGCGAATGCGCTCGGCGACCTTTTCGGCCACCGCGCCGTCGGTGTCCGGCATCACCACGACGAACTCCTCGCCGCCGAAGCGGCAGGCTAGGTCGATGCCGCGCACATTCTTGCGCAGCCGCCGCGCGAATTCGCGCAGCACGTCGTCGCCGCCGTCATGGCCATGCGCGTCATTGATGCTCTTGAAGCGGTCCAGATCGGTGATCATCACCGACAGCGGCCGGCGCCGTGCCACGGCGCGGTCGAACAGCGTCTGCAGATGGCTGTCGAGATAGCGCCGGTTGTGCAGGCCGGTCAGGGCATCGGTCACCGCCATCTCGATGGTCTGGGTGACGCTGGCGCGAAGCTGGTCGTTGTAGCGCTTGCGGCGCACCTGCGTACGCAGCCGCGCGGTCAGCTCCTGCTGGTCGATCGGCCGCATCAGATAATCATTGATGCCGAGTTCGAGGCCGCGGATGATACGCCCCTCCTCGCCCTCGTCCGCCAGAAGGATGATCGGCAGGAAACGGGTGCGATCGAGCGAGCGCAATTGCGAGCAGAGCCTCAGCGGGTCGAAATCGGCGAAGGCCGTCGAGATCATCACGCATTCATACGGCTGCTCGGCGGCCTGGAAGAAGCCTGCATGCGGATCGTTGGCGACGTCGAGATCGGCACTGCCGCGCAGCATCTTCTGGACGCGCTCGAACGAGGATTTGCGCTCGTCGACCAGCAGCACCTTCGGCACCGCGTCGTCGGCAGCGAAGTTGCGGCTCAAAAGCTCCTCGATGCCGATATTGCGTGTCGTCGAGGCGCGCAGCCGCAGCTCGTCGGTCAGCGATTTCAGCCTGACCAGGCTCTTGACGCGCGTCATCAGCTGCAGATCGTTGACCGGCTTGGTCAAAAAATCGTCGGCGCCGGCCTCGAGGCCGCACACCCGGTCCGAAACCTGGTCGAGCGCGGTGATCATCACGACAGGGATATGCGACGTCGCCGGGTCGCCCTTCAGCCGCCGGCAGACCTCGAACCCGTCCATATCGGGCATCATCACGTCGAGCAGCACGACGTCGACCTTGCCGTTCTCGCAGATCTCGATCGCGTCCGGCCCGTTGGTGGCGGTCAGGACCTCGAAATATTCGGCGAGCAGCCGAACCTCCAGCAGCCTGACATTGGCTGGGATGTCGTCGACGACGAGGATCCGCGCGGTCATTTCACAAAGCTCCGGCTCGGCTGAGAAGGGACATCAGGCATCGCCCAGGTAGGATTTGATGGTTTCGATGAAACGCGGCACCGAGATCGGCTTGGAGATATATGCCTCGCAGCCGCCCTGGCGAATGCGCTCCTCGTCCCCCTTCATCGCGAAGGCGGTGACGGCGATGACCGGGATGACGTGGAGATCATCGTCCTCCTTCAGCCATTTGGTGACCTCGAGGCCCGACACTTCCGGCAGCTGGATGTCCATCAGGATGAGGTCCGGCCTGTGCTGCCGCGCCAGATCCAGCGCTTCCAGGCCGTTGCGTGTGCGCACCGTCTCGTAGCCGCTCGCTTCGATGAGGTCGCGAAAGAGCTTCATGTTGAGCTCGTTGTCTTCGACGATCATAACCTTCTTTGGCATCGATTTCCCGTCCCGGCTGACCTTCCACTCGAAGGGTGCCGTCATGCGCCCCTTGTCGGCACGCACCAAACCTGTTCCCACTATACGGCAATATGATTGACGAAACGCAAACCGGCCGCCCTAAAAGCGTTCGGATTCCAGATCGGCGGCTTGCTGCCGGCGACACTTGCCACTACTGCGAAAACAGAACGATTCCGCCCATGAAGGAAGGTAGCGATGGCAAACGCAGCGTCAATGCGCGAGGAAGCGGAAACCATTGCCGTAAAGGCGTTGGGCTTCGTCGCCGCCGATCCGGAACTTCTGCCCCGCTTCCTGGCGATCACCGGCATCGAAGCCCATTCCATCCGCCGGGCGGCGGGCGAGCCGGGATTCCTGGCCGGCGTGCTGCAGTTCATCCTTGCCCATGAGCCGACGCTGATGCGTTTTTCCGAGGAGACCGGAACGCCGCCCGCCGCAGTCGGCAAGGCATTGCGGGCGCTGCCGCTCGGCGACGACAATCATGAGCATTCGGTATGAGCGACGATCCCGAGACGGCGCGGCAGATCGAGGAGCTGGCCGCCGACGACCGGCCGCTGCTGGTGCTCGACGTCGACGACGTCGTGCTCGAATTCATCCGGCCGTTTCCGCATTTCCTCAAATCGCGCGGCTTCGGCCTGACGCTGGCTTCCTTCCGCCTCACCGGCAACATCGCTGAAACGGCGAGCGGCCGTTTGATCGAACAGCCCGAGGTTACGGCACTTCTGGGGGAATTCTTTGACGCCCAGGCCGATTGGCAAAGCATCACCGACGGTGCCGAGGATGCTCTTGCAGCGCTTAGCGACAGCGCCGAGATCGTTCTGCTAACCGCCATGCCGCACAAGCACCGCGTGGTGCGCCGTGCGCATCTCGACGCGCTCGGATTGCCCTACCCGCTTTTGACCACCGAAATGGCCAAGGGGCCGGCGGTGGCCAAATTGCGCGGCAACAAGGGCCGCCCGGTCGCTTTCGTCGACGATCAGCCGTCCAATCTTGTGTCGGTGCAGAACTCGGTCGCCGATGCGTATCTCTTCCATCTGATGGCCGACAATTCGCTGCGCGCTTTCCTGCCGCCGCCGCCGGACGGCGTCAGCGTCGTCGAAGACTGGCGCGACGCCGCGCCGAAGATCGCGAGTGCTCTGGGGCTTTAATGCGAGCGCTCAGGGCTGCAGCTTCGGTCCTGCCCCGCCATTGTCGCCGCCGTCCGAATCCTCGCCCCCGGTCGAATTGTCCGTTCCATTCGCGCCATCATCGCCCGAGTTGTCATCCTGGCCGGCGCTGTCGTCCTGGACTTCATCCGGCCCCTTCAGCATGGCGCCGTTGACCGCAACGGAGCCATCGGCCTTGGTGTTGATCACCCATTCCAGCCGGCCATCCGGCAGCGTCTTGCCAAAACCTTTGACGGCCAGCGCAAAGGGGAAGGCCTGCGCCATCTGCTCATCGCTCTTGGCGCCTTCCTTCAGGGCATCGACGATCCTGTCGTAGCCGGCCACAGCGACGGTCACGGTCGCATCAGGCTTTTCGCCGCCCGGGAAAGTCATCTCGCCTTCCATGGCGACTTCGACATCGCCATTCTTCACGGTCGAGTGGCCGAGGATTACTTTGGGTTTCTTGGCCTTGAAATCGGCGACCAAAGCCTTGCCGAATTCCCCCGGCAACGGCGGATTCTTATTGAGATCAAAGGCTTCGATCGCCTTCTTCGCCATCGTGTCGAGATCGATATTGGCACCGCCGAAGTTGAGGTCGATATCCGTCGGCACCAGTGGACCAGTCCAGGCGGGCAGCAATTGCCGGGGGATCGTCAGACCGGAGGCCTTGATCCCATAGTTGATCTTGCCGTTCTGGGAGACGCCATCCATGCCGCTAGCCAAATCCAACTGCTTCGCACCCCACTTGCCGACTGGGCTCTCAATTGCGAAATCCTTGAAGGCGTACGTTCCATCGATTCTTTCCCAGACAGGCAACGCCGCAAGGAGACGTGACTTAAGTTCCGCCTGATTTACTTTCAGTTTCGCCTCGTCTTCATTAGCGACGGCAAAAGCAAGCAGATCCATCAACGGCTTTGTCCGAACACCCTTGCCGTTTGCATGCACCGAAAATTCCGGCGCATTGAGGGTGACCGGGAAATTCAACCCTCGCTCGGGATCGTTGATTTTGAGGACTTCAGCAAAATTCAAGATCTTTCCGCGACAGTGAAATCGATGCCGCCGTTCGCCGATTTCGTCGAATTTAGCGTGGCGGTGCCGGCACCGGCAGAGACATCGGCCTCTTGCTTCGGCTCCCGGGTTTTCATCGTCATAGCGTCCATTGACCCCGTGGCGCTGACGAAGGCCACCAGGGCCGGATCATACACACCGGTGAACTTGTTGTTCGACACCGAAAAGTCGATGTGCTGCGGCCCTTGAGGCCCCTTGAAATCGAACGATCCGGTCAGCGACGTATCCGCCGACACGTCCCACTGCCCGTCCTGGCGCGGCTTGACCCGCATGTCGTAAGGCGTGACGTCGAACTTGAAGGAATCCTGTTTCGACAGCAAAGCGACGAGCGGCTTGAAATCGACGGCGAGTTTGTACGCATCGCCGTCGGCAGTGATTTTCACCAGCCCGATATCGAAACCCTGCCTGCCGAAATAATGTGCCAGATCATCGGTAAGCTTCTTCGCGCCTTGGCTGTCGACGGTCTGGGCGAAAGCGGGCGCGCTAAACGCGACGGCGAGAACAAGTGGCAATACACGCTTCACGTCGATTCTCCGTTGTCTCGGGCCAAATCATTGCTTGTATTAGTGAAACAGCGTTACAGCGGCAAGACGCCGGCTGTAGGCCAAAAGCGCATCCGGCTAAAGCACCAGCCGCACCAGCGGTCGGCCTGGCTTACGTTCGACCAATCGCTGGAACCCGGCCTTCTCGAAGACCCGCGACGAGCCGACGAACAGCCCGATCGAGCGCGAATCCTTCGACAGGTCGATCGGGCAGGCCTCGATCAGCCGCGCGCCGTTCTCGCGGGCGAACTCGATGCCGCCTTGGACCAGGCGGTGCGACAGGCCCTTGCCGCGTGCTTTGGTGCGGATGAAGAAGCAGGAGATCGCCCAGACGCCCGGATCGCTGGCGTCGGCGGGGTCGATCGGCGCCGACCCCCTGCCCTGGTTGTTCCATTCGGGCACGTCGGCACGCGGGCCGATCTGCATCCAGCCGACCGCCTGGCCACCCTCGAAGGCCAGCAGGCCGGGCGGCGGCCCGGCCTCGATCCGCGCCTTGATGTGGTCCTTGTTGCGCTCCCGGTTGCTCGCGCGGCGCGCTGCGGGCGACAGCCGGAAATGTGTGCACCAGCAGCCGTAGCAGGCGCCTTGCCTACCGAAAAGATCTTCGAAATCCGCCCAAAGCTCGGGCACTAGCGGCGCTATGGTCGTATTCATGAGCTCTCTCCCGGCCCACCGCCTTGTCGTGGCATCCGTCCTGACGTACCATTGCATTTGTTCTCTTTATGTTCGCAGCGATGGCGGCCCCTGTCAACAATCCCGAACACGGTTTTTGCCGCGACTGCCTGAGTTTTCAGCGCAGCGAGGCACGCCGTTGCGAGCGCTGCGGCAGTCCACGGCTCGCCCGCCATCCGGAGCTCTACCGGCTGCGCCTTGCCCATATCGATTGCGACGCGTTCTACGCGGCGGTCGAAAAGCGCGACAACCCGGCGTTGAAGGACCGGCCATTGATCATCGGCGGCGGCAAGCGCGGCGTCGTCTCCACCGCATGCTACATTGCCCGCATCCACGGCGTGCGCTCGGCAATGCCGATGTTCAAGGCGCTCGAAGCCTGCCCGGAAGCGGTGGTCCTGCCGCCGGACATGGAAAAATACGTGCGCGTCGGCCGCGAGGTACGCGCCATGATGCAGGCGCTGACGCCGCTGGTCGAGCCGCTCTCGATCGACGAGGCCTTTCTCGACCTGGCCGGCACCGAGCGCCTGCATGGCCTGCCGCCTGCGGTGGTCCTGGCGCGCTTCGCACTCGGCGTGGAAAAGGAAATCGGCATCACCGTTTCGGCCGGCCTTTCCTACTGCAAGTTCCTGGCCAAGGTGGCGTCGGACTTCCGCAAGCCGCGCGGGTTTTCGGTGATCGGCGAGGCCGAGGCTATCGGCTTCCTGGCCGAGCAGCCGGTGACGCTGATCTGGGGGGTCGGCAAGGCCTTTGCCGCCACGCTCGAGCGCGACGGCATCCGCACCATCGGCCAGTTGCAGCGCATGGAACGTGGCGATCTGATGCGCCGCTACGGCGTCATGGGCGACCGGCTCTACCGGCTTTCGCGCGGCGAGGACGACCGTCGCGTCGTTCCCGACCAGGACGCGAAAAGCGTCTCGGCGGAAACCACTTTCGATACCGACATCGCCTCCGTCGACGAACTGGTTTCGGTGCTGAGGGCGCTGTCGGAAAAAGTCTCGGCCCGGCTGAAGAAATCCGGCATTGCCGGACGCACCGTCGTCCTCAAGCTGAAGACCCAGGATTTCAAGATCCGCACGCGCAATCGCCAGCTCGGCGATCCGACCCGGCTGGCCGACCGCATCTTTCAGACCGGGCTCGAGCTGCTGCGCAAGGAAGCGGATGGCACGAAATACCGGCTGCTCGGCATTGGCGTCAGCGATCTCTCCGACGATGACCGGGCGGACCCGCCCGACCTGGTCGACCTCCAGTCACGCAAGCGCGCCATGGCCGAAGGCGCCATCGACACGCTGCGCGGCAAGTTCGGCCGCAGGGCGGTGGAAACCGGCTATACCTTCGGCAAGGGCCGCGATGCCCATCCGCCCGAACCGGTCGAGGAATGATACCGGCCTGTTGAGATTCAGGTCAGGCCGAGTCGAGAAGGGTGGTTTCCGAGAACCGGAGCGGAGCGTACTTGTGAGTACGTGAGCACCGGCCTACGCCGGCCGTAGCCTTAACTGCCACGATCGCTCAGAATGCTTCCGCCGGCGAAGGCCGAAAGCGCAGGAAACCGCGTTTCGCAGGCCGGCCTCACCTGAATCTCAACTTGCCCCAGTCACGTGCGCTGCAGATCGATCCGGGTGGTCACCACACTTTTCCCGGTTTTCGGATCGGTATCGACGACGATCAGCCGCATGCCATTCTCGCCGTTCTTCTCGACCGTCATTTGCGCCTTGCGATCGCCATTGACCTCCTTGGCCCAACGGATGCCGAGATTGATTGCGTTGCCGGAGCGGCTGCCGCTCAATTGCGCCGGCCCGGTGCGCGATCCGACATAGGTGCCGGTGTATTTCGTCCCGCTCGATTTGAGATCGGCGCTGATGGCGCGCGTTACCACGATAAGACCGCGGCAGCTGCCGTCGAGCGACAGCGAGCTCGACGTTGCGTCGGAATTGAAATGACAGGAGACATTCACCGTCGGCGCATCGGTGGTCACCTTGACGATGCCTTTGCCGGCGAAATTCCCCTGGAATGAGCGAAGAAAATCCGGATCGTCGGCATGCGCTGCCCCGGCCCCGGCCGTCAGGCAGCCGGCAAGTACAAATCGTGCAAGTGATTTCATCGGACCGCTCCTCGTTGGTATCCAAAACACAGCACGCAAACACTGAGGGACCAACGCTCCCCTCAGCGGCGGGTTCCGGCTTCAACATCACTGTTTGCAACGCTGCGCGGCTGGCCCAGTCGAATGCGTCGGCTAGCGGTTGCGATGAGCGCTCCGGCTTGCGACATAGCCGCATGGCACCCGCACCCTCGATCCCCAAGGCCGCGTTCTGGATGGCGCTGTCGATCGCCTCGTTCCTGGCGATGTCGGTGGCCGGCCGTGCCACGACGGCCGAACTAAACGTCTTCCAGGTGCTCGAGCTGCGCTCGGTGATCGGCTTTTTCATCCTGTTGCCGCTGGTCATGATGTCAGGCGGTTTTGCGGCGATGCGCACCGGACGCCCGCTGGCTCATATCGCCCGCAACGTCGTCCACTATACCGGCCAGGCTGCCTGGCTCTACGCCCTGACGCTGATCCCGCTTGCGGTACTGATCTCGATCGAATTCACGACGCCGATCTGGACCGCTTTGCTGGCCGTCGCTTTCCTCGGCGAAAGGCTGTCCCGGCCACGGCTGGCGGCGATCGTGCTCGGGCTGATCGGCGTTGTGATCATCGTGCGTCCGGGCGTCGGCGCGGTCAATCCGGGACATGTCATCGTGCTGGGAGCCGCGGTCTGCTTCGGCGTCTCGGTGGTCCTCGTCAAGTCGCTGACGCGGACGGACAGCGTCGTGCGCATCATCTTCTGGATGTTGATCATCCAGTCGCTGCTTGGCCTCGTCCCGGCGCTTTACGAATGGCGCAACCCGCCGCTTGAGCTCTGGCCGTGGATCCTGCTCATCGCCTTCACCGGCATGTCGTCGCATTTCTGCATGGCCCGCGCACTTGTCTATGCCGATGCGACGGTCATCTCGCCAATGGACTTTTTGCGCGTGCCGCTGTCGGCGGTGATCGGATGGCTGCTCTATCACGAGCAGATCGACGCCTTCACCGCCGGTGGCGCCCTGCTGATCCTCATGGGAAATCTGCTCAACCTGCAGCGGAGAGCACCGCAACCGGCGGAGATCGCCGCTTCATAAGCGTGCGCTAACTCTTAGACCAGTTCCACCTCGACCACGCCCGGCACCGCCCGCATCGCCGACGCGATCTGCGGCGATACGCGGTAGCGGTTGGGCAACTCGATCTCGACCTCGCCCTCGCCGCCTTCCTTGATGACGATGATGCTCACCTGACTGTCGCCACGCTGGCCAAGCTGCGATTGGATTGTCGATGCCGGTGCGTCATTTCTGACGAAGATGCGCAACGCTTTCTGGATACGGCTTGCCTCTTCCTCCAACGACTGCACGGTCTGGATGCGCAGATTGACGCCTTCAGGCCTGTCCTCGGCCGAAACGGTGATCACCACCGAGCGGCCGGGTTCGAGCAGGTCGCGGTATTGCGCCAGCCCCTCGGAAAACAGCACCGCTTCATACTGGCCGGAGGTGTCGGAGAACTGCACGACGCCCATCTTGTTGCCGGTGCGCGTCTTGCGCTCCTGCTTGGTGGTCACCGTGCCGGCGAGCCGGCCGGCGGCAGCACCGCGTTTGACGGCGGCCGAAAACTCGCCCCAGGTCTGCACCCGCATTTTCTGCAGCGCCGCCTTGTATTCGTCGAGCGGATGCGCCGAGAGATAGAACCCGACCACCTGGAATTCACGGTGCAGGCGGTCGGCGACGAGCCAGGGATCGGTCGCCGGCAAGTTGAGCGCCTGCGACTGTGCGCCGAGCGAGGCGCCAAAGATGTCATGCTGGCCGGTGACGGCATTCTGCTGCGCCAGCGACGCCAGCCCCATCATCCGCTCGACGCCGGCCATCATCGCCGCGCGGTCATGACCGAAGCAGTCGAGCGCGCCGGCCATGATCAGGCTTTCGAAGACGCGCTTGCCGACGATCTTCGGATCGACCCTTTCACAGAAATCGGCGAGGCTCTTGAAGGGTTTTTCGCCGCGCGTGGCGACGATGTGCTCGACCGCCGCATCGCCGACGCCCTTGAGCGCGGCCAGCGAATAGAAGATGCGGTTCTCGCCGACCTCGAAATCCCGGAACGACGTCATGACCGACGGCGCCACCACCTCGATGCCGAGGCGCAGCGCATCCTGGCGGAAATCGGCGAGCTTGTCCGTATTGCCCATGTCGAGCGTCATCGATGCCGCCAGGAATTCGACGCGGTAATGCGCCTTCAGATAGGCGGTCTGGTAGGAGACGACGGCATAGGCGGCGGCATGCGATTTGTTGAAACCGTAGTCGGCAAACTTTGCCAGCAGGTCGAAGATGAAGTCGGCTTGCGGCTTGCCGACGCCGCGCTCGACCGCGCCCGAAACAAAGCGCTCGCGCTGCTTGTCCATCTCGGCGCGGATCTTCTTGCCCATGGCGCGGCGCAGCAGATCGGCTTCGCCCAGCGAATAGCCGGAGAGCTCCTGCGCGATCTGCATCACCTGTTCCTGGTAGACGATGACGCCTTGCGTCTCCTTGACGAGATGGTCGATCTTCGGGTGGATCGACGCCATCTCTTCCTCGCCGTGCTTTCTGGCGTTGTAGGTCGGTATGTTCTCCATCGGCCCCGGCCGGTAGAGCGCGACCAGCGCGATAATGTCCTCGATACAGTCGGGCCGCATGCCTATCAGCGCCTTGCGCATGCCGGCACTTTCCACCTGGAACACGCCGACCACTTCGCCGCGCGACAGCATGGCATAGGTTTCGGGGTCGTCGAGCGGAATGTGGGCAAGATCGATCTCGATGCCGCGGCGGCGGATCAGCTTGACGGCCCTGTCCAGCACCGTCAGCGTCTTCAGGCCAAGGAAGTCGAATTTCACCAGCCCGGCCTGCTCGACATATTTCATGTTGAACTGCGTGACCGGCATGTCCGAGCGCGGATCGCGGTACATCGGCACCAGCTCCGACAGCGGCCGGTCGCCGATGACGATGCCGGCGGCGTGCGTCGAGGCGTGCCGATAAAGACCTTCCAGTTTCTGCGCCGTATCGAGCAGCGTCTGCACGATCGGCTCACGCTCCGCCTCTTCGGCAAAGCGCGGCTCGTTGGCGATGGCGTCGGCGAGCTTGACCGGATTGGCCGGGTTCGACGGCACCATCTTGCTCAGCTTGTCGACCTGCCCGTAAGGCATCTGCAGCACGCGGCCGACGTCGCGCAGCACCGCGCGCGCCTGCAGCGTGCCGAAGGTGATGATCTGGCCAACCTGGTCGCGGCCGTATTTCTGCTGGACGTAGCGGATAACTTCCTCGCGCCGGTCCTGGCAGAAGTCGATGTCGAAGTCGGGCATCGAAACGCGGTCGGGATTGAGGAAGCGCTCGAACAGCAGCGAAAAACGCAGTGGGTCGATGTCGGTGATGGTCGTGGCATAGGCGACCAGCGAGCCGGCGCCCGAACCGCGGCCCGGGCCGACCGGAATCCCTTGTGCCTTGGCCCATTTGATGAAGTCGGCAACGATCAGGAAATAGCCCGGATATTTCATCTTCTCGATGACGCCGAGCTCGAAATCCAGCCTTTCGCGATATTGCTCGACCGTGTAGCCCGGCGTCGGGCCGTGCGCCGCCAGCCGCGCCTCCAGCCCTTCATGCGCCTGCCTGGCAAGCTCCTGCGCCTCCGCCTTGACCGCAGCATCGGCGTCGGCGACATCGCGGCCGGCAAAGCGCGGCAGAATCGGATTGCGGGTCTTCGGGTAATACGAGCAGCGAAGCGCGATCTCGACGGTGTTGTCGATTGCTTCCGGCAGGTCGGCGAACAGCCTCGCCATATCGGCCTGGCTTCTCAGGAAGTGGTCGGGCGAAAGGCGGCGGCGATTGTCGGCCGCCACCACGGAACCTTCGGCGATGGCGATCAGGGCGTCATGCGCCTCATAGTCTTCACGAGAGAAGAAAAACGCCTCGTTGGTGGCAACCAGCGGCAGATCGTGGCGGTAGGCGAGGTCGACCGACGACTGCTCGATGGCGCGGTCGTAACCGGAGACCCGCTCAAGCTCGACATAGAGCCGGTCGCCGAACAGGCCCTTGAGCGCCGACAGCCGGGTCTCGGCGAGTTCGCGGCGATCCTGTTTCAAGGCAGTGCCGATCGGACCGCGCGGCCCGCCCGTAAGGCAGATCAATCCGTCGGTGTGGCCCTGCAGCATCTCGCTCCTCAGATGCACCGCTTCGCCGGGCGGTGTCTCGAGGTAGACGCGGCTGACCAGCCTGACCAGATTGCCGTAGCCGGCCTCGGTTGCGGCGATCAGGACGACCGGCCGCATCTCCGGTCCTTGCCGCCTGCGGTCGCGCTGGCTGTCGCTCGCCTCGCCGGAAAAGGCGAGGTCGATCTGGCAGCCGATGATCGGCTGGATGCCGTCCTTTACCGCCTTCTGGGCGAATTCCAGCGCGCCGAACAGATTGTTGGTGTCGGTGACGGCGATTGCCGGGCATTCGTCCTGCACCGCATGGCCGACGATCTTGCCGAGCTGCAAGGCACCTTCGAGCAGCGAATAGGCCGAATGCACGCGCAGATGAATGAACCGACGCGCCGCCGCCTCCGCCCGCGACGCCTTTGCATAGGCCTCGCGCAGCAAGGGATCGCGTGGAAGTCTTTCATCCGCCATGGTTTTTTCGCGCCGCCTCACAAGGACTCAGTCGATGAAGATGTATTGTATTGTCCGGCACCGGGTAACACGAGTCCAGCGGTAGTGATTGGAGCTTTGTGAACTTAGCAATCGCTTCCGCCGGCAGAAAGGCGCTGCCACCGAAGCTGCCAATCTCCCCCCTCGTGGGGGAGATGTCCGGCAGGACAGAGAGGGGCGCTGTCCCGCCGACGTCAGGCTGCAAATAAAAACCCGCCACTGCGGGCGGGTCGCTGGAGCCAATTAGCACCATACCCAAATTAGTAGCATAGCTGCCGGCACAAAGCAAGAACAAAATACGGCGCGACGGGGAAAAATGCGAATTCCTCGCGGCCTCGCCTTGTCCCTCCTCCACTGAGCGTGCCCAACCAATTGCAAGGTCGCGTTCCTTCGCGCCCCCCTCTGTCCTGCCGGACATCTCCCCCACGAGGGGGGAGATTGGCCATCATCTCGGCTTTCGCCAATTTCCAACGTTGCAGGAGCGAGCGAGGCGCCGAGGCTGCCAATCTCCCCCCTGGAGGGGGAGATGTCCGGCAGGACAGAGGGGCGCGCTGTCCCGCCAACTTCAGACAGAGCGTCGAGGGCGGGTACGGCCTCATGCGAATTCCATGATCACCGCATCGACGGCAAGGCTGTCGCCTGGCCTGGCGTTGAGCTTCGAGACGATGAGGTCGCGCTCGGCGCGCAGCACGTTTTCCATCTTCATCGCCTCGACCACGGCCAGCGTCTCGCCGGCCTTGACCTCCTGCCCCTCGGCAACGGCAATCGACACGACGAGGCCGGGCATCGGGCATAGCAGCATCTTCGAGGTATCCGGCGCCACTTTTTCCGGCATCAGCCTTTCGAGTTCGGCGGTGCGCGGCAGCATGGCGCGGGCTGTCACCGAGATGCCTTTCCAGGCGATGCGGAACCCGTTCAGCACCGGCCTGACTTGCGCCGCGACCTTGCGGCCGCCGACCGTGCCGCGCCAGATGAGATCGCCCGGCCGCCAGTCGGATGCCACCGTCAGCGGTTTGCCGCCGTCGATTGTGAGGTCGAGCTCCATCGGAATGGAAATCATGCCTTCGACGATGGCAACCGAAAGATAATCCCGGCCGATCTTCACCACCCAATCGCGTTTCAAGGCGCCCGAATGCGGCGCCAGCCGCCCGCCCAGCCGGTCGAGCCGGTCGCGGCGCAGCAGTTCGACCGCGGTGGCGATCGCGGCCAGCACCACGTTTTCTTCGCTGTTCGGCACAATGGGCGCGAAGCCGTCGGGATATTCCTCGGCGATGAACGCCGTCGATAGCCGCCCTTCCCGCCAGCGCGGATGCTGCATCAGCGCCGCCAGGAACGGTATGTTGTGCTCGATGCCGTCGACGACGAAACTGTCCAGCGCTTCCGACATCGCGTCGATCGCCGCCAGCCGTGTCGGTGCCCAGGTGCACAGCTTGGCGACCATCGGGTCGTAGAACATCGAGATTTCCGAGCCTTCGGTAACGCCGGTATCGTTGCGGATAACGACCTCGCCGAATTTTCCCTCTTCCGGCGGCCGGTATTTCGTCAGCCTGCCGATCGACGGCAGAAAGTTGCGATACGGATCTTCGGCATAGAGGCGGCTTTCCACCGCCCAGCCGTTCAGCTTGACGTCGCTCTGCTTGATGGCGAGCTTTTCGCCGGCCGCCACGCGGATCATCTGCTCGACCAGGTCGATGCCGGTGACGAGTTCCGTCACCGGATGCTCGACCTGCAGCCGCGTGTTCATTTCCAGGAAATAGAAGTTCTTGTCGCTGTCGACGATGAACTCGACCGTGCCGGCGCTCTGGTAGTCGACGGCCTTGGCCAGCGCCACCGACTGCTCGCCCATGGCTTTGCGGGTCTTGGCGTCGAGGAAGGGGGACGGCGCCTCCTCCACGACCTTCTGGTTGCGGCGCTGGATCGAGCATTCGCGCTCGCCGAGATAGAGCGTGTTGCCATGCGCGTCGGCGAGCACCTGGATTTCGATATGGCGCGGATCGACGATGAATTTTTCGATGAAGACGCGGTCATCGCCGAACGAGCTTTTCGCCTCCGACCGCGCCCGGTCGAAGCCGTCGCGCACCTCTGCCTTGCTCCAGGCGATGCGCATGCCCTTGCCGCCGCCGCCGGCTGAAGCCTTGATCATCACGGGATAGCCGATTTCGCCGGCTATTCTTTCGGCATGGGCGGCGTTTTCGACGACGCCGAGCCAGCCGGGCACCGTCGACACCTTGGCCGCGTTGGCGAACTTTTTCGATTCGATCTTGTCGCCCATCGCCTTGATGGCCTTGGGCTTCGGGCCAATGAAGACGATGCCTTCCTGCTCCAGCGCTTCGCAGAAGGATGCCCGCTCGGACAGGAAACCGTAGCCGGGATGCACGGCCTCTGCTCCTGTGGCCTTGCAGGCGGCGATGATCTTTTCCGCGACCAGATAACTTTGCGCAGCCGGCGAAGGCCCGATATGCACCGCCTCGTCGGCCATTTCGACATGCACGGCGTCGCGGTCGGCGTCGGAATGGACCGCGACGGTGGCGATGCCCATCTTGCGCGCCGTCTTGATCACGCGGCAGGCGATCTCGCCACGGTTGGCGACCAGGATCTTTGTGAACATGCAGGCCTCGTCCCTCGGCTGCCCTTCTTTTACGGGCTTCCCGTTTTATGGGCTTCAGGGGGCCGGTCAAGGCAAAGTCGGAGCCTATCCCGCATGCAAATCGGCGGGCGCTGACGAAAATCCGGGGTCACAACGTCGCTTCGTGCATAGCGCAGAGCTGAATGGTAAGTTAAATCTAACCTGGATTGCAGACTGTCATGGGAGGATTGCCTGATGAAAACGCGCGCCGCTGTCGCCGTTGCCGCCGGAAAGCCGCTGCAGATCACGGAGGTCGACCTCGAAGGTCCCCGCGATGGCGAGGTGCTGGTCGAGATCAAGGCAACCGGCATCTGCCACACCGACGAGTTCACGCTGTCGGGCGCCGACCCGGAAGGCCTGTTTCCGGCGATCCTCGGCCATGAGGGCGCCGGCATCGTCGTCGACGTCGGCAAGGGCGTCACCTCGGTCAGGAAGGGCGACCATGTCATCCCGCTCTACACGCCGGAATGCCGGCAGTGCCCGTCCTGCCTGTCGCGCAAGACCAATCTGTGCACCGCCATCCGCGCCACGCAGGGACAGGGCTTGATGCCCGACGGCACCTCGCGCTTCTCGATCGGCAAGGACAGGCTGTTCCACTACATGGGCTGCTCGACCTTTTCCAACTTCACCGTGCTGCCCGAGATCGCCGTGGCCAAGGTCAATGCCGACGCCCCGTTCGACAAGATCTGCTACATCGGCTGCGGCGTCACCACCGGCATCGGTGCTGTGATCAACACGGCCAAGGTCGAGCAAGGCGCGACGGCGGTCGTCTTCGGCCTCGGCGGCATCGGCCTCAACGTCATCCAGGGCCTGC
>NZ_JAMYOL010000013.1:0-136013 GCF_040319815.1 Mesorhizobium sp. M0854
TATGTTTGTGGGGGGTGCGCTGTCCTGGCGTGTTGTGCTGTTGGCTGGTGTTTTGGTGGGGGGGGCGGGGCGCGCGGCCTTTGTTGCCCCCCCCCCGCGACCGCAGCCGCCGTTCGATCTCGGCCGCCGCCGCCTCGGCGACGCCGATGACGGTGGAGGAAGAAGAAGGGTCGCTCGGCACCACCTCGACCAGATCGAGCGCAAAGCGCGATTTCAGCCGTGCCGCAAGGTCGAGGCAATTGGCGATCGGATGGTCGACGCGCACCTTGATCAGCCCTTCGGAGACTGCGAGCGACACCAGGCGCTGCGCCGTCTGCCGCGAGATGCCAAGCGTGGCGGCGATCTGGTCCTGGGTGTTGCCTGCGACATAATAGAGCCAGCCGGCACGCGCCGCGTCGTCCAGCCTGTTGCCGCCGCTGTCCTGCCGCGAATTCAAGTTCCTGCCTCCCAACCCCGCCGAGCATAAGAGGCGGAGCGCAGTAGTTTCGCAGGGAATGAACTTGCGCGCAATTGCCTATTGTAAGAGCAATTGCTTAGTGATGAAACTTGGTGTTTGGAGCGAAGTGACAAGTCGACCCAGTCTCGTTGCAACAGCAAGGCTGTCGAGGTTGCACCAATCCCGGTTCTAAAGCGCGTTGCGTTCGATCGGCCTCATGCGACACGTTTTAGGTTGCTTTTTATGCATGTCGTCATCGCAAAACCGCTGCACACTTTGCGCGACATGCATTAGCGGGGACGCGGCGGTTTATCTCGCGCGCTAAACGCTTTAAGGAATTTTTTGAGAATGGAGCCTTGCATGACGCCGAAAGCGGTTTTCTGGGATATGGACGGCACGCTGGTCGACAGCGAGCCGCTGCACGAGGCGGCGCTGATTGCGGCGCTGCACAGCGTCGGCATCGCGCCGCCGGCCGACCTGCATGAGCGCGTGCTCGGCATCGCCGCATGGCCGGTCTACGAAATGCTGCGCGACGAGTTCGGCCTCGACCTGCCTTTCGACGACTGGATCGTGCGCAAATACGATCACTATCTGCCGATGGCCGAAACGCTGACGCCACGCACCGGCGCGATCGAGATTTTCAATGAGCTGCGCGCGCTTGGCGTGCCGCAAGCGGTGGTGTCCAACTCGGACAGACTGATCGTCGATGCCAATCTGCGCGCCGTAGGCCTTTTCTATCCCGGCATGAAGACGGTCAGCCGCAACGACGTGCGTGAAGGCAAGCCGCATGCCGAACCTTTCCTGCGCGCCGCCTGGTTGGCCGACGTCGATCCCGCCGAGGCCGTGGCGGTCGACGACAGCGTGACCGGCGCCACGGCGGGGCTGGCAGCTGGGATGAAGACGATCTTCTGGCCAGAGGTGCCCATGGAGGGGCCGCCGGGGGCGATTGTCATCAACAGCGCCGCTGAATTGCGGGCCGAACTCGGGCTTTAAGCCAGCCCGGCGGGACCGCCCTCAACTCCGGTAGGCAGGCTCCTGCTCGTCGAGGATCGCCTTCAGTTCGGAAAGGTGGCGCTCGGCCTGGCCGGGATAGTCTTCCTGTTCCCTTGCCGCTTTCTCCGCGATCTCATCCGACAGTACCCGCAGCGGCCGACCTGTCCACAGCGCCTTGATATAGGTTTCGGCGGCGCGCTCGAAATAGAACATGCGGTTGAAGGTGTCGGCGACGCTGTCGCCGATGACCAGCACGCCATGGTTGCCCATCACCATCACCTTGACCTTCGGGTCGACAAGCAACTGGGAGCAGCGCTCGCCCTCTTCCTCGAAGGCCAGCCCGCCATAATGAGCGTCGACGACATGGCGGTTGAAGAAGATCGCCGAGTTCTGGTCGACCGGCGGCAGCGTCGAGTCGGCGAGCGAGGCAAGCACGGTGGCGTGGATCGAGTGGACATGCATGACGCAGCGCGCATGACGCACGTTGCGATGGATGGCACCATGCAGGCCCCACGCCGTCGGGTCGGGCGCATTCGGGCCGATAAGCGTGTCGGGATCATTGGCGTCGATCAAAAGCAGATCGCTCGCCTTGATGCGCGAGAAATGCACCTGGTTGGGGTTCATCAGGAATTGCGAGCCATCGTCGTTGACCGCCAGCGAAAAATGATTGGCCACCGCCTCGTGCATGTTGAGCCGCGCCGTCCAGCGGAAGGCGCAAGCGAGATCGACGCGCTCCTCATAGAACGGCAGGTTGGTCAGCACTTCCTTCTGCAGGCGGGCGATGCTCATCGTAACCTCCGTGAAGAGGCGAGGATGCCGCGCGACTGGAACGCGCGCAACCGGTTTCGTTTGGTGCAGGCGAACGCGATTGCTATGCCGCCGTGCTGGTGGCAGTGCCAGCTCTCAGCCCGCCATGCTCGACGATGAAATCTATCACCTCCTGAAGCCCCTTGCCGCGCGACAGGTCGGTGAAGCCGAACGGCCGTTTGCCGCGCATGCGGGCAGCGTCGCGTTCCATGATGTCGAGATTGACGTTCACATAGGGCGCAAGGTCGCTCTTGTTGATGACCAGGAAATCGGACCGGGTGATCGCCGGTCCGCCCTTGCGCGGAATCTCCTCGCCTTGGCAAACCGAGATGACATAGAGCGTCAGGTCGGCAAGGTCCGGCGAGAAAGTGGCGGCGAGGTTGTCGCCGCCCGATTCGATGAAGACGACATCGAGATCCGGGAATTTTTTGGTCATCTCGGCGATCGCCTGCAGATTGATCGAGGCGTCCTCGCGAATGGCGGTGTGCGGGCAGCCGCCGGTCTCGACGCCGATGATGCGATCCTCAGGGAGCGCCTGCAGCCGGGCCAGCATCATGGCGTCTTCCTTGGTGTAGATGTCGTTGGTGACGACGGCGATCGAGAACTCGTCACGCAGCGCCTTGCAAAGCTTTTCGGTGAGCGTCGTCTTGCCCGAGCCGACCGGACCGCCGATGCCGACGCGAAGAGGACCGTTGGGTGATATCATGCGGGGAACTCCGTGAGGGCAAGAATGGCAAAGCCAAGCCCGATCAGCAGGCACAGCGGCGAATAATAACGCAGATCGAGCCGCACGAAAGGCTGCTCGGGCGTCAGCCGGCGCCACCAAGGCGTGAAGCCGGCAATGCCGCGCGCCAGGAAGACCAGTGCGATGAGCAGCGCTGTGGCGGCGAGCCCGGCCTTGGGAAAGGGCGTGGCAAACACGCCTTCGAGCGCCATCGGCCACAGCGTCGCCAGGCCCAGGCATGCGGCGACGGCGAAGCTGGCGAAGGGCGCCGGCATCTCGTCGACGCCACGGAAGCCGACCACCGCGCGGGCGCAGGAGGCAGCGTCCCTGCCCGGCCAGATGCCGCCAATGCCCCAATAAACATGCAGTGCTGTGATCAACAGCAGGACGAGCGAGAGGGCGAAAGCGAGAATGATCATGAGCGGAACAGCCGCGAATACTGGGCCTCGTGCTTCATCGCCGTGACGTCGGAGATGAAAGCGCACCCGCCGAGATCATCGAGGGTCGAGCCGGCAGCGCGGTCGGCCGTGGCCAGGGCAAGCGGTTCGAAGGCGGCCAGTAGCGTCATCGCGGCACTCTGGCCAACGATGCCAAGCCGGATCGCAGCCTGGACGAGATTGGAGAAGAAGGCCTGCAGAAAGGCCGCCAGGGCGTCCCGCAGCGCAATGCCGTGACCGCC
Organism: Mesorhizobium sp. M0854; assembly: GCF_040319815.1. Taxonomy (NCBI): domain Bacteria; kingdom Pseudomonadati; phylum Pseudomonadota; class Alphaproteobacteria; order Hyphomicrobiales; family Phyllobacteriaceae; genus Mesorhizobium; species Mesorhizobium sp. M0854. Next base: position 3,640 of record NZ_JAMYOL010000013.1, read on the forward strand.
GGCAACGGCGCCGACGGCAACGCAATAGGCACATTCGGCCGGCAGGCGATCCAGCACCTGGCACGGCCAGGCGAAGGCCGCCTTCAGGAAAGCAGCGCCCTGCAGCATGGTCTCGGCATGGCGCTCGCGCGAGCCTGCCAGAGCTTCGGCAAGGGCGACGATTTCATCGAGATCGCCGGTTTCGCGCGCCCTGCGCCAGCTTTCGGCAAACAGCACCGCATCATTCCAGCCCGAACCCATCTCGACCAGCGTTTCCAGCCACGCGGCGAGCTCTTTGCTGTCGGCAACCAGCCCGGCATGCACGGCTTGCTCGAGACCATGGCTGTAGGAAAAGCCGCCGACCGGGAAGGAAGGCGACAGCCACGCCATCAGCCGCAACAAAGCAATATTGGAAGGCTGGGCAACGTTGGAAGGCTGGTCAGTCATGGTCATGGTCGTGCGAATGGCTGTGGGAATGCGATTCGGTATGGGTATGGGAATGCGCTTCGGCATGGCTGTGCGCATGCGCCTCGGCGTGAGAATGGCCATGGCCGGAATAAGCGCCGCGCACCGGCTTGAATGGCTCGGAGACGTCGCTCACCGTGGCGCCCAGCCCTTCCAGCATCGCCTTGATGACATGGTCGCGCAGGATGAGGATTCGGTCAGCCTCGATGCTTGCCGCGAGATGACGGTTGCCGATATGCCAGGCAAGTTCGGCCAGATGGACAGGGCCGCCGGCACGGATATCGTACAGCGGCTCCTCGGCCGCGATGATCTCGATGTGGCGGCCATCCTCCAGCACCAGCCGGTCACCATGGTTCAAGGTCACCGGTTCGGGCAGGTCGACCAGCACCTTGTCGTTACGCACCGTTTCGATGGCGCGACGGCGCAGATGCCGCTCGTCATGGGCAAGCACCGCACTGTCGTATGGCGTGGTGGTTCCGGCTTCGCCTGCGGCCAGGACGGAGACGGCGCGCGGGAATTTGGTGAAGTCGGTGCGAATATCGAGCTTCATGTAAAAACTGCCTCTCCCAAAAAGCCTAGCCTATCGCGTCCGCCGCCCCAATGGGGCTCAGACGATCGTGTCGAAGAGCCGCAGGATGAACGATATCTGATAGACGAGCGCGCCGGCGACAAAGGCGATGTGAAAGCGGCGGTCGCGCAGCAGGATCGCAATGACGCAAAGCGCGACGAAAACCGGCGTGCGGATCAGATATTCGACGCCAAAATGGGCGAAATGCTCCGGCCCTTTCAGCAGCGTATCGATCACGTCGAGCAGATAGGTCGCCGCCAGCAGGCCGAAGAACCAGGCCCGGCGCGAATAAAAGAAATCCTCATAGCTGGTGTAGTCCAGCATCGAATCCGGAAACAGCAGCGCGCAGAGCAGGAACAGCGTGACGGCGTAGAAGATGATGAACAGGTATTTGCCGAAAGTCCAATTCTCGATCTGGAACAGGCCGAACTCCCACCACCAGAAATGCACCAGCATTAAAAGCACCGACGCAACCCAGGCGAGGTGCACGGGATAGAGCCGGTATTGGCCGGGATGCTGGACGATGCGGGCGAGCCCCGACAGCAGCCGTGTGACGCCAAGGCCGATCACCATGCCCAGGACGATGCGGATATGCGGGAAAATGTCGTGGGCGTAGGGGAGTTGCTGGTCCATAGGCCTGGCGCGGCATGTTCTACATTTGGCGTTCTAGATTGTGATCTGAAAAGTGAAAACCGGTTTCTGCTGCGCTGACCTGCCGTTCGAATCTTGAGTCCGTTGAGACCTTGGCTATTGGTGCGCCGCAAGCAGATCGGATGAAATGGATGGCGTCTGCGCCAGATACTTCGTTGCCTTGCGAAAATAGGCCAACGGCCCGGAATCGAGATACTCGCGCGCGTCCTGTATTCCCTGACCGCGCGCCTGGATGAACAGCGCCGGCGCAAAGGCGCGTTCCGCTGGCGACAGATAGCCTTGTCGCTCGAAGGACCAGCCTTGCGTGCCGGTGGCGGTGTCGCGGTACTGAGTGAAACTCGCCGCAGTGTTGGAATTGAAGATACCAAAGCCGAAGAAGGTGACCGCGAGATCGGTTGCGAACTCCTCCATCTCGGTGCCGCCCGGCGGTTCTTCAGGCACCGAGAACAGCAATGGATGACAAATCTCATGCGCGAACGTCGCAATGAGCTTCATGGGCTTGGGAACGATCGCCGGATTGTAGGTGATTGTCATGGCACCGCCCCGGGACACGGAGAAGGTCCCGGCAGGCTCCCGCGGCGCGTCCTGAAGGACCTGAAGCGGTCCCAAAACCGGATCGATTGAATCTTCCTGTGGCACGAGATTGAAGCGGGCCGCATCGATGCCAAAATATGCCGCCACCTGCCCGAAATAGTGCGATGCAGCGGCGTGCCCCTGTTCTTCAGAGGGGGTGAAAAATGCTCGTGTTGGCAAGATCAGCGAACGTTTGCGCAGCGCGGCTGCCCCGCCGAAATGCCTGAGCAGCCAACCCCAGCAATCGAGCTGCCACTCCTCGTCGTCGGCGTCCAGCGGGGAGCTTGTGCGCCAGAACACGCATCACCTCAAAACAAAAAGTACCTTTGCGCCATCGGTAGCACGGTTGCTGGCTCGCAGGTCAAGAGTTCGCCGTCGGCGCGGACCTCATAGGTTTCCGGGTCGACCTCGACATGCGGCGTGGCGTCGTTGAGCACCATCGAATGCTTGCCGATGCCGCCGCGGGTGTTCTCGACCGCGACCATCTGCTTGTCGATGCCGAGCCTGCCGCGCAGGCCGGTGTCGAGCGCGGCCTTGGAGACGAACGTCACCGACGAATTGGTCATCGCCTTGCCGTAGGCCCCGAACATCGGCCGGTAATGCATCGGCTGCGGCGTCGGGATCGAGGCGTTGGGATCGCCCATCGGGGCGGCGGCTATCATGCCGCCGATCAGCACCATGTCCGGCTTGACGCCGAAAAAGGCCGGATTCCACAGCACGAGGTCGGCGCGTTTTCCCACCGCCACCGAGCCGATGTCCTTCGACAGGCCATGCGCGATGGCCGGATTGATGGTGTATTTGGCGATGTAGCGGCGGACGCGGAAATTGTCGTTGTCGCCGGTCTCCTGCGGCAGCGAACCGCGCTGCCGCTTCATCTTGTCGGCGGTCTGCCAGCAGCGGATCGCCACTTCGCCGACACGGCCCATGGCCTGGCTGTCCGACGAGATGATCGAGAAGGCGCCGATGTCGTGCAGAATGTCTTCGGCGGCGATGGTTTCCTTGCGGATGCGGCTCTCGGCAAAGGCGATATCTTCGGGGATCGACGGCGACAGATGGTGACAGACCATCAGCATGTCGAGGTGTTCGGCCAGCGTGTTGATCGTGTAGGGGCGTGTCGGGTTGGTCGAGGACGGAATGACGTTAGGCAGGCCGCAGACCTTGATGATATCAGGCGCGTGGCCGCCGCCGGCGCCTTCGGTGTGGAAGGCATGGATGGTGCGGCCCTTGATCGCCGCGACCGTGTTTTCGACGAAGCCGGACTCGTTCAGCGTGTCGGTGTGGATCATTACCTGCACGTCGTAATCGTCGGCGACCGACAGGCAGCAGTCGATTGCAGCCGGCGTCGTGCCCCAGTCCTCGTGCAGCTTCAGCGAGCAGGCGCCGGCGAGCACCATCTCCTCGAGCGCGGCAGGCAGGGACGCGTTGCCCTTGCCCGACAGGCCGATATTCATAGGGAAGGCGTCGAAAGACTGGATCATGCGCGCCAGATGCCACGGCCCAGGCGTGCAGGTGGTGGCCAGCGTGCCGTGCGCCGGGCCGGTGCCGCCGCCGAGCATGGTGGTGATGCCCGACATCAGCGCTTCCTCGATCTGCTGCGGGCAGATGAAGTGGATATGCGCGTCGAAGCCGCCGGCGGTCAGGATCTTGCCCTCGCCGGCGATGATCTCGGTGCCGGGACCGATGATGATGGTGACGCCGCCTTGGGTATCCGGATTGCCGGCCTTGCCGATCGCGGCGATACGGCCGTCCCTGAGGCCGATATCTGCCTTGACGATACCGGCGGTGGCATCGACGACCAGCGCATTGGTGATGACGGTGTCGACCGCGCCTTGCGCGCGCGACACCTGGCTCTGGCCCATGCCGTCGCGGATGACCTTGCCGCCGCCGAACTTCACCTCCTCGCCGTGAAGAGTGAGATCCCTTTCGACCTCGATGAACAGCTCGGTGTCGGCGAGCCGGACCTTGTCGCCGACGGTCGGGCCGTACATCTGCGCATAGGCGGCGCGGGTGATTTTAGCCATCAGCAATTGCTCCCGAAATACAGCCCGAAAATACCGCTTGTCGAAGCCGGGCCCCACATTGCCGCCATCCTATGGTCACGCAATGACCCGCTGAGCGACACTTTCCGATCCTATTTAGCGTTTGAGGTGGCCGGGCCACCCCAAAACGACAATTTGCCAATCGATGGAAAGGAACATCCATGCGCAAAACGACCCTTCTGGCAGCCGCCGCCACGCTGGTGCTCGCAACCGCCGCCAGCGCCCAGCAACAGCCTGCGCAGCAGCCCAGTCCGGCGCCGGCTGCGCCTGCTCCTGCCGCGCCCGGCGCGCAGCCGCAGGCGCCCACCATCCAGGCGATCAACGTCGTCGATATCAAGGATCTGCCCGCGGACACTCAAGCCAAGGTCAACGAGGTGATCGCCAAGCGCAGCGATGCCGACCTGCAGAAACTGCGCGGCTCGATCGACGCGACACCGCAGGTCAAATCCGCGCTCGAAGCCAAGGGGCTCACCTCGGCGCAGGTGATCGCCGCCAGCATGAGCACCAATGGCGCGCTGACGCTGATCACCAAGAAAGCGAGCTGACGAGACGAGGCGGCGGGCCGGCGCCCGGCCAGCCCGCCGCATCGCAAAGGGAACCTTCACGGGGGACGTTGCGTTTCGGTCCTGTCGCCCTGACACGAGCCTCGAAAAGGACCCTGAGAACGAGCGATGGCGATCACCACCTTCTCCGACACCAGATGGCTGCATGGGATTGCCGCGACCGCGTTTCTGGCAGCCAGCATTCCGCACGCCGCGCTGAACGCGCAGAGCCTCGACAGCGCCGAGACCGTCAACCGGATCGTCGGCTCGGAGGTCGGCCAGGAAGAGACCCAGACAAATGCGGAAGCCGGCAAGGTCAGTTCGGCGATCGACCGCACGCGTGAAAACATCGCCGCCGTGCGCAAGACATCCAAGCTCGACAAGGTCGATATCGTGTTTCTTACCGATGCCGCGCGCACCGAAGGCGGCCCGCCGCCGGCGATCGAAAACAAGGTCAGGCAACATCGGGACGACATCGCCGAGCTGCGCAAGGAGATCGAAGCGAACGCATTGCTGTTCAACGCCATCGATTCGCGGCGAGTGCAAACCGAGGACGTTCTGGCGGTGGAATTCGACGATCCGGGAAAGGTCGTCATCTATGCGGCGGCCAAGCCGCCCGGCTGAGCCGAAACTGCTCGACGCCTTCGATCTCACGGCGCGCCCATGATCTTCTGCTGAAATCCGTAGACCTCGCGCTTGCCGCCGAACGGCACCAGGGTAACGTCGCGCTCTTGGCCGGGCTCGAAGCGCATGGCGGTGCCGGCAGCGATGTCGAGGCGCATGCCGCGGGCCTTGTCGCGATCGAATCTCAGTCCCTCATTGGTCTCGAAGAAATGATAATGGCTGCCTACCTGGATCGGCCGGTCGCCGCTGTTGGCTACCTTCAAGGTGACCGTCGCCAGACCCTTGTTCAGTTCGATCTCGCCGCTTGCCGTGATGATTTCGCCGGGGATCATTGCGGCCTCACATGACGCCAAAAGCGAGGCCGGCGCCAATCGCGGCACAAGCGGCGCCAGCGGCGCGGGCAAGCCCGCGGAAGCGCCAGCCGAGGCCGAGACCGGCCGCGATGCCGACGGCGTGGAGCAGTGCCGTGGCAACGGCAAAGCCCGCCATATAGCCGAGTCCGCCGACATTCCCAGGCACCTCGGTGCCATGGGCATAGCCGTGGAACAGCGCGAACAGGCCGATGACGGCGACGCCGGCCGAGACAGGAAGATCGACGGCGAGCGCAACCAGCAGCCCGAGTGCCACGACGGACGCCAGTATCGCCGGCTCGACGAAAGGCATCGGCACATGCAGCATGCCAAGCACGCCGCCGGCCAGCATGACGCTTACGAAGGCCAGCGGCCATGCCCAGATCACTTTGTCGCCCTTGAGCGCGGCCCATAGCCCGACGGCAATCATCGCCGTCATGTGATCGAGGCCGGAGAGCGGGTGGGAGAAGCCGGCGGTGAAGGACCAAACCGTGCCGACGCCGACATGGGCATAGGCTGGCATTGCTGCCGCCAGCAACAGGACCGCCGACAGCGTTGAGCGTTTCATCGTAGCGGGGATCATCGGCGTACCTTCCATCTTCGAGTACCTCTCACGCTGCCTTGCGGGCCGGAGCGCAGCCCTCTGCCTTGAGGACGCGCTTGGTGGAGGCCGGATATTTCTTCAGCAGCGCTGCCGAACGGATCGGGCGGGCCGAGAAGTTGCCGCCGCAATTCGGACAGGCGCCGCCGAGCACGTTTTGTGCGCAGTCGGCGCAAAAGGTGCATTCGAAGGTGCAGATCACCGCATCCGTCGCATCGGGCGGCAGATCCTTGTCGCAGCACTCGCAGTTGGGACGCAGCTCAAGCATTTTCCTCTCCTTGGCGGTGTTATCTGATCGGCTCGTGCACGGTCACCAGCTTGGTGCCGTCTGGAAACGTCGCCTCGACCTGCACATCGTGGATCATTTCTGCAATGCCTTCCATCACCTGGGCCCGGGTGACGACATGGGCGCCGGCCTCCATCAGCTCGGCGACCGCGCGGCCGTCGCGGGCACCCTCGACGACGAAATCGGTGATCAGCGCGATCGCTTCCGGACGATTGAGCTTGACGCCGCGTTCGAGCCGCTTGCGGGCCACGATCGCCGCCATGGCGATCAGCAGCTTGTCTTTCTCCCTTGGCGTCAGATTCATGCTTTTTCCTGCGGTGGCACAATCGAGATCAGAGTGACCATAATTTGGGCAGGCCCGCCCGTCCGTTGAGCAATTCGACAAGCGGCACCAGCCGCTTGCGGAGCTGGTAGCCGTCCTCGGCGAACAGCCTCGCAAGAAGCTTGCCAGATTTCCGCACGCTCCAGAAACTGACGCCGCCCTGGCCGCCGACTATGCCCCGGGCCGGCTCGAGCAAAGCCTCTGCCCGTGGCGACACCATCAGCAGCGTCGCCACGGCGACGGCACCGCCGGCCGCTGCGGGACGGTTCAAGGCGGCCGCAATGTCCGGCCCGATGCGGAACTCCTCTGCATGGACCAGCGCCCCGTCCTGGCGGACGCGCCAGCGGTCGTGGAAATGGCCTTGCGTGGCCCGTTCACCCATGGCCAGGCGGCCGAAGACGGTGGCCTCCAGGATCAGCGCCTCGGCTCCGGTGGCAAGCTCCACGTCAAGGCTGCGGGCAAAGGCCGAGCGGTCGAAGACGATGGTTTCCTGTGGCAGCCAGGCAATGTGGCCGTCTTCCCCGACAGTCAGCTGCACCCGCACTTCGGCGCGGTCGGACGCGGCGCGATAGATTTTCTCGCAGGCCTGCGTTGTTATGGTTGCGGAGGCGCCGGCACCGACATCGACCTCCCAGGCGAGCCGGTCGCCACCGGTCAGCCCACCGGCGGTGTTGATCAGGACGGCTTCGAGCGGATCGGCCGAGACCGCCGGCATGCGGATCTTGGCTGAACCGTCCTGGTACAGACGCCGAAGACGCGTGCGGCCTCCGTTCCAGTCGCAGCCAAGCCGCGCGACGCCGGCAACACGCTGGGCCGGCGGCACTGAAGTCAAGCTATATGCGATCGTATCCACGACACCAACGTTAAGCACTGCGGCGGCTTTGTCGATATATAGCTTGTTGCTTGACAGCGTTTCGGTTTCTATAGAGGGAGCCACCTTGGTACGGTCACCGGCGCCTGGCGGGGGTAAAAGGCGACGATGACGACGTAATCGAGGACAAAAGGGGCGCTGATCAGTTGGCGTCGGGAAACGACAGAGTTGGGGAAGAAACCGAATGGCTGACCAGCTGGCAAACGATATCATCGCCAAGATCAAGGCTCATGCCGAGCCGGGCGGCGAGGAAATCACCACCAGTACCGAACTGACCGCCCTTGGCATCCATTCGCTGGAACTGACGGAGATCATCTTCGATCTCGAGGAAGAGTATGGCATCGAAATCGAGATGAACACTGTCGATGCCTGGAGCAATCTGAAGAATGTCGGCGACATGGTCGAGGCGGTTCGCGCGCTGATCGCGAAAAAAGCCTGACTGAATGCACAAGCGCGTCGTCATCACGGGCATCGGCGGATTATGCGGGCTCGGCACCAATGCATCGGCAATCTGGAATGAAATGCGCGCCGGCCGTTCGGCAATCGGCGCGATCGACAATCCGCTGCTGCATGATCTGAAGGTCAAGGTCGGCTGCGAAATCAAGGCGCTTCCCGAGCACGGCATCGACCGCAAGCAGGTCGTGTCGATGGACCGCTTCAGCCTTCTGGCGACGATCGCCGCGCGGGAGGCGGCACAGCAGGCGGGATTGAACCCGCACGCGGCCAACACCTACCGGATGGGCACCATCGTCGGCGTCGGCGTCTGCGGCTGGGAGGCAACCGAAGAGAACTATCGCGCCATCCTGCTCGAAGGCAAGAACCGCGCCGGCATCTTCACCGTCCCGAAAGTAATGCCGGGCGCTGCAGCCGGCCATGTCAGCATGAATCTTGGTCTGCGCGGGCCGGTGTTCGGCATCACCTCTGCCTGCTCGTCATCCAACCACGCCATTGCCTCGGCGGTCGATCAGATCAGGCTCGGCCGGGCCGACGTCATGGTCGCCGGCGGCACCGATGCGCCGCTGGTCTGGGGCATCCTCAAGGGCTGGGAGGCCCTGCGGGTACTGTCGCCGGACACCTGCCGGCCGTTTTCGGGCGACCGCCAGGGGCTCGTGCTCGGCGAAGGCGCCGGCATGGTGGTGCTGGAAACATATGAGCATGCCATGGCGCGCGGCGCCGCCATCCTTGCCGAAATCGCCGGCGTCGGCCTTTCCGCCGACGCCTCCGATATCGTCGCGCCAACCATCGAAGGGCCTGAGGCGGCGATGCGCTTCTGCCTCGTCGATGCCGGGCTCAATCCCGAGGACGTCGACTATCTCAACGCGCATGGCACCGGCACCAAGGCCAACGATCAGATCGAGACGGCGGCGATCAAACGCGTGTTCGGCGGCCATGCCTACAAGCTTTCGGTGTCCTCGACCAAATCGATGCACGCCCACTGCCTCGGCGCCTCCGGCGCGCTGGAAATGATCGCCTGCGTGATGGCGATCCGCGAAGGCATCGTGCCGCCGACCGCCAATTATCGGGAAGCCGACGCCGACTGCGATCTCGACATCACGCCGAACGTGGCGCGCGAACGCACCGTGCGCACCGCGATCAGCAACAGCTTCGCCTTCGGCGGCACCAATGCGGTGCTGGCGGTAAAGGCCGTGTGACCGCACCCCTTGCGGGTCCTTCACCGGGGCCGGCGAAACTTTCCATGCGCATATTGATCGCGCCAGGCGTCGCGCCTAACTCTCTGCGACCCGCCATGACCGTGCCGCTCGGCGCGGTCCCCTACCAGGAGTTTCGATGACCGATCTGTCCGCGTTTCCGATTGCCAGGCGCTGGCCGGCGAGCCACCTCGACCGCATCCAGCTTTATTCGTTTCCGACGCCGAACGGGGTGAAGATATCGATCGCGCTGGAGGAACTTGGCCTGCCTTACGAGCCGCATGCCGTCGATATCGGCAAGAACGAGAGCTGGACCCCGGAATTCCTGTCTTTGAACCCGAACGGCAAGATACCGGCGATGATCGATCCGGACGGCCCGGGCGGCAAGCCGATCGGCTTGTTCGAATCCGGTGCCATCCTGCTTTACCTCAGCGACAAGACCGGCCAGCTGGTCCCGGCAGACGCGACGCTGCGTTATGAGACGATCCAGTGGGTGTTCTTCCAGATGGCTTCGATCGGGCCGATGTTCGGCCAAGTCGGATTCTTCCACAAATTCGCTGGGCGCGAAATCGCCGACAAGCGCCCGCTGGAACGTTATCGCGACGAGTCGCGACGGCTGATCGGCGTCCTCGAAACGAGGCTCAAGGGCCGTAGCTGGATCATGGGCGACGATTACACGATCGCCGATATTTCGATGCTTGGGTGGGTGCGCAATCTGATCGGCTTCTACGAGGCGCGGGAACTCGTCGGTTTCGACGATTTCCCCAGCGTGGGCGCATGGCTGGAGCGTGGCCTCGCCCGACCGGCGGTGCAGAGGGGCCTCACCATTCCGGCCAGAAGCTGATCTTACGTCGATTCCGCTCGGCTATTTTGCCTTGGTCCGGGGCTTTGAGCCGCCCTTGCCGACTACGGAAGCAGCAAGCGACGCCGCACCTTTGGCGGTGGCAAGCACGGCACCGGCGGCGACATTGGCCGTTGCTTTAACAGTGCGCATTGCGCTGCCTGCGATCGATCCTCTGCTGCTTGCCGATCTTTTGGGCTTGGGTGCAGCGGCTTTGGCCGCGGCAGGCATCACCTTTTTCGGCGCCGCCTTGCCAAAGCTGGGCTTTGCCGCATCCTTGGAGCGGGCCGCTGCTGCCGGGCCGGCGCTGGTTTTCACTCGAGTGGCTTTTGATCGTGTTGCCCTGCCCTTGGCGGGCGCAGGCTTTCTTGCCATGGTTTCCATCGAACGGTTCCCTCATGGGCACAATTGCCGTGTCCGGGATAACGGCCTGAAACTGGCAAGGTTCCGGCCGGGCGGTTCCTTGCAAGTCAGGCCAGGTCGCCGACCACCAGGTCGGCGGGCCGCCGACGGGCAAGCACGCGGTCGATGTTCGGCATATCGTTAGAGGCGATCCAGGCGCGCGCGTCCTCGTCGGAGCGGCCGTGCTCGTGCCATCGCGCCAGCAGTCGGCGCTCGAGCTCGGCGCGCGGCACATCGACGAAGATCGAGAAGTCGAACAGCGGCGCCAGCCGCGTCCAGGGTTCCTCGTCGAGCAGCAGATAATTGCCTTCGACCAGGATGAATTTGGTGTCGGCGGCGACAATCGCAGCGGCGGCGCGCGACAGCTCCATGCTGCGGTCGAAGACCGGGATGGCGATATCCGGCTCGCCGGCGCGGATGCGCTTCAGCAGCGCTTCGAAGCCGGCAAAATCAAAGGTTTCCGGAGCACCTTTTCGCGCGCGAAGGCCGCGTCGATCGAGCACGACGTCATCGTAATGGAAGCCATCCATCGGCACGACTTCCGCCGTGCCTTCCGGCAGCAGGTCGTGCAAGCCTGCCGACAATGTCGACTTGCCGGCGCCGGGCGGACCGGCAATGGCAACGATGAAGCGCGGCGCCTTGCCGGCGCGCTTGAAAATGGCAGCAGCGATATGGGCGATTTCTGACATTGGCCCCTTACGGTGGTTCTGGCGCATTTTGGCGGCAGTTTTCGGAAATTTCAAACGCCGGATTGTGCCAAGCCTTCAATCGGGCCTGGATTGACCGATCCGCAGGAAATCGCCGTCGAAGCCGATGTCGCGCACGGCACCGTCAGCCGCCAGGATACGCATGCGGCCCGGCGAGGTCGTGACGTCGTGCGGCGGCTCGCCGGATGGCCAAGGCAGCGCGCCGATGACATGGCGGAACGAAAAGCGGCGCCCTTCGGAAAGGGCAAAGGCGGTCGCCACGCCTTCGCGCTTCAGCCAATTGTCGCCGAGCGATGCGGCGTGGCCGACGGCCGTGCGGCCGTCCTCGATGCCGAGCACGCCGCGGTGGCGGCCGCTCCACGGCGCATAGTCGCGCCCGCCATTGCTGACCCACAGCATGGTGACCGGCAGTTCGGCCGGGTTCTTCAGCACCAGCACGAGGTCGGCTTCCGCCTGGCGCGCCAGCGCCGTCCAGCCCGGTCCGCCATGGTCGGCTTCGACCAGCGTGACGAAGTCCTCACGCAGCTGGTCCATGCGATAGGTGGTCAGGTCAATCGTGCCGCCGTCGGCAGCGGGAAAGCGCGTCAGGTCGGCGGTTCGCGCCGGGTAGGCGAGCAACGAGCGGCCGCGGGCCGGATCGGGCTCCGGCGCCTCACTCGGCGTTGCGGCAAGGCGCTTCGGCGAGAACGCTAGCCTGCCGCCGGCCGTCATCACCGTCATCGGGTGGTGGGCGACGGGAATGGCGCCGGCGCCGCCGGAAAAGACGTGCTCCTGATAGAGAAAGGGATGATCGTCGCGCAAGGTCAGGATCTTGTCGACGGTTGCGCCCATGACCGGGCGCTGCAGGCGGAAGACGGCGCGCCAGCCGTCGGCCGCTGCCGCGCTGTCGACGACGTCCCAGCGACTATTTGCCGGCCAGCCATGCAAAGGTGCCGCTTCGACGTCGCTGATCGAGAAGGGTGCGCAGAGGAAATCGCCGGACAGGTGGACCGTCCCTTCGGGCAGGTCTTTCGGCAGCATCTCGCGCGGCTCGCCGACCCAGGGTGCGCGATGCAGCGGCTTCAGCCGGCGGCCATCGATATCGACCGTCATGTCGGCGAGATGGCCGACGGCAAGATCGACCGATACCGAAATGCCCTTCGCCGTGATCGTGACCGTATCCATGTGCACCTACCGATTCTGCCAGCCCGATTCTGGCGGCCCGATTCTGCCGGCGCCAGCAAAGCCCACTCGCCGCCGATTGCGCAAGCGCGGTGGCCGGCAATTCACATCAGGCGGCGCCACGTCGGCCTGTGGACAGGGCACCGTTCGAGGCCCCGAGCGATATTAACCAAATGGACTGTGCCTTTGCGTTAAGATAGCTTCGCCTCGTCTCAGAAACAGCCTGCCTTCGGAACTGACTTGTCCGCCTTCCGATTCTTTTCGTCCATCCACAAATGCGTCGCTGTGCTGGCGCTGCTGCTGTTTGCTGCCGGCTGCACGACTGTCACGCCGCCCGACAGCGTGCTGGCGGTACCGGCGCCGCCGCAGAAATATGCCGCCATGGTCATCGATGCCGGCACCGGCAAGACGCTGTTCGAGGTCAATTCGACGGCGCCGCGTTATCCGGCGTCACTGACCAAGATGATGACGCTCTACCTCCTGTTCGAGGCGCTGGACCAGGGCCGCATCAGCAAGGAGACGCAAATCCCGGTGTCGGACAACGCCGCCCGGCAGCCGCCGACCAAGCTGCGGTTCAGGCGCGGCGAGACCATCGACGTCGATTCGGCGATCCGCGCCGTCGTCGTCAAATCGGCCAATGACGTGGCGGTCGCCGTCGCCGAATATCTCGGCGGCAGCGAAGAGGCGTTCGCCGGCATGATGAGCGCCAAGGCGCGCCAGATCGGCATGAGCAGCACCGTTTTCCGCAACGCCTCGGGCCTGCCGGACGGCGACCAGCACACCAGCGCGCGCGACATGGCGGTGCTCGGCATGGCGCTGCACGCCCGCTTCCCGCAGCATTTCCACTATTTCTCTGAAAGCGACTTCATGTTCCGCGGCAGGCTGGTGCGCGGCCACAACGACATGCTCGGCCGGGTGCGCGGGGTCGACGGCATCAAGACCGGCTACATCAGGGCTTCGGGCTTCAACATCGTCACCTCCTATAATGCGGACGGGCACAGGCTGATCATCGTGGTGATGGGCGCCGACAGCGCCCGCCAGCGCAACGACCATGTCGAGGCGCTGATCCAGCGCAGCCTGTTGCCGACCTCCGAGGCAAAGACGCGGCTGCTGTATGCCGAGGAGCAGTGACAGTTGAAGTCCGAGTGTTGACCGCGTGCGGGTTCAGGCGACAAACGCAGAGCCGCCGTTTTGCGCGACACTGCTGAGATACTTTGCCGGCGGCTTGCCAAGCGCTTTCTTGAACATGGTGATGAAGGCGGTGACCGATTCGTAACCGAGATCGGCCGAAACCTGCTGCACGCTGGCGCCGGAGGCCAGCTCGCGCATTGCGACGATCAAGTGCAATTGCTGGCGCCAGCGCCCGAAGGTCAGCCCTGTCTCCTTTACCACGAGACGTGCGAGACTGCTCTCGCTGAGCGCAACGCGATTGGCCCATTCCGCCAGGGTGCTACGGTCGGCCGCATCTTCCGCCAGCGCCGCGGCGATCCGCCTCAAGCGCGGCTCGGACGAGATCGGCAGGTGTAGCTGCTGAACAGGCATGCGCGGCAGTTCGGTTAGCAGAACCCTGGTCAGGAGCTCGCCCCTCGCGTCATCGTCCTCGTCGCGATCCGCCAGCTCGATAATGAGCTCGCGCAGCAACGGCGTGATCGAAAGCGTGCAGCACCGGTCCGGCAGGTCGGTAGCTCCCGGTTCGATATAGACGAAGAAAATCCGGGCATTGGCGGTCGCGATATTGCTGTGCTCCATGTCGCCGGGAATCCACACCGCGCAATGCGGCGGCACCATCCACAGGCCGCTGGGGACGCGACATGTGACGCCACCGCCCAGCGCGAAGACGAGTTGCCCTTTGCGGTGGTGGTGGTCCGGCACCTCCGCCCTGGTTTCGGTAACGTCGACGCGCACGGCGATTGCCGGGGCGAGGACATCATCCGGATCGAAAGGCCAGGGGTAGCGGAGAGGCTGTCTCATATTGACTGATTTTAGCGATCGACTGCCAAGATATCTAAATTACTCAAACAGGAAAGTCGATAGTTTAGGGATGAGTAACTCAGAAGGCGACAGGCGGGCTTCCATTTAGTCATGCCCTGCTCGCGTTCTGAACGTCGGACCAACAAGCCCGGCGCACGAAAACAGGCTGGCGTCCGCCACGCAGCAAGAAGGGACGATACCAATGCTCGCCTTGGTCACATCTTCCGACAGCGCCACCGGGTTGCGGCTCGCCGAGCTAGGTGAGCCCGAGCCCGCCCCGCATGAGGCGCTGGTCTCGGTCCGGGCAGTCTCGCTGAACCGCGGCGAACTGCGCCTGCTCAACATCCGTCCGAACGGCTGGGTGCCTGGTCAGGACGTCGCCGGAATTGTCGAGCGCGCCGCGGCCGACGGCTCCGGGCCGGCCGTCGGCGCCCGGGTTGCGGCTCTGGTCGACGAGGCCGGGTGGGCCGAACGGGTCGCCGTTCCGACCGACCACCTCGCCGTCCTGCCGGACGACGTCAGCTTCGTCTCCGCCGCCACTGTTCCGGTCGCGGGCACGACCGCGCTGCGGACCCTGCGCCTCGGCGGCGACCTGGCCGGCCAGCGGGTCCTGATTACCGGCGCAAGCGGCGCGGTCGGCCGTTTCCAGATCCAGATCGCCCGCCAGCAGGGCGCGTCGGTGGTGGCGGTCGCCGCTGAACGGCATGCCGACGATCTCCGCGGCCTCGGAGCCGAACGGGTCGTCGAAACGATCGAGCTGGCCGAAGGACTGTTCTCGCTGATTACCGAATCGGTGGGCGGCGATAGCCTCGCCCACGCGATCGAACGGATCGCGCCCGGCGGGACCGTCGTCATGTTCGGCTCGAGCAGCGGCGAACTCACGCCCATCGGCTTCCGCCAGTTCGTTCCGGGGCACGAAGGTGCGCGGCTGCAGACCTTCGCCTACTACGCCTCCGGTCCGGAGGTTGGCGCCGACATCGCCTCGCTGCTCGCGCTGATCGCAGCCGGCCGGCTCGAAACGCGCGTGGTCATGACCGTACCGTGGCGGGACGTCGCCCAAGCTCTGGACGCGCTGCGGCAGCGCAGCATCAGCGGCAAGGCAGTGCTTACCGTGACAGAATGAGCAGGCGCGGCCGCCGGACGGGACGGTGTCTGTCTCCCCCCGGGCTGCTACGGCAACTTGAGCCCGCTGGCGATTGCCCGTTGAAGCCGGCGCCTGCTTCCGCTAAGAAGCCGTGGCTGGCCGGTTTACCGGCTGGTTCGTTTTTGGGATCACCGATCCTGAAGGCACCCGTAGCTCAGCTGGATAGAGCGCTGCCCTCCGAAGGCAGAGGTCACAGGTTCGAATCCTGTCGGGTGCGCCAAATCTCAAAATGTACGGCCCGGAGACATGGGTTGCGGTTTATACCGGAGAAATGATGGACCCCCCCCCTGGGTGAGACACTAATTAGGGACAGTTCCCCAGATTTGGGTTGCGCACAGCCTCCTAACGCAACGGTCAAGTAGGCGACCGCGGGAAGTCTGCAGGGGGTCGAGCTTGTGTAAAAACGCCGGGCCTGGCTCCAATCAGATCCGTGGATCGTGTACTGTGATGAGACGTCGGGACCGAGGATCAGCGGATATGGACGAGGAGGGCTTGCCCGAGATCTCAGCCCGATATATTCGCTTCGCCGATACGGAAGCTCGCGGTCGCTCGCCGCTCTACGAGGAGTTGGCTCGGGCAGTCGCTGGGAACCGGGAGGCGCTCGGTTTCCTGTCGACCCTTCCGGACCTAAAGCGGCAACCGAACCTTCTACTTGCAGCGGTGCGTCACCTGTTCGGCACGCCGACAGGGTGGACCGAGTTTCGCCAGGCGCTTCAGGCTAATCCCGACGCTATCCGCTCGCTCATGCTCGAGCGCTCAACGCAAACCAACGAGCCGGGAAGATGCGCCACCCTGCTCCCCGTGCTGGCGCGTTTGCCGCAGCCGCTGGCCCTCATCGAGGTCGGGACCTCCGCAGGGCTCTGCCTCATGCCCGACCTCTATGGCTATGGCTACGGACGCAAGGTGATCCGCGCACCCGCGATGGCCTTGGAGCCGCCTGTCTTCCGATGCCTCGCCAGCGAAACAACGCCATTGCCGACGGCCTTGCCGCAAGTCGTCTGGCGGGCGGGATTGGACCTGAGCCCGATAGATGCTTCGGACGACTCGCAAGTCGCATGGCTTGAGACACTGGTCTGGCCGGAACAGACAGCACGGCTCGCCAATCTGCGGGCGGCCCTGAAGATCGCTGCCACAGTCAAGCCTCGGGTGGTGAAGGGCGACCTGCGCGGGAGCGACCTCGTGCAACTCTGCAACGAAGCGCCAAAGGACGCTACACTCGTCATCTTTCACACAGCCGTCCTCGACTATGTCTCCGACCTTGGTGACAGAGAAGCTTTCGCCGAGCAGGCGATGCGTCTCTCGCCTTATTGGGTATCGAATGAGTTCCCTCGCGTCTTCCCGTCCATCGCCACACGCGCCGGAACAAGCTGGCCGCCCGGCCGCTTCCTCCTGTCTGTGAACGGCTCCCCTGTAGCTTGGACTGACCCGCATGGCGCCTCGCTCGAATGGATCGCGGACGAGGCGTAGGCTGTAGGTGGTGGATTGCCGTCCTTGGCCAGAGACGCCCTTCGGACTTGCTACCGGGCGGTTGAAAGAAGGAACGGCGCGCTGGGCGCGCGAAGACCGCATCGGCAGTCGGGAACCACAGCTATCGGCAAGCCGTTTACGCTGCAAACCCGCCTGTCGATCCTCAGAGCCGGGCGAGTTCTCCGAGACCCACAAATTGGAGATTGATCATGACTAGCGCTGCCGACCGCGATCCGCGCCACCACACGCAGAAAATGCAGAAAAAGTTGGAGGAGGTGAAGCAGCACCTTCGCGAGGACATCGAGAAGGTCGATGAGCCGCAGCTGAAGGCGATGTTCGAGACGTCCGCCGAGGTGATCGGCGGTCTCCAGAAGGCGTTCCAGGACTATGAACAGAAGAATGAACCCGCTTGGCGTTGAACGCCTTCTTCGCGGGTAGGTTTCAAAGGAGCGCGCCGTGCCTGCACCGCCCGAAATGGATGTCGTCCTTGAAAAGCTGCCTTTGAGGATCGGCGCCTATATCCCCGATGACTTGCTGGAGGACTGGTTTGCGCCGGGAACGGGCATGAACCCGGTCAGCAAGGAGGCGCTTGCCGCCGCCAAGAACTACGGCTGGCGTTTCGAATGCGAGTTCAAGCACTACCCCGAACGCAAGGAAGGCGTGTTCTGGAAGTGGGTGCCGGCCATCTGACCGGCGCTGGACGGTTCATCGTTCCGCGGAAACGCAGAACCGGCCTATCTTATTGTTTGACGCAAATACCGGACGGGAAACCGCTTCACACTTTTCCTGGAATTGCTCAGCCTCCGCCTATCGGCGTCGTCACCTTGCCGGTTCCGCCGCATTCGGGGCAGGTGCGGCCGTCGATCATGCCTGACCCTGCACAGCGGCGGCAAATATTCTCGCCAGCGCCTGGAGTGCCTGCGGGGACTTCGTCCGTGTTGGTCTGACCGGCTTGCCGGGGGTTGCCCTGCAGTTTGTTTCTCAGCCGGGCGACCCAGCCTTCGTCGACCTCGAGCGGCCTGCTGCTGTCGTCCGGCAGGCCTTCGCCGGATTGGCCGATGGTTTCATTGCGCGGCCGGTCGTTCGCGCCTGTCGTGATCTTCTGAGCCATTGCGTTTGCCTTTACGCCTTGCAATTTTCGAACGCCTCAGCTCCGCAGAGGTTCCGGTTCGACCGGCAGCCTTTCAGCCGGGTTTTCGCCGCACATTATCCATCCTGAACCCGGACCTGAACCCGGATTTCGGCCGCGCCGGCATGCGGGCAAGCGAAACGGTCATATCCTGATCAGGCACCTGGTAGGCCATCGACCGCGTCAGCAGGCGAACCGCTTCCATGATCAGCGCGACGGTGACGGCTTCTCCGGGGCAGCGATGGGTAGTCTCCGGATCTCCGCCGCCATGCGGGATGAAGTCGAAGCCGTGGGTTTTCCAGCTCAAGCCGCGCTCCGGGATAAATCGGTCCGGCTCCACAAACAGGCGGCGATCGTGGTTGGTGCCGTGCAGGTCGAGCAGGACCCAGTCGCCTTTGCCGAAGCGGTAGCCCTTCCATTCGAAGGGGTGGCGGGCGCGGCCGCCGATGAACGGGAAGAACGGATAGAGCCGGCGAACCTCCTCGGCGAAGGCTTCCAGCCCGTCGTCATCGCCGGCGGCGAACTTATCGTACCATTGGCGGTGCTGGTGAAGCGCCAGCGCCGCAAACATGATGAAGCGGCCGATGGCGACAACCGGCCGGATGATGTTGATGATCTCGACCGCAGCACTGGCAAGATCGAGCGGCATTCCCTCGGCATCGACATATTCGCTGACCAGGCGGACCGGGCTGTTTGCCGGCAAATCAAGCGCGCCGCTTCGAACGCGCCGTACAAGCTCGCCGATAGTGCGTTCGGTCCGGCGTCGCCGCCACAGCGCCAGCATGGTCGACGGCCCAATGCCGCCGGCGTTCTCGACCATGCCGCTGAGCTCGCGGCAGAGTTCGGCGCGATCCTTGTCGGCGGGGATGCCGGCCCAAGCCGCTGCCGCCTGGGTCAGGACGAGGTTTACGGCGTCGAACAGGACGATCTCGTCACGCCGCTGCCAGTCTTCCAGCTGGTCGAGCCAGGCGCGACGGAAGGTTGCGCGAAGCCGCTCGATCTGGTCGCCATCCAACAGGATCGACAGGAAAAGCGCCTTGCGGTGGCGGTGAGCGGCGCCGTCGAGCGCCTGGACGCTACCCTTGTCCTGCAGCAGCCGCAGCGTGGTCTGCGGCATCGCACCAATTCGGGTGAAGTGGTCGCCGCCATAAAACATCTCGGCAGCCTCGGCACCGCGGACGCAGATTGCCGGCCGCAGCATCAGGCGCGTGGCAAAGATGTCGGTGTTCATGCGCCGGCAGCGGGCCGAAATGAAGTCATAGCCTTGGCGCAGCAGGGCCAAGGTGCTATCGAACGCGGCGCGCGGAATGGGTTTTGCGGCATGATTGCCGCCGTCGGCATCGATCAGTTCACGTCTGTTCATGGCGTGCTCCCTGGCGTTGAAATTGCTCAACGCACGGCCGGCACTTTCGATCACTCGACTTTTTGACGGCTTTGCCGCGCCGCCCTTCGGCCGCGGCTGGCAAGGATGGTGGTCAGCGTGACCGGACGAAAAGCCCAGCTGTCGACGCCGACGTCATACTGGCGCGTGACCGGGGTCAGCCTGCCGTGGGAATGGCCATGCAGGTCGATCGATTTCCTGCCGATCTGATTCCAGGTGCGAAAAGGATAGTGGCAAAGGATCAGCAGGCTGCCGTCGAGCGCCAGCTCCTTGTAGTGTTGCGTGCTCGCCCAACCTGTGGCCTCAATGGTGGCCGCAGCATCGTTGTTGCCGATGATCAAATGCTTGCTGCCATGAAGAGACGCCAGCAGCGACGACACGAACGCGGCCGATCCCCTGGCAAAATCGCCGAGATGCCAGACCTCGTCCTCCGGCCCGACAGTCTCGTTCCAGATCGCAATGAGCGACCGGTCATGTTCCGCCAGCGAGCCGAACGGGCGGCGGTCGATGCGCAGGATGCGCGGGTCGCTGAAATGCGTGTCTGCGGTGAAGTAGATCATGCGCACTCGCTGGGCCTGTTGTCGAACTGCCGCGCAGGTAGGCGCGTGGCGCACCAAGTCCATGTTGCTCTCCCCGATGCTTGCTCAACCCGCTCGATCGCCGGTTGTTCCTGGAAGCAGGCCTAGGCGGTTTTCGCTCGTTGGCACTTTGAAACGGGGGGCACTTTGAAACGGGGGAACTTTGAAACGGGGGAACTTTGAAATGAGACGCAGGTTAGAATGCTTGAGGCCGATGCTCTGAAAGGACCTCGACGATGACCGACGCAGCACCTCTTGGGCGAAGCCCGGCTCAGGCGCGGGGCGATATCGATGCCGGGCGCGAAGGGGACAAGACCCCGGGCATCGATCCGGCTGCGGCTCCCATGGAAACGGACGCGGAATCCGCCGGCAACGCTCCGCCGAAGAGCCCTGCCGCGCGCCATGAAACGCCGAAGTTTACCAACCAGGCGAGCTATGCCAATGCGATGCGCCCGCTGAAGGATGAGCCCGACGTCCAACCGCGCAGATATTGGCCGGTCCTGGTGATTGCCGCCATCGTCGTGCTGGCCGCTGCAGTTTTCATCGGCGCAGCCATGCTGCGCTGAATACCGCTGCCCCAGGTTCGGCGGCGCGATGGCTGGACATTTTGTTTCCGGTCCGGGACCTTGCTGACGCGCCAAGTTCAGGCGTGATCGAGTCTGCTGCACATTGACCACCAACCATCAATTCTTTGCCCGTGACGCCACCACCGTGGCGCGCGACATGATCGGCGCCACGCTGCTTTTGCACGGCGTTGGCGGCATCATCGTCGAGACCGAGGCCTATCGCCCGGATGACCCGGCTTCGCATGCTTTCGGTGGCAGGACGGTGCGCAACGGCGCAATGTTCGGCGCCCCGGGCAGCGCATATGTCTATCGCTCCTATGGCCTGCATTGGTGCCTCAATGCCGTGTGCCTGCCCGGCAGTGCCGTGCTTGTCCGCGCAATCGAACCGCGATTAGGGCTGGAGGTGATGCGGGCCAATCGCGGCGTTGACGATCCCCGGCTGCTTTGCTCGGGACCGGGCCGCCTTTGCCAGGCGCTGGCAATCGACAAATCCCATGACGGGCTGCCGCTGGACGTGCCGCCATTCGAATTCAGGCAGCCGGGCGACGCCGGCGCCGTTCTGACAGGCCGCCGGATCGGCATTTCCAAGGCTGTCGATGCCGAGTGGCGGTTCGGACTGCGCGACTCGGATTATCTGAGCCGCAAGTTCTGATGCCCGCGGCAGCGGCAGAGCAGTTGCCCCCCGGCATCACTCGTCGGGTTTGCCGAGATGCATGGGTGTCGCCTGCTGGCGGGCTTCCCTGGTCACCTCGTCGGCTCCGGCAGGTGAAATCCCTCGCAATGCCTTCGCAGCTACGGTCAGGCGCCCGCGATCATTGCCGAAGCTCTTGATCAGCTGGCGGACCTGGTCGGCCGTGACGCCGTTCTGTTGGGCAAAATACTCGACTTCACGGTCGTCTTCCGCAGCAACGCGGTCGCGCTCGCGGAAATCTCGCTTGCTCTTATCGTCGGCCATTTTTTCCTCCTGGTGGAGCGTCGCATCCATGGCAACGTGGGTAAGCGGCTTTCGTTGCCGCGATCGGGCGGACTTTTCCGCCGCCGTGCCGACTGCCCAGGAACCATGAGGCGAGCAGCCGGTTTGGCTTGGATGCAGACATATTCGGCTACAATTCATACCGATGGAGAATACGATGACGCTCGCAAGCAAAACCACCGTAATTGCCGCGGCGCTGGCCATGTTGACCGCGCCGGCATTCGGCCAGACGAGCCCACCTGCGCCCGCCGCGCCGGCACCGGATCGTGGCGCCGAACCGTCGCCCGCAATGAGCGGGCAGAGCCAGGATGCCATGCGCGAAATGATGCGCCAGATGATGACCGAGATGCTGGAGGAGAGAATGCAGGAAGATCGCGCGCCCCGGGCAGAACGGCGAGGTCCCGACCGCTGGCATCGCGACTACAGGATGGGCCCACCTGAGCGAGGGTGGGAGATGGGAGGGCGCGGCGGCATTCCACGCGGGATGCATGGCGCGAAGATGCGAATGATGTTCGCCATAGTAGATGCGGACGGCGATGGCGCGCTTTCTCAAAGCGAAGTCCAGGATTTCGTCGGGCGAATATTCAACGCCGTCGATGAGGACGGTGACGGCAGCGTCGACATGCAGGAAATCCGGTCCTTCTTCCACGGAGGCGGCGCCGAGGATCAGGAGTAAGTCTCCTACCGGTCGGCAGGAGGCCTGTCTGGGGCAGCGCGAGCTCGTCGGCCGGGGAGGATAAAAAGTCGCCGGCAACTGGATACCAGGCTGCCAGCCGGGGAGATGCGTTCCTTGGCTGGCCTTGCCGAACGCCGCGGACCAATCAGACCAGCAGGAATTCATTGGCCATGACAGAGAAAGCTACAGAGAAATCCCCGACCATCGCTCGTATCTGGCGCGGCAGAACCGTGCCTGAAAAGGCGGATGCCTATGAGAGCTACAACTATCAAGCCGGCATCAAGCCGCTGATCGAGAAGGCGCTGGGCGTGCAGACCTTTCGCGAGGACACGCCGACCCATTCGGAATTCGTGACGATTTCCTATTGGGAAAATGTCGAGGCGATGGCGGCGCTCACCGGCGGCGATCCGACGAAAATCCACCATCTCGAGCGGGACGAAGAGTTCCTGATCGAGTTGCCGTCGCGGGTGCAGGTGTTGCGCATCCGCTCCAGTCACGGCCGCCTGCAATAGCCCTGAGGAACGCCGCCCGGTTCGGCCCGATCTAGGAAATCGCCTTCAAATCGATCTCGGTGATGTGCCAGCGGCCGAGATTTGCGGTGTAGAGCTTGTCGCCCTTGAAGGCGATGTTGGTTGGATGAGCGAGCGTCGTTGCCGCCGGATCCTCGATCAGCACCTCGAGCCCGCTGTGTTTTCGCCAACGATAGATGCGGCTCGGCTCGTAGCACGAGATGAACAGCGACCCGTCCGGCGCCAAGGCGACGCCATCGGGAACGTTGCTCACGCCGTCCACGACGAGCTGGCGAGGTCCTGCCGTGCCGTCGGCACGGATCGGCACATAGCTGACGCAGGCTGCATGGCTTTCCACGACGTAAAGTCCGTTCCCATCCGGCGCCATCGCCATGCCGTTGGCGAAGGCCATGGTCTCGCTGCACCACAGGCCGCCTTCGCCGGTCTTCAAATCGTAGCGAAAAATGCCGGAGCGGTTGTCTTCGCCTACGCTGTCGGAAACGTAGAGCCAGCCGCGTGTCTCGTCGACGATCGGATAGTTCGGCACGCGGATGCCGGCCGAGGCGAAGCGCTGCATACCAGCCGTCGCGGCATCCCAGCGAAAGATCGCCGAATGTCTCAAATCGCATGCAAAACAGTTTCCCGCGCTATCGAAGGCGATGCCGAGCAGAAAGCCCTCCGTACCGCCCATGCGTTCGACCGAGCTGCCATCGGCGGCCAAGCGCAGCAGGTCGCCGGTTTCGGTGCCGCACCAGATCGAGCCGTCGCGATGGATGGCCACGCCTTCCGGATGGGCGACGCGCGGGCTGGTGAAGATGCCATCGAAGAAGACCCTCGCGGCCGACATTTCGAGCAACGGCTTTGCCATGCGCTGCCCTCTTCAATCCGGTGCAGTATGCGACCGCTGTGCGGCGATGCAGCGCTCGACCATCCGCCGGTCGGTGGCCAGGATCTCGGCGATCAGCGCGCTGCGCTCCCTGGCGCTGACGAATTCGAGGCGTCGCATGCCGAGCGGGTCGATGCGGTTTCGCAGGATGTCGAGCGTCTCGTTCGACGGTAGCGCAACTTCGCGGCAATCGGCATCGAATGTCAGGGCAAAGCCGGTGGCATCCTGGAGCTGCTGGCGCGTCACGCCCGGCATGGTCTCGATGACGGCCAATTGCCGGCTCTCGCCGTCGAGCCGAAACACGCAAAGGTCGGTGAACACCAATGCCGCGCCGGTCCGATAGCCCATCGGCTCGCGTTCGGCCTCAGTCAACAGGCCGCGCGCCGAGCTGGCAATCTCGACCGTCTCGACCAGCGACTGCACGGAATGGCGGGGGACGTAGAGCAGATAATCGCGATGCATGTTGGCGACGTCGGCCATGCCGCCTTGCCCCGGCAGCCGGATAAGGCTGCCGTCACGCTTGCGCAGCGCAATGGTGTTGACGCGCCCACGGCGGTCGACCTGCGCGGCACCGACGATCTCATGCGTCACCGCGCCGGCCTGGTAGTAGGTCGAATAGGTGTCGTCGCCGCCGGCATGCGCCACCGCCGTCTCGCAATCGAGGCTTTCGATCAGCGACAGGATCATCGGGCTCGGTGCTATGTCGAGATGGCCGCAACTCATGGTGGCGATGATCATGTCCGGCGCATGCGTCGCTTTGGCCAGCCGGTAGGCGACATTGGCGAGCGGCGACACCGCGCCGGCACTGGCAAAGCTCTCATTGTCGAGCTCAGCGGCGATGCGGGCGGCGATGATCTCGTTGATGGACGCCTCCTTGTTGCCGTGCACGAGCCTGGGCATTGCGAGGACTGTTTCAGCGCCGACTTTTGCAGCGTCTTGAACCCGCTCCGGCACGCCTTCCGAAGGCATGCCCAGGCTGTCCGACAAAGGTATTTCCTTGGCCGCGAACGCCCCCGCCAACGCTTGATAATCCGTCACATAGAATGGCAGGCAGGAGGCGGGATAGGCACCGCCTGGTGCCAGCGCGATCGCCGACACCTGGTTGCGGGTCAAAATGCTCTGCCGACCATCATGCCGCAGCCCTCCGACCGGGACGATCTCCTCGACCGTCACCAGCACCTGGCGCGCCGCGCCGGCCATGGCGAAATCGAGCGCCCGTGGTCCGATGATCTGGACATTGCCGCTCTCGTCGGCACACTGGGCATGGACGACGAACGTATCGAGCCGCAAGGCCGGGATGATCCCGGTCGTGATTCCCGCGATCGGATCGGGCACGGCGATCGCACCCGGCACGCGCGCCAGCATGTCCGAACCCTCCGGAAGCTGAAACGGCATCGACGGCAGGTTCTGCTGCCCCGCCCGCAGCGCCTGGATCATGGCCAGCGCCGTCCAGTCGCGGACCGGCACGGCATTGGTCTCGGCAGCCGCGCGGAAGCGCGGCGGCAAGCCAAAAATATCGAGGCTGGAAAAGCAGATATCAACCTCCGCCACGGCATTCGCTTCGAGAAGCAGTTCGAGCGGCAGGCCGCCGGCCCAGCAGACATAGCGAAGATCCTTGACGCCCAAGCGGGCGATGGCCCGCAACAAGGCGATCGGCAGCCGGGCAAAATGATGGCCACCGACACCGAAGACGTCGCCGCCGCCGACCATCGCGGCCAGGCCCTCGACATCGGTGAAGCGCGGCCGGTTTTGCTTGACCAGGGATGTCATTGCCCAGCCTTCGGCCGCGCGGCGCTTTTTTCGGCGAACGCCTTCACCCGCTGCTGGCCGGTCTCGCTACGATAAAGCCCGCCCAGTACGTCGCGCTCCATGGCAAGGCCTTCCGCCAAGTCGCCCGACACGGCGTGCGCCGTCAGCGCCTTCAATGCCTCGATCGCGGCAGCCGGTTCGGCGGCTATCATGCCGGCGAGTTCCAGCGCCCGCGGCATCAGCTTTTCGGCGTCGACGACCTCGTTGACCAGCCCGGCGGCGAGCTCGGAAGCCGGCACGATGGCGCCGGTCATCAGCAAAAGGTTGGAGCGGTTGCGGCCGAGCTTCTGGACGCTGCGCTGCGTGCCGCCGCCGCCCGGGACCAGCCCGAGCTTGATCTCGGGCAGGCCGAGCTTCGCGAACTGGTTGGCGATGACGATGTCGCAGCACAGCACCAGCTCCATGCCGCCGCCGAGCGCAAAGCCGTTGACCGCGGCGATGACCGGCTTGCGGTTGTTCTCGACCGCCGCATACATGCGCGTGCCGGCGGCCTGGAAGGCGTCGAACTCGATAGCCGTCTGGGCAGCGTATTCCTTGATGTCGGCGCCGGCCATGAAGCCGCGCCCCTCGCCGGTCACCACGATCGCGCCGACGCCGTCATCCTGCGACAGCGCCTCGAAAACCTCGGTGATCTCGCTTTGCATCAGCCGGTTCATGGCGTTGAGCTGATCGGCGCGCCGGAAGGTGACGACTGCGACGCGCCCGGATATTTCCAAGGTGAGTGTCTGGTGAACGCTCATCGTCAGGCAGCGTCCACGGTCATGTCGCCGGACGCCTCCAGCGCGGCGATCTCGTCGCTGTGGAGGCCGAACTCGGCCAGTATCTCGCGGCCATGCTGGCCGACCAGCGGCGCCGGCCGTTCTATGGTAGCCGGCGTCTCGCTCATCTTGACCGCCGGCGCGACTACCCTGACCTTGCCGCCGCGCGGATGATCGTAGCTGGTGATCATGCCCAGGTGCTTGACCTGCGGGTCCTCGGCTGCGCGCCTTATGTCCTTCACCTCGGCACACCAGATGTCGGCTGCCAGCAGCCGCGCCAGCAGGTCCTGCGTGGCAAACTTCCTGGTTTCGGCGTTGACCTTGTCGAACACCTCGTCGCGCCTGTCGAACAGCGTCTTCAGATCGTCGTAGACAGCAAGCTGCGGCGCCTCCAGCACTTCATACAGCGTCTTGAACGGGCTCATGGCGATCGACACATAGCCGCCGTCCTTCGCTTCATAGACACCGAACGGCGCCTGCATGCCGGGGTGGCCGATGCCGGAATTCGGGCGCACGAAATCCTCGCCGAGATTGAGCACGGCGACATATTCCTGATTGAGATGCGCCAGCATGCCGGCGAGCAGATTGACCTCGATCTTCTGGCCCTTGCCGGTCTTCTCGCGATAGTAGAGCGCCGACAGGATGCCGTAGACCATGTTCATGGCGCCGATCTGGTCGGCCAGGCCGGCACCGGCCGGAACAGGAGCCTGATCGCCGCGGCCGGTGTTGGAGATCAGCCCGGACAATCCCTGGATCAGCATGTCCTGGCCGGGGCGCTCGACGTAGGGGCCCTCCTCGCCATAGCCGGAGCCCGAGCAATAGATGATGGCGGGATTGACCGCCCTGAAATCCTCGTAGCCATAGCCGAGCCTGGCGAGCACGCCGGGGCGGAAATTCTGCACCACCACATCGGCCTTCTCAGCCATGTCCATGATGATGGCATGCACCTTGCGACTTTTCAGGTTGAGCGCGATGGAGCGCTTGTTGCGGTTCCAGGCGAGGAAATTCGGGCTTTCGGAGCCGCCGACCCATTTGGCGAAGAAGGTCATACCGCGGAACATGTCGCCGGCGCCGGCACGCTCGATCTTGATGATGTCGGCGCCCATGTCGCCGAGCAGCTGCGTGGCGAACGGCCCTTGCAGCAGATGGCTGAAATCGAGAATGCGGACGCCTTCGAGGGCTTTGTTCATTTCATGTCTCGTTGGTTGTCAAAGCAGGTCGGGTACGTAGCGGGGTGCCGCGGTGAGGCCGCCGTCGACGCGCAGGTCGGTACCGGTGGTGAAGCCGGCGGCGTCGGAGGCCAGATAGACGGCGGCTTCGGCCACCTCGGACGGTTTGCCGATGCGGCCGAGCGGATGCATCTTGACCCAGGCCTTGGCGAGATTGCCGCCGATCTCCTTGACCAATTTGTCGTTCATCGGCGTGTTGATGGTGCCGGGCGAGATCGAGTTGACGCGGATGTTGAGCGGGCCGAACTCGACCGCCATCTGACGCGTCATCGCCATCACCGCACCCTTGGCGCCGGCATAGGCGGTCCAGCCGTCGAGCCCGATATGCCCTTGTGCCGAGGCCATGTTGATGATCGAGCCCGATTTCTGCGCGATCATATGTGGCAGCGCATATTTGCAGCCGCGGAACACGCTGGTAAGGTTGACCGCGATCAGCCGGTGCCACTGCTCGTCGCTCATTTCGTGAACCGGCATGCCGCCGATGGCGATGGCGGCATTGTTGACGAGAATATCGAGATGGCCGGTCTTGCCGACGGCTGCGTCGATCAGGGCGGCGATGTCGGCCTCCTCCGCCACGTCGCAATGGATGTAGTCGGCGCGGTGGCCGGCGGCGCGCAGCTCGGCTGCGAATTTTTCACCCTTCTCGTCGGCGATGTCGCCGAGGAAGACGTGCGCGCCTTCCCTTGCCATCGCCTCGCTGATCGCGTGGCCGATGCCGTCGGCGGCGCCAGTGACGATTGCGGTTTTCCCTTTGAGACGATCCATATCAGCCTCCAATGGCGCGCCGGCGCTTTGCTTCGTCGAAGGCGACGGCGGCAATGATGATCATGCCGGTGATGACCAGTTGCCACTCGGTCGGCAGGCCGAGACCGCGCAGCCCGTTGGACAGGAACTGCAGGATCAGCACGCCGAGCGCCATGCCGGTCAGGCTGCCTATGCCGCCGGCAAGGCTCACCCCGCCGAGCACGGTGGCGGCGACGACCTGGAACTCGAAATTCAGCCCGGCAGTATGCTGCGCCGAACCGACGCGGGCTGCCAGGATGATGCCGGCTACCGTCGCCAGCAGCGCGCTGATGATGAAGCAGGTGAACTTGACGCGGCGCACGTCGTAACCCGCCAGCCGTGCCACTTCCGGATTGCCGCCGACGGCGTAGATCTGCCGCCCGAACGGCCGGTGCTGCATCACGTAGGCGAAGACGGCGAGCAGGACGATGGCGATGACAGCCGAATAGGGAACGACGTTGAACAGGCGGCCGTCCGACAGCGCGATGAAGCTGTCGAGCGCGGCGTCGTCTGGAATAGCACGCTGGCCGGTATAGAGATAAACGCCGCCGCGCATGATGAACATCGTGCCCAGGGTCACGATCAGCGAGTTGATGCCGGCATAGGCTGTCAGATAGCCATTCACGACGCCGATGATCAGCCCGAACAGCAGCGCGCCGCTGATGCCGAGCAGCAGAGAATTCGTGTCGTTCATGATGATGATCAGCGGCAGTGCGATCGTCGCCAGCAGCGAGCCGATCGAGATGTCGACCTCGCCTGATATGAAGACGATGGCGCAGCCGATGCCGGCTGTCAGCGCCAGCGAAGCCTGACCGAGCACATTGGTGATGTTGCGCACGGAGAAGAAATTCTCGGCGGTGAAGGAAAAGAACGCGATCACCAGGATGAGGCAGAGGAGCAATGCCAATTCCTGCCGCGCGACGAGCCGCGCCAGCATGGACGGCCCAGCTTTCATGGTGTCGGTGCTTGCCAGGCTCATCGCTTGGTCCCTTTGCGAAGCGTCATCGTCTTAGCCGATTGCCGCATTGAGGATGTTCTCCTGCGTGGCCTCGTCGCGAGGCATGATCGCGGTGAGGCGGCCTTCGCACATCACCGCGATGCGGTCGGCAAGCCCCAGCAGCTCGGGCATTTCGGACGTCATCATGACGACCGCCAGGCCTTCGCCGGCGAGCCGGTCGATGAGCGCAAAAATCTCCGACTTGGCGCCGACGTCGATGCCGCGGGTCGGTTCGTCGACGACGATCACCTTGAGACCGCGCATCAGCCAGCGCGAGATCAGCACTTTCTGCTGATTGCCGCCGGACAGATTCTTGACCTGCTGGAACAGGCTGGGCGTCCGGATGCGGAAGCGGTCGACATAGTCCTGCACCGCCTTGCGTTCCCTGGCCTTGTCGATGAAGCCCATTCTGGCGAAGGCACTGAGCGAGGCGAGGCTGGCATTCTGGTAGACCGGCAACTCGCCCATCAGCCCCTCGCTCTTGCGGTCCTCGGTAAGCAGGCCGATGCCGAGCCGGACGCCGGTGTGCGTTTCGTGCGGCAGCAGCCGGCTGCCATCGACCGAAATGGCGCCGGACGTGATCGGGTCGTAGCCGACGATGGCCTTGGCGAGCTCGGTCCGGCCGGCGCCCATCAGGCCGAAGAAGCCGAGGACTTCGCCGGCATGCGCCTCGAACGACACATCCTTCAGCTTCTTGGCGGTGCTGAGCCCTTCAACGGAAAGCGCGACCTTGCTGCCCGGCGCGCCGCGCTTGCGCGGGAACAGGTTTTCGATGCGCCGGCCGATCATGTCCTGGATCAGCGTGTCGTTGGTATGTTGGCCGATCGGCCTGGTCGAGACGTGGCGGCCGTCGCGCAGCACGGTCACGGTGTCGGCGATCTCGAAGACCTCGTCGAGCTTGTGGCTGACATAGAGCACCGCGATGCCCAGCGCGGCCAGCCGGCGGATGACGGTGAACAGCAGCGAGACCTCGTTAGGCGTCAGCGAGGAGGTCGGCTCGTCCATCACCACGACGCGGGCCTCATGGGCGAGTGCGCGGGCGATCTCGACCATCTGCTGCTGGCTGACCGGCAGCGATCCCGTGCGCGCCGCCGGGTCGACGTTGAAGCCGATACGCTTGAACAGAGCGGCCGCATCGGCACGGATCTTCTTCCAGTCGATCGAGCCGCCTTTGCCGGTCGGATAGCCTTCGAGGAAGATGTTTTCGGCGACGCTGAATTCGGCGATCAGCGCGATCTCCTGGAACACCACCTTGATGCCCTCTTTCAGGCTATCGCGCGGCGACTTGATGTCGGCCTCGCGGCCGCGCAGGCGGATGGTGCCGGCATCCTTGCCGTAGACCCCGGCCATGATCTTGATCAGCGTCGACTTGCCGGCGCCGTTCTCGCCCATCAGGGCATGGATTTTGCCGGGTTCCAAGGTCAGATCGACATTGTCCAGCGCCACCACGCCGGGAAAACGCTTGCCGATGCCGCGCATCTCCAGCGCCGGCACGCTTTTGTCGACAGCCACGGTTTCGCCGGGGTGAAGGAAATCAACCGACATTGGCTCTGTTCCGCACGATGTCGAGATAGGTCGCCAGGATGATGACGATGCCGGGCACCACCATCTGCAGGTCCTGGTTCCAGCCGAGGATGATGATGCCGTTGTCGATGACCTTCAGCACGAGCACTCCAAGCAATGTGCCGAGCAGCGAGCCGCGACCGCCAAGTAGGCTGGTGCCGCCGAGGATGACGGCGGCAATCACCGTCAGCTCGAAGCCGCGGCCGGCGGTCGGCTGGCCGGCATTCATCAGCGACGACAGGATCATGCCGGCGACGCCGACGCACAGGCCGGTGACGACGAAGGCGAACAGTTTCAGCCGTTGCGAGCGCACGCCGGAGAGACGAACCGCGCGCTCGTTGGCGCCGACAGCGTAGAGATAACGGCCGAGCGTGGTGAAGCGCAGCGTTGCCGCGGCCAGCGCGAAAATCACCGCGGCAACGACCACGGGCAGCGGGATCGCGCCGATATAGCCAGCGCCGAGATCGGTGAAGCCGGCAAGCCGGTGGTGGTTCTGCACCGCCTCGCGGGTGAACAGGTAAACGCCGCCCTGCAGCATCATCATGGTGCCGATGGTGGCGATCAGCGAGTTCACCTTGAGGCTGGTGACGACGAGGCCGTTGAAAAGGCCGACCGCGCCTGAAAAGGCGAGCGCCGCCAGCAACCCGAGCGTCAGACTGTGCGTTGAATTGAGCACGGCCATGCCGATGCAGCCGACAAAAGCCAGCGATGCACCGACCGACAGGTCGACTTCCGCAGTGATGATCAGCATCGTCATGCCGGAGGCAACGATCAGCACCAGCGCGCATTGGCGCAGGATGGCGATGATGTTGGCCTCGGAATAGAATTGCGGCGCGGCAATCGAAATGGCGATGCAGAGCACGGCCAGGATCACGCCGAGCACCAGCTGGCTGCTGCCCAGCAGCTGGCCGCCGATGAAACGCCTTGGCGCAGAGGATTGCGTAAGCTCGCTCATGTCCATTTTATTTCCGGGCCCGTATCGGTGCCGTCGCCGTCTGGAAACTGCCGGCCAAAACAGGACGGTTGCCCTGTTTTGCCGTTCGGCATATCCGATCCGCCGCCCTTCCCGCCGTGGGGGAAGGGCTACCCGGAATCCTTACTTCTTCAGATCGGCGGAAGTTTTCATGCATTTTTCCGGTGGCTGAAGCGCATTGACGGCATCCCATTTGATTTTGCGTGTGGTGCCATCGTAGTCGTAGAACTTCTTCCAGTCGTCGCCGTTCATCGGCGCGGTCGGGCTGACGATGTGTTCCGGCACCTCTTCGCCATTGAAGAGCTTAACCGCTGCATCGATGGCGGTGTAGCCTTCCTTTTCCGGGAACATCGCGGCCTCGATGCGGTAGGACGGCTCGTTCTGCATCGCATTGATGAAGGCGAGGCCTTCGCCGCCGGTGCCGACAGTCAAGAGGCCGTCCTGCGACTTGCCGGCCGCTTTCCAGGCCTGAAGGCCGCCGAGCGAAGAGGAATCGTTGATGCCGTAGATGATGTTGATGTCGGCGTTCTTGGCAAGAGCCGCCGAAGAGACTTCGAGCGCGCGATCGGGATTGCCGCCGCCGTCGAGGTCGTGGACCATGACCGCGTCGGGGATGATGGTCTTGAGGCCATCCATGAAACCCTGCGACCGCAGCACGGTGGCGGACAGCAGCGGCAGGCCGACATTCATCACCTTGGCTTTGGCTTCGAGCTTTTCCTTGGCGTATTTGCCGGCTTCGACGCCGGCGGTGTAGCCGGTGTCGTAGTCGCAGATCGCGACCATTGTGGTCATGCCCTTGACCGGATTGCCTTCGAGCACGACCGGAACGTTGTTGGATTTCGCCTGGCGCAGCAGCGGCACGACGCCTTCCTCGTTGACGGGCGTGATGATCAGGACGTCGACGCCCTTGGCCATGAAATCTTCGGCGGCGGAGACCTCCTTGGCAACATCCAGATTGGCGTCCTGCACCTCGAGCTCGATACCGAGTTCCTTGGCGCGGGACTGCATGCCCTTGATGACGTTCTGATACCACTCATGCGTGGCGTAGTTGGTGACGTAGCCGATGCGCTTCGGCATGTTTTCGGCGTGTGCCGCGGCGGCGCTCAGAGCAAGCACCGCCGCCGAGGCAAATAGCATCGATTTGGACCAGTTCATGTTCTTCTCCCTGTATTTCTTGTCAGTTGCTGAACGGATAGTCCCGCCGTTCCGGGTCGGCACGTGAAGAGGCGGCAGCTTCGCCCGCGCCCAGCGCCGACGATATCGCCTCGGCCGCCGCCTTCGTCCGCTCGAACACGGTGCTGCGATCGAAGCGGGCGGCCTTTTGCGGCAGGAAGGGGACGGTGAGCGCGGCAATGACGGCGCCGGTATGGTCGCGCACCGGCATCGAAATGTTGGTGCAGCCCTCGACAGCCAGCGAGGCGCGCATTTCATAGCCGAGCCTTGCGACTTCGTTCAGCCGCGCTTCGATTTCCGCCCGGCTGCCTTGGCCTTCGCCTGCAGCGACGATCCGTTCGACGATGCGGTCGCGCTCGGCGCGGCTCGAATGCGCCAGCAGCACCGCGCCGGAGCTCGTTTCGAGGATCGGGAAATGCGAGCCAAGGGCAACCGAATAACGCATCGGCAAAGGCGAATCGATCTGCAGCACGACCAGTGCGCTCTCGCCTTCGCGCACGACCAGATGGCAGCTCTGGTCGGCATTGGCGGCGAGGCCGCGCATCACCGGCAGCGCGCATTCGACCAGGCGGTTCACCGGAGGATGCATATGCGCCAGTTCGAACAGCTTCAGCGACAGGCGGAAGCGGTCCGATTGCGTCCGGAAAATGTAGCCGCGCTTCTCCAGCAGCAGCAGGATGCGGTAGATCTCGTGAATGGAGCGCCCCATTCCGGTGGCGATCTCGGTCTGGGTCAGCGGCTCGCCGCTGGCAGCCATGAATTCCAGTATGTCGAGCGCCTTCTCCACCGCCGGCACCCGATAGCCGTTGCGGCCGCTTTCGCCTTCGTCGACGATCTGGGCAATATCGGCGGCCATTACGCGACGCTCCGTTGCGGCTGGCCATGCCTGGTCTCGCGATAGAGCCGGTTCAGCCGATCCGCGAGCTCGGCCGCCTGCAATTCGCCGGCGATCGCCGCCGCGGCATGAGGGGCGCATTGGCGGAAGAAGCTGATGAAGCCCGGATGGGTCGGGCGCAGATAAGAGGCTTCGATCGTCGCCAGCGTCGAGGCGAAGAAGCCGCCCGAGAGCGCGTTGACCTCGGTATCCTGCCACGCCGCCAGCGACCCCGGCTGTCCGCCGGATTTCACATAGTCGCCGCGCTGATAGCCGGGCGAGCACAGAAATAGCGCGTAATCGATGGCCGCCTGCTTGTGTTTCGATTGGGCGCTGACGCCGATGCCGGCGCCGCCAAGCAAGGCGCCGGCAGATCGCGGCGTCGGCACGTCGGCGAAGCGCAGATACGGCCTGTCGGGTATGGAGGCATAATTCACATAGCCGAAGGCGAACGGCACGTAGACCACGTCGTCATGCGCGACCATATGATCATAGCAGCGGATCGGGTTCCATTTCGGCGAGTTCGGATGCGACAGCGCCACAAGCTGGCGCAATTGTCCGACGGCCTGCTCGATTTTTTCCCTGGCAATGAACTCGTCGCCGTCTTCGCGGGGCTCACCCAGCGTCAAAAGCAGGCACATGGCGTCAGTCGGCACCAATGGCAGCCCAAGCCATTTGCCGTCCTTCAAGGCGCGCCGGCCGAGCTCCAGCACCTCGTGATGGCTGCGCGGCAGCGGTCCGTAGCGCTCCAGGAGATCGGGGCGATACGAGGCAACCTGACAGGCAGCATCGATCGGCAACGCCCATTGAAGCCCGTCCCTTGCGTAGGATTGCCAGGATGCGCCGACCGAATCCCGTTCGAAGCCGTGGCGCTGCTCGGCCGACAAATCGAACGGCACCATCAGCCCGCCTTCGGCAATATCGCCGATGAACGGATGGTCGAACACGACAAGGTCATAGGCGCCGAGCACCGGACCAAGCGCGCCCTCGCCGAACTCATAGAGGCTGCGGCGGTCCCATTCGATCTCAAGACCGGGATTGGCGGCACAATACGGCCCGATGCTGGCGTCGAGCGGACCCCAGCAGCGTCGGTGATCCCACGCGAGGCCGCGCAGCCTTGTCATGCCGAAATTCCTCCCAGAGGCGGCCATGCGCCGGCCCAGCCGATTAGTAGCAACTATTTTTACCTAGACAAGTAGTTTTTACATACGCAAAGCCAGTCCTCGCTTCCGTTTGGCCGAGAAAGCCGCCCAACCATCCCTGGTGCGCATAGCGTTGCCGCCGGCCTGCAACCAAAGGCTGCGATGGATCTGGCTTTTTGGGAACTTTCGCGACGAACATTCGTTCGGTTGGCGCAGCCATCTGGAGCAGCAGCACTGAAATTAGCAGCCACGTCGCAGGGAGCGGACTAAATGGACCAACCGTGGGCGCGGCCATGAACCGGTTTACCGCCTTGGCATTCGCCACGTTTCTGGCGATAACTTCGATCTGGGTACTGTTTCTGGTTTCTTAGGATTTGGCTCTGGTTGCTTGGGATTTGCCGCTGGTTTTTAGGATTTGGAGGGTTCTCGACAGGTTGACCGCTTAACGATGACGTCCGCCGCGTGTGGTTCTGCCAGCCGGAGCCCCGTGCGTGAAGAAACTGTCGCCAGGAGCACACCGGCGCGCACATTCGGGGGTTGGCAGCCACGCTGCCTGCAACGTTCCATCGGTTTTCAGGAAACGGCGAGATGTCATGTTGCTGAGGGCGATCGTTCGAAATTGTGCCGCCATCCGTGTTGGCCGCGTCGGCGCGACGATGCTTGTTGCCGCGCTGCTTGCCGGCTGCCAGGGCGGCGTGCTCGATCCGCAAGGGCCGGTGGGGGCGGCGCAGCGGACGATCCTGCTCAATTCGGTCGCTATCATGCTGGCCATCGTCATCCCGACGATCGTGGCGACGCTCGGCTTTGCCTGGTGGTTCCGGGAAACCAACACAAGAGCGCGGTACCTGCCGGAATGGGCCTATTCCGGACGCATCGAACTGGTAGTCTGGTCGATCCCCATCCTCGTCATCCTGTTTCTGAGCGGCATCATCTGGATCGGATCGCATGACCTCGACCCAATGAAGCCGTTGGATTCCCAGCAAAGGCCGTTTGAGGTGCAGGTCGTCTCGCTCGACTGGAAATGGCTGTTCATCTACCCCGAGCAGAATGTCGCGAGCATCAACCAGCTCGTGGTGCCGGCGGGCAGGCCGGTGCATTTCTCGCTTACCTCGGCAAGCGTCATGAACGCGTTCTTCGTGCCTCAGCTTGGCGGCATGATCTATACGATGAATGGCATGACGACGCAGCTTCACCTGCAGGCGGATCAGCCCGGCGAATTCTATGGGCGGTCGGCCCATTTCAGCGGTGACGGTTTTCCAGGCATGCAATTCGTGCTGCATGCCGTCGCAGCGGATGCCTTCGATGCGTTCGTCAATTCGGCGCGAAGCCAGGGACAGGCACTCGACAAGGCCAGCTACCAGGAACTGGCCAGACAGAGCATCGACGTGCCGCCTTCGACCTATCGCTCGGTCGAGCCGGACCTTTTCCATGAAATCGCGACGCAGGGCGTTCCGCCCGCGCCCGGTCCCCAGGCCGGTCGCCCCGAGCCGAGCGTATCGCCCAAGGCAGGAGGCTGACAATGCTCGGAAAATTGAGCTGGGACGTCATTCCGTTCGATCAGCCTCTGCCGATGATCGCCTCGGCGGTCGTCGCCCTGGCAATCCTCGGCGTGCTGGCCTGGGTCTTCCTGGCCGGCCATTTCCCCTATCTCTGGCGCGAATGGATCACCAGCGTCGATCACAAGCGGATTGGCGTCATGTACACGCTGCTGGCGCTGCTGATGCTGCTGCGCGGCTTCAGCGACGCCGTCATGATGCGGTCGCAGCAGGCCCTCGCCTTCCAGGCGCCCGGCTATCTGCCGCCCGACCACTTCAACCAGGTCTTTTCCGCCCACGGCACAATCATGATCTTTTTCGGGGCGATGCCGTTCGTCATCGGCCTGATGAACCTGGTCGTGCCGCTGCAGCTCGGCGTCCGAGACGTTGCCTTTCCGACGCTCAACTCGGTGAGTTTCTGGCTCACCGCCACCGGTGCGCTGCTGGTCAACATCTCGCTGGTGATCGGTGAATTCGCGCGTACCGGATGGCTGCCCTATCCGCCGCTCAGCGAGACCGCCTATTCGCCGGGCGTCGGCGTCGACTATTATCTGTGGGCCGTGCAGATAGCGGGCGTCGGAACGCTGCTCACCGGGATCAATTTCGTCACCACGATCCTGAAGATGCGGTCGCCCGGCATGAGTTACCTCAGGATGTCGATGTTCTGCTGGACCTCACTCGCCGCCAGCCTGCTCATCGTCGCCGCCTTCCCGATCCTCACCGCCACGCTCGCGATGCTGACGCTCGACCGCTATTTCGGCTTTCATTTCTTCACCAATGAAGCTGGCGGCAACATGCTGATGTTCGTGAACCTGATCTGGGCCTGGGGCCATCCCGAGGTCTACATCCTCGTCCTGCCGGCGTTCGGCATCTTCTCGGAGGTCATCTCCACCTTCTCCAGCAAGCCGCTGTTCGGCTACCGCTCGATGGTGGCCGCGACGCTCTTCATCTGCATCGTCTCCTTCATGGTGTGGCTGCACCACTTCTTCACGATGGGCGCCGGCGCCGACGTCAACGCCGCGTTCGGCATCGCCACCAGCATCATCGCTGTCGGTACCGGCGTGAAGATCTATAACTGGATGTTCACCATGTATGGCGGCCGCATCCGCTTCGCGACGCCAATGCTGTGGTCGCTGGGCTTTATGGTGACATTCGTTATCGGCGGCATGACGGGTGTGTTGCTGGCGGTGCCACCGGCCGATTTCCTGCTCCACAACAGCCTGTTCCTGGTGGCGCATTTCCACAACGTCATCATCGGCGGCGTGCTGTTCGGCGCCTTCGCGGGATATACCTACTGGTTTCCCAAGGCATTCGGCTTCCGGCTGCACGAGGGCTGGGGCAAGCTGGCCTTCTGGCTGACGCTGATGGGATTCTACGCCACCTTCGTACCGCTCTACGCTGTCGGCCTGCTCGGCATGACCCGCCGCATGCAGCATTTCGACGTGCCGGCATGGCATCCGTGGGTGCTGGTTGCCGGCGTCGGCATGTTGATCACCACCGCCGGCGTGGTCGCGCAGATCGTACAGCTCGTCGTCAGCATCCGGCAGCGCGCGGCGCTTCGCGACGCCACCGGAGATCCCTGGGACGGCCGCTCGCTGGAATGGGCCACGCCCTCGCCGCCGCCGGTATTCAACTTCGCCGCGCTTCCGCATGTCGAGGGCGAAGAGCCCTACTGGAGCATCAAGCAGCGGGCACGCGAGCAAAACCGGCTGCGCGACGAGCCTGACTACGAGCCGATCGAGATGCCCCGCAACAGTCCCACCGGGTTCATCTGCGCCTTCTTTGCGACCGTGATGGGCTTTGCTCTCATCTGGCACATCTGGTGGATGGTGGCGCTCGGCGCGCTCGGTGCTTTGGCCACCTTCGTCGTATTCGCGTGGCGCGACATCCCCGAATACGTCATTCCTGCCGCCGAAGTCGCCCGGATCGACCGCGCCAACCGAAGTGCGCGCCGCGAGGCGCTGGCCACTTACACGGGGCCAAGGCCATGACCGCGATCGACGTTCGAGAGCGTGACCCCTACCGCCTCCATGGCGGGCACGGCCATGCACCCGGCCACGGCGACGGCGGCCCGGCACCGATCCGGATCGTCGTGGGCTACGGCTTCTGGATCTTCCTTCTGAGCGACATCGTGATGTTCTCGGCCTTCTTCGCGGCCTATGCCGTGCTGGCGGGCAAGACGGCGGGCGGGCCGAGCGGGGCCGAGCTGTTCGACCTGCGCAACGTCGCGATCGAGACGGCCGCTTTGCTGTTGTCGAGCTTTACCTGCGGTCTCGCCAGCCTTGCCGTGACAGCGCGGCGAAGCTCCTGGTTCTATGTCGCGATGACTGTCACCTTCGTGCTCGGCGCCAGCTTCATCCTGCTCGAGTTGCGCGAGTTCGCGCATATGGTTGCCAGCGGTGCCGGACCGACGCGCAGCGCTTTCCTGTCGGCATTCTTCACGCTGGTGGGATGCCATGGCCTTCACGTGACGGCGGGGCTGCTGTGGCTGCTCACGATGATGGCGCAGATCTTCGCCAAGGGATTCCGCGACGATATTCTTCGGCGTTTCATGTGCTTCAGCCTGTTCTGGCACGCCCTCGACATCATCTGGGTCGCCCTGTTCACGGTGGTCTATCTCCTGGGAGCAAGTCGATGAGCAATGCGGACGATCGCCACGCGCAACGGCGCGACACCGATGGCCTGGAGCGCTACGACATCGATACGGCGCCGGGTGACGAATACCTCGGCGACACCGAGGTCGGATCCGGGCTACGCGGCTATGTGATCGGCCTCGGGCTGGCAACGCTGCTGACCATCGCCTCGTTCTGGTTGCCCGGAACCAACCTGATATGGGCACCCGGCATTCCGGTGGCGCTGGTCGTGCTGGCGATCGCCCAGATGGGCGTGCATCTCGTCTTCTTCCTGCACATCACGACGGGACCGGACAACACCAACAACGCCCTGGCGCTTGCCTTCGGCGTGCTGATCGTAGTTCTGGTGATCGGCGGCTCGATCTGGATCATGGCCAATCTCGACCACAATTTGATGCCGATGAATGCGATCATGAACATGAACCGCTAGCGATTTGAGGCGCAGCGCAGTGCCTCCAGCCCGGCCTTGCCCGCCGCTTCAGACGCGTTGCCGGATGACGGACCGGTATCAGCTGCGCTGGCTGGAGTTTTGATTTTTGCGATCCTGCGGCGATATCGCGCCTTTCGAGGCCTTTGAGCCGCCGCCCCACTCCTGGGCTTTCCGTGCCTGATCGCCTGCTTCCTTCGGTGCCTCGGCCTTGTCGCTGCCGCTGGCTTTCTTGCCGGATATGGGTTGGTCGACAGGGTTTGATTTGTTGTCCATCATGCTTCTCCGTTTGTGCCGAACCAGGCGACGGGGTGGCGTGGCGTCCTCAAGCCCGTTCGAACGTGCCGACGAGCTCGGCCTCTCCCACGACGTGCGGCTCGGCCTGTTTCAGCACGTCTTCGACGGCAGCCTTCTCGCCGAGATGAAGCGTCTCGGCGTCGAGTGCAAGAAGCCGGAAATGGTAATGGTGGAGCCCATGCCCAGGCGGCGGCTGGGGGCCGTCATAATGAGGATTGCCGAAATCGTTGACGCCGTGTCCGAGGCTCTCGGTCTTGGCGCCGGCGGTCGTGCCTTCGGGAAGAAAGTTGCGCTGTGCGTCGATGTCGTAGACCGCCCAATGACGGAACATGCCTGAAGGGGCGTCGGGGTCCTCGACGGCCAGGACGAAGCTTTTGGTTCGTTGCGGCGCGTCCGTCCACTCCAATGGCGGCGAGACGTTGCCGCCGTCGCGGGAATAGCGCGGCGGTATTTTTTCGCCATCGGCAAAGGCAGAGCTTTTGAGAGTGAAAGCCATGGTCTCCATCTCCCTGTCTGACGTTCCCTCATAAACAGCTACGAGCCGCCGATGTTCCGGTCGCCGCCCCGGTCAAACCCAGTCAAACCGGATTGCCGGCCGTTGGCCGGAACATTCGCCGAGGAAGCGGGTTTTTCGGTTCGGACGCATCGCCGCGGAAACGGCAATGGGCTCGGCAATGGACGAAGGGCGCGACATGACCGGGCTAAGCGGTAAGCAACCAAGCGGGGCGAAAGGTGTTGTGGTCGCATTCTCCGTGCCGGGCGGCGAGACAATCTATACCCACGAGCGGGAAACCGTCGCTGCCGTTGCGCGCACGATTGCGGCGTTGAAGGGCTTTGCCTTCCGCGAGGGCCTGAGTGACGGCGGCGGTGACGGTCGCCGACTGTATTTCGTGCCGGACGACAGCCTGCTTGCCGTCGATGCGCTCCAACTGGGCATAAACGGGCCGGAGGACCTCTTCGGCGGTGTGGTGCCCTGGCGCCTCGCAACCACCAAGGCCATAACCCACGAGCTGGTGGACAGGTCGGCGGCACGGCCAAAAGAATGGCCAGCCGGCTTCGGCAGAGCCGTCGGCGCTGCCGTACTGCCCGGCTATACCGCATTTTCACGCGATGACGCGCTGCGCGCAGCGGAACGTCTGCTGCAGCTAGGGCTGGTCCGGTTCAAGCCACCGCGCGCTTCGCGGGGCCGCGACCAGCACACCGCCGCGACCGTTGCCGACATCGAAAGGCTGCTGGAACGATATCCATCCTCCGACCTGAGGGAATACGGCCTTGTTCTCGAAACGGAGCTTCGCGACATCGTCACGCTGAGCATTGGCAGAACGGCGATCGACGGAACATCGGTCGCCTATTACGGCGTGCAGCGAAT
This sequence comes from Mesorhizobium sp. M0854, assembly GCF_040319815.1. NCBI lineage: Bacteria > Pseudomonadati > Pseudomonadota > Alphaproteobacteria > Hyphomicrobiales > Phyllobacteriaceae > Mesorhizobium > Mesorhizobium sp. M0854. The sequence goes on from NZ_JAMYOL010000013.1 coordinate 45,113, forward strand.
GACGGCCGACAATGCCGGACAGCCCGTTTACGGCGGATCCGATCTGGTCGTCGTGCGCGGCGGATGGGAGGCGCTGGACGGGCTGCAGCTTTCTCCGGCGCTAAGTTTGGCTGTGGCGCAGGCGAGGATCTACGACGCCGCGATGGATGGCTATCCCGGATTCTTTGCCTCACGGCGCAACTACGACATCGGCCAAGGTGTCGATTCCTCGGGCATCTGGCGATCGGGAGTGCTGGAAGCCAGCTGGCGGATCGGCGGCAGCAGCAGCGCCGAGCTTGCGGCGATGGACGCCATGAAGCGCGACCCCGACGTGCAGATCGTGCATGTCTCCGCCGTCAAGCAGTTTGGCAGCACTGCCCACCTGCCGCTGAACGCAGCGATCCATTTCCACGGGGAGGACCCCGAGGAGGGTCAAATCACGCGTTATACCGTCGTCACCCAGGCGATCCGAGCGCCGGTCGGGGAGGCCGGCCGATCGTCGTTCTAACCATGTCAGGTTGAAGCCAAGCACGCCTCCGGCAGGGAACATCCGCCAATGGCCCGAGTTTGTTTCGGGCAGGCAGCAAGTCAGAGACCGGAGGAAAAAATGATCGAGATGATTTCCGCTCCCCAGAATGTCGCCGCCTTTCGTGTCACCGGCACCGTGACGGCGGACGACTACGACAAAGTCATCCCGGCAATCGAAGCGAAACTGAGCGACCATAAGGACATCGGCGTCCTGACCGATCTTGCCGATTTCGAGGACATGACGGCTGGCGCCTTGCGGCGCGACCTGCAGTATGGGCTGAGCAAACTTGGCGAGGTCCACCGCTTCAAACGTGCCGCCGTGATTTCCAACAAGCAGTGGATCAAGGCAGCCACGGAAATGACGGACGCGCTGTTTCCGCAAATCGAGGCGCGGGTGTTCCCGGAGGACGAAAAAGCCCAGGCCCTGAAATGGGTGGCAGGCGTACAATAGCGGTGTTGGGGAGTGCCATGCCATTCGACAAACGACAGAATCCGGAAGGCCTCTGGGAGGTCTATGACAGCGAGAGCGACGAAGCCGTCGTGGTCGGCGGGTTGCCGCTTTCCGGTCTCGACGAAAGCGAAGCCGATGAAGCGATTGAAAAGCTCAATCGGGGCGATCTGACGTCGGACAACATCCCCGAGACGGTTCGGTCAGGGTGGCCTCCGACCAAGGACGGTTTGTGATGACAGCCTGACGGACGTCACCGAGGACCGGTCGCGGATCTACGACGAGGCCTTGACCCCAAGCTTGCGGGCTTTGTCCTCAAATTCGTCGCGAATATCCTCGATCGTCGGCAGATGCAGGCGCCGCAGCTGGGCGTGCAACTTTTTGGCGGCATCTGAGCTCAGGTCGCGCTTGAAATTGGTCGCGACCTCCTCGGCCGAGCCGTAATGGCGATAGCGCTCGATCTCGGTCTTCGTGGCTTGCTGGACGTGCTCGAGCGTCTTGCGTTCGGCATCGGATTTTCCGTCTGGTTTGGCCCGCATGACCGGATTGAACGCTTTGCTGATAACGAATTCGACCAGTTCCTGCTGGGCGTGAGCCATGATTGTTCTTCCTCGAAGAAGGGCTGTCCGAGCCTAGAACGGTTCATCGGGGGAAACGCTGAACCGATCTCTCTTGTTTTGACGCAATTCCGAACGGAAAACCGTTTCACACTTTTCCTGGAATTGCTCTAACCGCGGCGGCAATTGAAGGTTCCCTGGCTTGGGATTTCATTGCCGCTGGAGGTCAAGGGCGAAGATCACAGCCGCGCCTTGGTGGTGCGCGGCGTTGCCAGGAGCAGGCTTGTTTCGCTGCCGGTAATTCCGGGAATCAGCCGGATACGTCTCAGCACCGCATCGAACTCGCTCAGCGTCTGGGTTCCGAGTTCTATCACCAGGTCCCACCGGCCATTGGTGGTGTGGATGGTCGAGACCTCGGAGAAGCCGCCCAGCGCCCGGATGACGCGATCGGCGGCATGGCCCTCGATCTCGATCATCATGATGCCACGCACCCGCTGATCGACCGCGTCGGCGCGTAGAATGACGGTGTAGCCGACGATGACGCCGTCTCTTTCAAGTCGCTCGATCCGGGACCTTACCGTTGCCCGGGAGACACCCAGGCTGACGGCAAGGTCGGAAATGCTGCGCCGGGCGTCGTGCCGCAAAGAGGTGATGATCCGCTCGTCAAGTTGGTCCATGATTGCTCACAGCGGAAGTAGATCGTGCCACAATGGTAGGGCACTTCAACAAATTTGCCAATTTGACATGTTCATTCTGCCAGCGATGCCCGCTTCAATAAAGCCATCGTAATTCGGTGGGTATGACAATGCATTGCACGATCGTTGGGGCGCCGATCCAGGCCGGCTCAGGCCGCATGGGCTGCGAGATGGGGCCGAGCGCGCTTCGCACGGCCGGTCTGGCCGGCGCGCTGACCGAGCTTGGCCATACGCTGACCGACCTCGGAACGATTGTCCCTGCCGATATGCGCCCTGTCGTACACGGCAACGCGGCGGTGAAGGCGCTGCCGGAAATCGCCGCCTGGACGGCAGCGATCAGCGAAACTGCCTATGCCGCAAGCGCCGATGCGATGCCGATCTTTCTCGGCGGCGACCACAGCATTTCGGCCGGCACGCTCGCCGGCATAGCCCGCCGCGCGGCGAATGCCGGTCGGCCGCTCTTCGTGCTGTGGCTCGACGCCCACCCCGATTTTCATACGCTCGACACGACGACCAGCGGCAATCTGCATGGCGTGCCGCTGGCCTATGCAAGCGGGCAGCCCGGCTTCGAGGGCTATTTCCCCCGCCTTGCAGCACAGGTGGAGCCGGCTTGCATATGCGCGCTGGGGATCCGCAGCGTGGACCTGGCGGAACGGGATGCATTGCGCAGAGCCGGCGTGACGGTCCACGACATGCGTTCGATCGACGAGCACGGCATAGCGCAACTGCTTCGCGCCTTTCTCGAACGGGTGAGCGCCGCCAATGGCATGCTCCATGTCAGCCTCGACGTCGATTTTCTCGACCCGTCGATCGCCCCGGCGGTGGGCACCACCGTTCCCGGCGGCGCCACCTTCCGCGAGGCGCATCTGGCGATGGAAATGCTGCATGACAGCGGCCTCGTCACCAGTCTCGACCTGGTCGAGCTCAACCCATTTCTTGACGAGCGCGGCCGCACCGCCACGCTTTTGGTTGACCTGACCGCAAGCCTGATGGGCCGGCGGATCATGGACCGCCCGACGAGGGGGTTCTGAGCCATGACCGCCAATTTGAACATCGTCCCGTTCGTCAGCGTCGACCGCATGATGAAGCTGGTGCTTGCCATCGGCATCGAGCGCTTTCTGGTCGAGCTTGCCGCCTATATCGAAGAGGATTTCAGGCGCTGGGAGCTGTTCGACAAGACGCCGCGCGTCGCCTCGCACAGCATTGACGGCGTCATCGAGCTGATGCCGACCAGCGACGGGCAGCTTTACGGCTTCAAATACGTCAACGGGCATCCGAAGAACACGCGTGACGGCCGCCAGACCGTGACCGCTTTCGGCGTGCTTGCCGATGTCGGCAACGGCTATCCGATGCTGCTTTCGGAAATGACCATCCTGACGGCGCTCAGAACCGCCGCAAGCTCGGCCGTCGCGGCGAAATACCTCGCTCCAGAGGCCGCCAGGTGCATGGCGATCATCGGCAATGGCGCGCAATCGGAATTTCAGGCGATCGCCTTCAAGGCGCTGCTTGGCGTCGACAGGCTGCGCCTCTACGATATCGACCCGGCGGCCTCGACCAAATGCATGAAGAACCTTGCCGGCCTGGGCTTCGACATCAAGCTCTGCGCGTCGGCGCAGGAAGCCGTTGAAGGTGCAGAGATCATCACCACGGTTACCGCCGACAAGCGGTCGGCAACAATCCTGACCGACAACATGGTGGGATCCGGCGTGCACATCAACGCGGTAGGCGGCGATTGCCCGGGCAAGACCGAGCTGCATCGCGACATTCTGCTGCGCTCGGATATTTTCGTCGAATATCCGCCGCAGACGCGCATCGAAGGCGAGAGCCAGCAGCTCGATGCGGATCATCCGGTCACCGAATTGTGGCAGGTGATGACAGGAAAGGCAGCAGGCCGGACGGGCGCCCGACAGATCACATTGTTTGATTCCGTCGGCTTTGCGATCGAGGATTTTTCCGCGTTGCGTTACGTTCGCGATCAGCTTCAGCGGACCGGCCTTTACGAGGAACTAGACCTTCTGGCCGATCCCGATGAGCCGCGTGACCTGTTTGGCATGCTGCTGCGCGCCGAAAAAGCGACCGGGCTGGCGGCCGCCGGCAGCTGAGCTGCGATCCTGTCGGTCAGTCCTTCTTTTCCTGATACAGGCGCTCGGTGGCGCGCTCGCTTTCCCTGCGCTCCGCCGGGCCGCGACGGCGCTGCGTGAGCAGGGCGTAGGCGATCAGGATTGCCAGCAGCAGTGGACCGCCTGCAACAACGAGCAACCACAAACTATTCCCAGACATCGACCGTCTCCTTTCCCTCACAACCGGGAAGGACCCGAACCGTTCCTCCGTCTCGTTAGGGGTCGTCAGCGGGGCGCGGTGCAATTCAGGATTTTATGCCTCGGTCAGGACGTTGCACGCCTTGTCTGCACTCAGGATGTCCTTATCTAGACTCTTATCCTTCGATCACATGCACTCTCTGCGAAGTGAAGGGAACCACAAGGGCTTTCTGACATTTGGTTGTTCAAGAGACAAACGTGCAGCCACACCGGCTCCGGGGCTAGGAATACCATGCGTGAGAATCAATCCGACGTCTTCGATCTGTTTTCCGAGGTTTACAAGAATGCGGCTCAGGAGGAGATAAGCCTCCAGCAATATCTGCTTGCCTGCCGCGAGGACAAGTCGATGTACGCCTCGGCACCCGAACGGATGGTCGAGGCGATCGGCGAGCCGACCTTTGTCGATACCAGCAAGGACGAGCGGCTCGGCCGTATTTTTTCGAACCGGACGATCAAGATCTATCCAACCTTCGCCGACTTTTACGGCATGGAGGATACGATCGAGCGTATCGCCGGTTATTTCCGCTATGCCTCGCAAGGGCTCGAGGAACGCAAGCAGATCCTCTATCTGCTTGGCCCGGTCGGCGGCGGCAAGTCCTCGCTTGCGGAGCAGCTGAAAAGGCTGATGGAGCAGCGTCCGATCTATACGCTGAAGGTCGGCGGCCAGGTCAGCCCGGTCTTCGAATCGCCGCTCGGGCTGTTCGATCCCGACCGCATGGGCGACCTTTTGGAGGACAAATACGGCATCGCCCGGCGGCGGCTGAACGGCCTGATCTCGCCCTGGGCGGCCAAGCGCCTCGACGAATTGTCCGGCGACATCTCCAAATTCAGCGTCGTCAAGCTGATGCCGTCCAGGCTGCGCCAGATCGGCATTGCCAAGACCGAGCCGGGCGACGAGAACAACCAGGACGTTTCGGCCCTGGTCGGCAAGGTCGACATCAGGCAGCTGGAAAACTTCAGCCAGTCCGATCCGGACGCCTACTCCTATAGCGGCGGGCTGAACCGGACGACGCAAGGGCTGCTCGAATTCGTCGAGATGTTCAAGGCGCCAATCAAGGTGCTGCATCCGCTGCTGACCGCCACCCAGGAAGGCAGCTACAACGGCACCGAGAATTTCGGCGCTTTCCCCTATCAGGGCATCATCGTTGCCCATTCCAACGAATCGGAATGGCTGCAGTTCAAGAACAACAAGAACAACGAGGCGTTCCTCGACCGCATCCTGGTGGTCAAGGTGCCGTATTGCCTGCGCGTCACCGAAGAGCGGCAGATCTACGAGAAGCTGTTGCGCGAAAGCGAATTGGCTAACAGCCCCTGCGCTCCGGAAGTGCTCGATATCCTCAGCCGGTTCACCGTCTCGACCCGCCTGGCCGAACACGACAATTCGCCGCTCTACACCAAGATGCGCGTCTATGACGGCGAGAACCTCAAGGAAACCGATCCCAAGGCGAAGTCGGTCCAGGAATACCGAAACGCCGCCGGCGTCGACGAAGGCATGACCGGCGTCAGCACCCGCTTCGCCTTCAAGATCCTGTCGCAGACCTTCAATTACGACACCGAAGAGGTGGCGGCCGATCCGGTGCATCTGATGTACATCCTTGAAGAGGCGATCAAGCGCGAGCAGTTCCCGAAGGAGACCGAGGCGGACTATCTCGATTTCATAAAGTCGGAGCTGGCCACCCGTTATGCCGAGTTCATCGGCCACGAGATCCAGAAGGCCTATCTGGAATCCTACAGCGAATACGGCCAGAACCTGTTCGACCGCTATATCGCCTACGCCGATGCCTGGATCGAGGATCAGGACTACAAGGATACCGATACCGGCCAGATCCTCAATCGCGAGGTCTTGGACAACGAATTGTCGCAGGTCGAAAAGCCGGCCGGCATCGCCAATCCCAAGGACTTCCGCAACGAAGTGGTGAAGTTCACGCTGCGCGCGCGGGCCAGAAACCATGGCCGCAACCCGTCATGGACAAGCTATGAGAAGCTGCGCGAAGTCATCGAGAAGCGGATGTTCGGGCAGGTCGAGGACCTGCTGCCGGTGATCAGCTTCGGCTCCAAGCAGGACAGCGTGACGGAGAAGCGGCATACCGAATTCGTGCAGCGGATGATCCAGCGCGGCTACACCGAGCGCCAGGTCCGCCGGCTGGTGGACTGGTACATGCGGGTGAACAAGGCGGGTTGAAGCCAGCCCGGGGTAACATATGCCGATCTTCATTGATCGCCGACTGAACCCGAAGGACAAAAGCCTCGGCAATCGGCAGCGTTTCCTGCGGCGGGCGCGCGAAGAGTTGAAGCGCACCATCCGCGATCAGATCCGCGCCGGCAAGATCGCCGACGTGGACGCCGAGCATGCCGTTTCGATGCCGGTGCGGGGTACCGGCGAGCCGAGCTTCAACGATGCCAGGAACAGCGGCAGCCGCCAGCACGTCCTGCCCGGCAACAAGCATTTCACCCCAGGCGACCGGCTGCCCAAGCCCGGCCAGGGCGGCGGCATGGGATCAGCCCCGGGAAGAACCGAATCGGAGGACGATTTCCGTTTCGTGCTGTCGCGCGAAGAGGTTCTCGACCTCTTTTTCGAAGACCTCGAACTGCCTGATATGGTCAAGCTCAACCTCAAGGAGATCCTTGCTTTCAAGCCGCGCCGGGCCGGCTTCGCCGCGACCGGCTCGCCGACCAACATCAATGTCGGGCGCACGATGCGCAACAGCCATGGCCGCCGCATAGCACTCAGGCGCCCCAAGCAGGAGGAACTCGACGCAATCGCGCAGGAGATCACGTCGCTGGAGGCGAAGCCGCAGAACGCCGAGATGCGCCAGCGCATCGTGGCGCTGCAGGAAGAGCTTGAGCGGCTGGAGCGCCGCCGCAAGCGAATCGCCTATGTCGACCCGGTCGACATCCGCTTCAACCGCTTCGACGCCCAGCCGGTGCCGAATGCCAATGCGGTGATGTTCTGCCTGATGGACGTGTCCGGCTCGATGGGCGAACGCGAGAAGGATCTGGCCAAGCGCTTCTTCGTGCTGCTGCACCTGTTCCTGAAACGGCGCTACGACCGGACCGAGGTGGTCTTCATCCGCCACACGCACGAGGCGCAGGAGGTGGACGAGGAGACCTTTTTCTACAACACCCAGAGCGGCGGCACCGTGGTTTCCACGGCGCTCGAGGAGATGCACCGCATCGTCGAGCAGCGCTATCCCAGCCGCGAATGGAACATCTATGTCGCCCAGGCCTCGGACGGCGACAATTTCGTCACCGATTCGGAGCGCTGCATCACCCTGCTCGACGAACAGATCATGCGGCTTTGCCAGTATTTTGCCTACGTCGAGATCCTCGACGAGCGCGAGAGCCACATCTTCGGCGCCACCGACAACGGCACGTCGCTGTGGCGTGCCTACAGTGCGGTCAAGCTGAGGTGGTCGAACTTCCAGATGAGCCGCATCGCCACGGCGGCCGACATCTACCCGGTTTTCCGCCAGCTCTTCGCCAGACAGCCGGGTTATCAAAAGAGCGGTGAAAGAGGGGGCTGATGGCGAGCAAATCCGGGTTGTTGTTTTCCGGTTCCGACTGGGATTTCAGGACGCTGTCGCGCGCCTACGAGACCATCGAGGCGATCGCCACCGAAGAGCTCCACCTCGACGTCTATCCGGTACAGATGGAGATAATCTCGTCCGAACAGATGCTCGACGCCTATTCCTCGGTCGGCATGCCGCTGATGTACCGGCACTGGTCGTTCGGCAAGCACTACCTCTACCAGGAATTGCTGTATCGCAAAGGCGGACGGGGGCTTGCCTATGAACTCGTCATCAATTCCAATCCCTGCATCGTCTATCTGATGGAAGAAAACACCATGGCCCTGCAGGCCCTGGTGACGGCGCACGCGGCACTCGGCCATAACCATTTCTTCAAGAACAATTATCTGTTCCAGCAGTGGACGGACGCCAGCGCCATCCTCAGTTATCTCGACTTCGCCAAGGGTTACATTGCCCGCTGCGAGGAGCGGCATGGCGTCGATGCGGTGGAAGAGATCCTCGATGCCGCACATGCGCTGATGGAGCAGGGCGTGTTCAGATATCACCGGCCGCCGAAGCTGTCGTCGGAAAAGCAGCGCGAGGGCGTTCGCGAGCGCCTGGAATACGAGGAGCGTTCCTACAATGACCTATGGCGCACGCTGCCGCCTTCGAAGGACGGCGCCAAGCCCCGCGAGACGGACATCATGGCGGAACGCAAGAAATCGCTCAAGCTGCCCGAGGAAAACCTGCTTTATTTCCTGGAGAAGAACAGCCTGATCCTGGAACCCTGGCAGCGTGAGGTCATCCGGATTGTCCGCGTCATCGCGCAGTATTTCTATCCGCAGCGCCAAACGCAGGTGATGAACGAGGGCTGCGCCACCTTCGTGCATTACACGCTGATGAACCTTTTGTTCGACCGCGGCCTGATCGGCGAAGGTGCCATGCTGGAGATCCTGCGCAACCATTCGAACGTGATCTTCCAGCCGGGCTTCGACGATCCGCGCTTTTCCGGTATCAACCCTTACGCGCTGGGCCTCGACATGATGCAGGACATCCAGCGCATCTCGACCGCGCCGACCGCCGAGGACCGCGACTGGTTTCCCGATATCGCCGGCAATGGCGACTGGCGCCAGACCCTGCTGGACGCCTGGGCCAACCATCGCGACGAGTCCTTCATCCGCCAGTATCTGAGCCCTACCCTGATCCGGAAATGGCGGTTCTTTGTGCTTGCCGATGCGGCCAACGATCCGCACTACGAAGTCGCCTCGATACACAATGAGCGCGGCTACGAGAGCATCCGCGCCGCACTCGCCCACAGCTACGATATCGGCGCCAGCCGGCCGGACATCCAGGTGGTGGACGTGGACCTGCTCGGCGACCGGCATCTGCGCCTGCAGCATAAGGTCAAGGACGGCATAGTGCTGGAAGGCGGCAGCCGCGACGCCACACTGCGGCATATCCGCAAGCTCTGGGGCTACGAGGTCAGCATGGTCGCGGTCGACGCGCAGACCGGCGCCACAGTCCACGAACGGTCGACCAGCCAGATCGGGGAATGACCGAACCGGACTTGCCAGCGAAGTCGGGTGTCGTTGCCTTTACCGGATCACCAACCACCCTATCTACGCGCGCACCACGAGGGCATGGTCGGGAGCAGGAACATGCGCGCATTGACGATCGCCACGCTTCTGCTGGTCGCCGTCTCGATGGCGCTCTCGCTCGCGCACGCTTTGGAATTGCCCGGCAAGTTGCGCCTCAAGGAGGCCACCTACAGATCAGTGCAGGCGATCTACTATCCCGGCTTCACGATCGGCGGGTTCGCCGAGATCGGCGGCATCATTGCACTCGCCGTCCTGCTTTACCTGACGCCCTATCCAAGCGCCCAATTCTGGTGGACCTTGGCGGCGCTTGTCTTCCTGCTGGCGGAGCACGCGACCTATTGGTTGGTCACGCACCCCGTCAATAATTTCTGGGTGCAAGACACTGCCCTGCCGAAATCCGCCGCGACGTTCTTTTCAATGTTCTCTCGAAAGCAGACTGGCGACTGGAGAGATTTGCGCAACGTCTGGGAGGCTTCGCATGTCGCCAGGGCAGGCCTGGCGATGCTGAGCCTCGTCTCAATTGCTGTCGCCGCGACATTTTTTGTCGAATAGCGCCAGGGATCGAGACGGCGCCCTCGTCCGCCAATTTTGCGGCCACGAACGCTGCATCCGTCAGATCAGGGAACGGACCCGGCGCCGTATTGTCTTAACGTCAAGCGATCCGGCCGTTCAGCGGTCGGCGCGATGCTTGTTGTGGGCGCTTTCCTGGTGCTCGCCGCGGATGATGTTGCGATCGTCGGGATCGGCAATATCCTTCGGGTCCGATCTGAGCTCGGCACCGCGCCGGAACGCCTCGCGCTCTTGCCTGGTCTTTTTCAAATCCGCTTCCGCGTCGAAATCCTTGCCGGCGTTTTTCGTGTTCTCGCGCTCTTCGATGATGCGCAATTGCTGCTCATGAGTCTTTTTTCCGGCCATCGGTGACCTCCTTCTTTTGATTTTCCGCTTTCCCAGGGTCCAAATTCGCTACAGCCCGAAAGGATAGGTCTCGGGAAGGCCTGTCCCCGCATGTTCCGGCCCAAGCGGCGTCACGGCACAGGTTTCATCGAACCAGACGAAAGCATCGAACTGGCGGGCGAGCGAGGCGTCCGCATAATGGCTGTGGAGCTCGGTTTCGGGCCGGTAGATGACGCCGATAAAGCGTTCCAGCCGGCGCTCCAGAAGCCGTTCGCGCAGCGTGTCGTCGCGCTCGAAATCGAGCAGGAAAGGCGAGACGCCGCTGTCGTGGCAAAGCCGCTCATAGCTGTCGTTGTGGGAAGGCCGAACCGGTTTCACTTCCATGTCGCCGTCCCAGTCGGTGGCGGCGGCCACCGTCCCGGAATGCGTACTGAGCCCGATCAAGGCAACCTCGTCGCCAAAACGCTGGCGGCAGAGCTGGCCGATATTCAGTTCGTCCCTGACGATCCCCATTTCGGTATAGCGGGCATCGCCGATATGGGAATTATGTGCCCATACTACCGCCTTGGCATTCGGGCCGCGGGCCTGCAGCAGGTGCTCCAGCGTTTCGAACATGTGGGTGTCGCGCAGGTTCCAGGACTGCGCGCCGCCATAATACATGGTGCGGTAATAACGCTCGGCGGAGGCGACCAGGCGGGCGTTCTGGGTGGCGTCGAGGAAATCGATACCGTCCTGCTGCGCATAGTCGAGCTCTCTGGAAAGCAGTTCCCGGCATTGCTCGAGCACAGCCTTCTCGCATTTCTGGTAACCGGAAGTGAGTGCGACACGGCCATAGGTGGCCGGGTCGTTCTGCCACGGCGTCAGGCAGCCATAGCGTTCGCGCGCGATCCTCGCCGCCTGCGGATCGACCCGGTCGAGATATTGCAGGACCGCTGCAATCGATCCGCCCATATTGTAGATGTCCAGGCCATAGAATCCGGCCCGCCGGGAGGATTTGCTGATCCGCTCATTACGCACTCGCATCCAGTCGACGAACGCCGCGACGTCGGTGTTGCGCCACATCCAGGTGGGAAAGCGCTGGAACGGCGGCGCGGCGCCCGGCCGCGGCGGCCGATGGCGGACGTAACGGTCGATCGCCGCGGCATCGGGCCAGTCGGCCTCGACCGCGACGATGGTGAAGCCATGCTTCCCGATCAGCCTGCGAGTGATCGCGGCGCGCGCACGGTAGAACTCCGACGTGCCGTGGCTGGCTTCGCCGAGCAAGACGACGCGGCGGTCGGCAAACCGGTCGAACAGCGCACCGAAGGCCGGATCGTCGAAATCCGGAAGCGGCTCGGCGGCGGCCGCGATCATCTGCGGCAGGCTGCTCCTGCGCTGATGCCGGTGCGGAAGCTCGGCCGCTATCTGGCTGTCGCTGCCTGGCTCGCCCCAGCCTTGCTCGCCGATCAGCGGAACAAACCGCACGCCGCCGAAATCCTCCTCGGTGTAAGTTGCTGCGCCGGTCCGGGTGACCTTGAGCAGGCGCTGCGAGTCGAATTCGTCGCCGACCGGGATGACAAGCCGGCCGGCGACGTCGAGCTGTTCCTGCAGAGCGAGAGGTGCGCCGGGTCCGGCGGCCGCAACCAGGATCGCATCGAAGGGTGCCGCCTCTGGCCAGCCCTTAGTGCCATCGCCGGTGCGGACTTCGATATTATCGTAGCCGAGCTTTTTGAACCGTTGCCTCGCCGTTTCAGCTAACGCGGCGTGGCGCTCGATCGTGTAGACGCGTTCGACGATACGGCTCATCACGGCAGCCGCATAGCCTGATCCGGTGCCGACCTCGAGGACGTGGTCACCGGCTCCGACCTCTGCCATTTCGATCATGAACGCAACGATATAGGGCTGCGATATCGTCTGACCTTCGGCGATCGGCAGCGGCCCGTCCTCATAGGCGAATTCTTCGAAACCAGGCTCGACGAAAGCCTCGCGCGGGACCTCGCGCATCGCTAGAAGGACATTGCGGTCGCGAATGCCACGGCGGCTCAGGTGGATATCGACCATTTGGTTGCGGGCATGGGAGAGATCGAGCATCTTTCTGCTCCTCCTAGGGCTTCCGCTGCAATCGCCCAACCTGCTCAACGGCACTTCGGCCGGCTCATATCTCAGGGCCTCGGCGGTCCCCTTGGATTCAAGCAATGCGGTGCATCTTCCTAACCGTTGGCAAGCCCCGAGGTTCCCCAAAAGACCGACCCGCTTTTGTCTGGCGAGGCGCGTTGCAGGATCGACAAGCGGGCGCCGGCCGCGCCGCCCAAACTTATTTCGAGGCAAATCCTTTCTCCGACGCGACGCCACTCCAGATAACGACGGACGAGTGTATTCCGGAGGCATTTCCATGAACGACGAGGCCCGCACCACTACGCACATGACCGGCCTTGACCAGATCGATCTGATGGACCGCTACTGGCGCGCCGCGAACTACATCTCGGTTGGCCAGATCTATCTGCTCGACAATCCGCTCTTGCGCGAGCCCTTGCGGCCCGAGCACATCAAGCCGCGGCTGCTCGGCCATTGGGGCACGACGCCCGGCCTCAATTTCATCTATGTGCATCTGAACCGGATTATCCGCGAACGTGGTCTCGATGTCCTGTTCATCTGCGGTCCGGGTCACGGCGGCCCGGCAATGGTCGCGAACACCTGGCTCGAGGGCACCTACAGCGAGATCTATCCCGAGGTCGGCAGGGGCGAAGGCGGCCTGCGAAAGCTGTTCCGGCAGTTCTCGTTTCCCGGCGGAGTGCCGAGCCACGCGGCTCCGGAGACGCCCGGCTCGATCCACGAAGGCGGAGAACTCGGCTATGCACTGGTCCATGCCTTCGGCGCCGCCTTCGACAATCCGAACCTTGTCGTTGCCTGCGTCGTCGGCGACGGCGAAGCCGAGACCGGCCCGCTCGCCGCGGCCTGGCATTCCAACAAGTTCCTGAATCCGGCATCCGATGGTGCCGTCCTGCCGATCCTGCATCTCAACGGCTACAAGATCGCCAGCCCGACGATCCTCGGCCGCATGGAAGACGAGGCGTTGCGCAGCCTGTTCCTCGGCTATGGCTACGAAACCTTTTTTGTCGAAGGTCATGAACCTGCCGCGATGCATCGCGAGATGGCCCGCACGCTCGATACGGTGCTCGACCGGGTCCACTCCATCCAGGAGCCGGCACGAGCCGCGGGCTGGAAGGGAGAGCGGCCGCTGTGGCCGATGATCGTGCTGCGCAGCCCAAAGGGCTGGACCGGGCCGAAAGAGGTCGACGGCAGACGAGTCGAGGATTTCTGGCGTTCGCACCAGGTGCCGGTGTCGAATGCACGCGGCGATGCGGCGCACCGCCAGATCCTGGAAGACTGGATGCGCAGTTACGAGCCGGAAAAACTGTTCGACAAAGGCGGCCATCTCCTGGCGGAGCTCGCTGCGCTTGCGCCAACAGGACCAAGACGAATGGGCGCAATCCCCTACGCCAATGGCGGCCTGCTGAAACAAGACCTGGTGCTTCCCGACTGGAAAGGCCTGGCGCTCGACGTACAGCGTCCGGGCGGTGCTGTCGGAGAGGCGACGCGGACCGTCGGAAGCTATCTTCGCGATGTGATCCGCTTGAACGCCGATGCCAGGAATTTCCGGCTGATGGGACCCGACGAGACGTCCTCCAACCGCCTCGACGACGTGTTCGAGGTTACGGACCGGGTCTGGATGGAGCGGATCGAGCCCTACGACGTCCATCTTTCCCGTGACGGTCGCGTCATGGAAGTGCTCAGCGAGCATCTTTGCCAAGGCTGGCTGGAGGGCTATCTGCTGACCGGCCGCCATGGCCTGTTCTCGTGCTACGAGGCGTTCGTCCACATCGTCGATTCCATGGTCAACCAGCATGCCAAATGGCTGAAGACCTCCGGCGAGCTTGCCTGGCGCAAGCCGATCGCCTCACTCAACTACCTGCTGACCTCGCATGTCTGGCGGCAGGATCATAACGGCTTCAGCCATCAGGACCCGGGCTTTGCCGATTTCGTCGCCAACAAGAAGGCCGACACGGTCAGGCTCTATTTCCCGCCCGACGCCAACACGCTGCTGTGGATCACCGACCATTGCCTGAAAACCTACAACCGCATCAACGTCATCGTCGCCGGCAAGCAGCCGGCGCCGCAATGGCTGTCCGCCGAGGACGCGGAAGCGCACTGCCAGGCCGGCGCCGGCATCTGGGAATGGGCCGGGACGGTTGCCGAGGGCGAAGAACCGGATGTGGTCCTGGCTTGCGCCGGCGACGTGCCGACACTGGAGGCGCTTGCCGCAGCCGACATCCTGCGCTCGGGCATTCCGGACCTGAAGATCCGCGTCGTCAATGTCGTCGACCTGATGATCTTGCAGTCGAATTCCGAGCATCCGCATGGCTTTGCCGACGACAGATTCGACGCACTGTTCACCAGGGCCAAGCCGGTCATCTTCGCCTATCACGGCTACCCCTATCTCATTCACCGTCTGACCTACCGGCGCGCCAATCACGACAACATCCATGTGCACGGCTTTCGCGAGGAAGGCACGACGACGACGCCGTTCGACATGGTCGTGCTCAACCAGCTCGACCGCTATCATCTGGCGCTCGCTGCGATCGCGCGCGTGCCGGGGCTGGCCGAGCGGGCGAAGGAGCTTGCCGCGGCGCTGCATGGGAAATTGGCTGAGCATACGGCCTATGTCCGCGAACATGGCGAGGACATGCCCGAGATCCAGAAATGGTCCTGGCCGCAGGACGGCGCGACGAGGGCCGGCGATTGATGCGACGATCGATCCTTGCGTTGAATGCCGGCTCGTCCAGCATCAAGTTCGGACTTTACGACCTTGCAGCGTCCGCCGAGCCGGATCTTGCCTCGCGCGGTTCGCTGGATCTGGGCGATGCGCCAAGGCTGACCGCGAAAGCCGCCGATGGGGAGCTGCAGTGCGATCGGCCACTTACCGCGGACGCATCACGCGACATGGGCCTCGGCCAGATGCTGCAGTGGATCGAGAACGAACTTGGCGGAAGGAAGTTGATCGCCGCCGGCCATCGCATCGTCCATGGCGGACGCGAGTTCGTCGAACCTGTCCGCCTGACGCCGACAGTTATCGAGGCTCTCGACAGGCTGACCCCGCTTGCGCCATTGCACCAGCCACGCAGCCTCGCACCAATCCGGGCGCTTGCCGCGCTGCGGCCCGACCTGCCGCAGGTCGGATGTTTCGACACGGCCTTCCATCGGACCATCGATCCTCTGGTCAGCCGTTTTGCGCTGCCGCGCCGCTATGAGGCAGACGGCATCCACCGCTACGGCTTTCACGGGCTTTCGTACGAATATGTTGCCGGCCGGCTCAAGCAGATATCGCCCGATCTGGCGGCGAAAAGAACCATCGTCGCCCATCTCGGCAACGGGGCGAGCCTGTGCGCCATGCGCGACGGGCGAAGCGTCGATACGACGATGGGCTTTTCGGCGCTTGATGGCCTGGTCATGGGCACACGCTGCGGCGCCATCGATCCGGGCGTGCTTTTGTACCTGCTACTGGAAAGAGGCCTTTCGGGACAGGCGCTGCAAGACATGCTCTATGAGGAATCCGGCCTGCTCGGCGTGTCCGGCATTTCCGGCGACATGCGCACGCTGGAGGCCAGCGACGACCGCCGGGCGCGCGAAGCGGTGGAGCTTTTCGCCTTCCGCGCCGGCAGGGAAGTTGCCGCCCTCGCCAACACGCTGGGTGGCCTCGAATGCCTGGTGTTCACCGGCGGCATCGGCGAGCACTCTGCCCGGGCCCGCAAAGCGATTTGCGGCAGGCTTGGCTGGCTCGGCGTGGCGATCGACGAGGCCGCCAACAGCTCTCATGCCGCGCTGATGAGCCAGGCGGAGAGCAAAGTGGAAGTCCGCGTCGTGGCGACCGACGAGGAAGGTGTGATCGCCCGCCACACGCGCAAGGTGATGGAGGGGCCCGGGTGAGGCGGATGGCCTCGGCTCAGCTCGAATGGCTCTGCTCGACCAGATGGTATTTGTACCGGTCGCGAATATGCGCGTTGAAGAACCGGCCCTTCGACGAGGCTTTGCGGAATGCCGCGTGGATCTGCGGCGGCACGTCCTCGTAATCATAGCGGTTTCCGCTCGGGACGAACCATACGGAGAGTACCCTCGTCGCCGGCTGGTAATCGATGCTTCTGATCGCAGTTGAAGGCATCCTCGACAGGTCCAATGCTCGGCACTGCTCCAATCCACCCCATAGTGTGAATAACCCTGCACGGAGAGCGAGGTTTCTTCCTGCCGAAGCAGCCTTGCCGCTACGGGCGGGCTTCACCAAATACGATTGATGGCACCGCTCAAGACATCGGCTGCAGCCCGCCAGGGCGATCTCTTTGCCGCCGCCGACGACCTGCCGGAAGGATTCCGCTACCAGCCCGAACTGATGACGCCGGACGAGGAGGCAGCGTTGGCGAGCCAGCTCGCAACCCTGCCTTTTCAGCCCTTCGACTTCTATGGCCATCTGGCAAACCGGCGGGTCGTCGGTTTTGGGCAGCGTTATGATTACGACCGGGGCGAAGTCGTCGAGGCGCCGCCAATACCCGGCTTTCTGCTGCCGCTCAGGGAAAAGGTTGCAGCCTTTGCCCGCTTGCCCGCCGAAACCTTCGTGCAGGTGCTGATCAACGAGTACCGGCCGGGCGCCGGTATCGGCTGGCACCGCGACAAGCCTCATTTCGAGGCGGTCGCCGGCGTTTCGCTGCTGGCCGCCTGCAGCTTCCGCCTGCGCCGGAAAAACGGCACGCGATGGGACCGCAAGACGGTCACCGTCGATCCAAGATCGGCCTATCTGATGACGGGTGCCGCGCGTAACGAATGGGAGCACAGCATTTCGCCGGTTGCCGAGCACCGCTATTCGATCACGTTGCGCACGCTGCGGCCGCAACGCGCTTAAAGCAGAGCGGTGAGGAAGCCCGAGCGCTGCCCTAAGACCTTGGCTGAAACAAATTCATCCGTCGCCATGCCGACCGGCAAACTCCGCCAGCATGGCGCGCTGGCCTTTCAGGATCTTGAGGTTGGCTTCAGGCAGGGAGAACCAGCCCGCTCTGTCGACTTCGGCAAATTCCTTCATCGAGCCGGACCTCGGCGGCCATTCCATGACGAAGGTGTTGCTGTTGACGGCGTCGCTGTCGAAATCCGCCTCGACGCACCATGCGATGACGAGCTTGCCGCCCGGCTGCCTGTAGCTGCCAAGGTGTTCGAAAACGCCATCGATGGCGACGCCTAGCTCCTCTTCTGCCTCGCGTTTTGCTGCCGCCAGCTCGTCCTCGTTCTCGTCGACCAAGCCCTTCGGGATCGACCATGCGCCGTCGTCCTTCTTCGCCCAGAATGGTCCGCCCGGATGCACCAGCAAGACCTGGAGATGTCCTTCCCTTCGGCGAAAGATGAGCAATCCTGCGCTGCGTTGGGCCATTCCGCTATTCCCCTGACGAAACTGAAACGAACGTCCGGGCCGGCATATGGAACAGCCTGCCATGGCGGAACGATTTCGGCTCGCAGCCGTTCCGTCCGTTCGACAAATGAGTGATCGACATGGCGACGCCGCGAGCTGCCTGGAAGGGCTTTATGAAAGTCGGATCGGTTTCCTGTGGCGTCAAGATCATCGGCGCCGTCAGCGAGGCCGAGAAAGTGCATTTCAGGATCCTGAACCGCAAGGACGGTCTCCCGGTCAAGAGCGCTTATATCGACGAGGAGACCGGCGACACGGTCGAGGCGGCGGAGCAGGTAAAAGGCTATGAGGTCGAAAAGGGCGAGTTTATCCATATAGAGTCGGACGAAATCAAGAAACTGAAGATGGTATCGCAGCATACGCTCGAGATCGGCGAGTTCGTGCCCGCCGCCGAAATCGACGCACGCTACCTCGAAAAACCCTATTATCTGGTTCCGGCCGACGCGCCCTCCACGGAGGCTTTCGCGGTGATCCGGGACGCCATGGCCAGGAAGAAAGTGGCAGCCCGCTCCTGCGTCGTGCTGTACCAGCGTGGCCGAGAGGTGCTGATCCAGCCGCTTGGCAAGGGCATGGTGATGACGGAATTACGCAACCACAATGAAGTGGTCGCGGCAGACACGGTGTTCGAAGGGCTGAAGGCTCGCAAGGTCGATGCCGAGATGCTGGAAATCGCGCAACTGCTGATCGACAAGAAGCCGGCCAAATTCGACCCGTCGAAGTTCGAAGACACTTATGAACAGGCGCTGGTTGCGATGATCGACGCCAAGCGCAAGGGCAAGAAACCGCCCAAGCCGGCACCCGAGCCGAGGACGAACGTCGTCAATCTCGCCGATGTTCTGCGCAAGAGCCTGGCGCAGGAGGGCGGCAAGGCTCCGAACAAAAGTCCGAGGGCGGCGGCGAAACGCAAATCGGCCTGAATGTCCGAAAGCAGATCGAACGGAACCGAAAACACTCGCGCGCATTTAGATGACGTAGCAATCCGTCGGCAATCCAAGCGGAGCGGGGGACTGGTGGACGTAGTTGAACTAAGGACTGGCGGGATCCCGCAAGTTTCCTCCGCCGATCTGATGCAGGCGTTGCCTGTGGCCGTCTACACCACCGACAAACAAGGCTACATCACCTTCTTCAACGAACCCGCTGCCGATCTCTGGGGATATCGTCCGGTTATCGGCCAGGATCGCTGGTGCGGGTCATGGAAGCTTCGCCACCTCGACGGGCGACCGATGGCGCATGACGAGTGTCCAATGGCCGTTGCCTTGCTGGAGGAGCGGGACGTTCTTGGGGGCCGAGCCATCGCCGAGCGGCCGGACGGCCAGTTCATCCCGTTCAGTGCGCATCCGGTCCTGCTTCGCAATGTGCGCGGTGAGGTTGTCGGCGCCATCAACACCCTGCTCGACCTGCGCGTGCAGACGCTGGCCGACGACGCCGGCATAAGGCTCGCCGCCATCGTCGAATCCTCGATGGACGCCATCGTGTCCAAAGACCTGAACGGCATTATCACCAGCTGGAACGACGCGGCACAACGCCTGTTCGGCTATACGCCCGCCGAGGCGATCGGGCGCCCGGTGACGATCCTCATCCCGCCCGACCATCTGGATGAGGAAGCCATGATCATCAGCCGCATTCGCGCCGGCGAACGGATTCCTTCATACGAGACTATCCGGCAGCGCAAGGACGGCACCCTGGTTCCGGTTTCGCTCACCATCTCGCCGATACGCGACGGCATCGGGCGTATCATCGGCGCCTCCAAGATCGCGCGCGACATCAGCCCCCACAAGGAAAGCGAACGGCGCATCCGCACACTCATGCGCGAAGTCAACCATCGGGTTAAAAACCAGTATTCGGTGATCGTCTCGATGATCCGCGAGACCAGCAAGCTGGCGGGTACGCCAGAGGCCTTCCTTTCACGGGTCCGAGAACGCATCATGGCGCTATCGGAATCGCACGACCTCCTGGTCGATGCGGAATGGCGTGGCGCGACCATCGGCGAATTGATCCATGCCCAGACCAAGGCCTTCGCGACACAGGCCCGTCTGTCGATGAGCGGGCCGATGATCATGCTGCAGCCGAACGCGGTGCAATATCTCGGCATTGCCTTTCACGAGCTGGCCACCAATTCGGTAAAGCACGGAGCGCTGTCGCACCATGACGGACGGGTCGAGGTCGAATGGACCGTGACCCCAGCCGCCGATGGCAGCGACGGCTTCCGCCTTGTCTGGCGGGAACTGGACGGACCATTGGTGGATGAAAACACGCGACGCGGTTTCGGAACGGTTGTGCTCAAACGCGTCACGCCGCAGGCGCTCAGCGGCACCGGCCGCCTGGAATTCGCCAGGCACGGCATCACCTGGACGCTGGAAGCGCCGCTGCGCTTCGTTCAGATGTCGATGGCTGGCATCGCGGCTGATTGAAGGCCGCTACACCGGCCGCGGCTTGGCGGCCGTCTGGCAACGCAATCCCTTTGGTAGCAATCAGGAGGAGCAGCGATGAGTTGGCTGGGCACCTGGCGGAATCAGTACGGGTCGGTCGTCGAACTGACCACCGAAGAGGGCGGACGGATCAGCGGAACCTTCAGGACGGCGCTGGAGGACAGCCCCTTTTTCGGCATGACGTTGCCGCTGTTCGGAGCCTGCCATGGAGACGTCATCGGCTTCACCTGCGCGGCCGAAGGGCGGGTCGGAGCCGCGGCGGTGAGCTATACCGGCATCCTCAGGAACGGGAAGCTGGAGATGCTGTGGCACACCGTTGCGGATGCCGCTTTGTCGGCGGAAAAGGAAGGTGCCCCGGCCCGAGCCAGGAAACTGCCCGCCTGGCGCGCCTTTGGAACCAGCCTCGACAGTTTTGAACGCGTGTCCTGACGCGTCGCGCCCGCCGCTCGCAAGTGAGGCAGCAGGGTCCCGCGGCGCGTAGGAACTCGCACCGACGATGGCGCGTTGGTGCGCCAGGACATGCGCTGTTCGTTACGGGGTCGACCCAATGAGCGTGCTTTATCGCGCAGCGAAAATCGCCGAACAGGCTCATGCCGGGCAGACGGACAAGACAGGGCGGCCATATATCGAACATTGCCGCCGGCTCGTCGATGCCGTCGAAACGCTCGACCAGAAAGCTATCGCCTATCTTCACGACGTCATCGAAAAAGGCGACGGCTGGAACCGCGACCGGCTTGAGGCGGCCGGGTTCGGGCCGTCCATCGTGTCTGCCGTCGACGCCATGACGCGGCTGCCGAACGAGGACGATGCCGCGTTCGTTCGCAGGGCTGCGGCCAACCCGCTGGCGTTGCCTGTCAAGCGCGCCGATCTTGCCGACAATCTATGGCAGGCACGGCAGATCGGGGCCTCGACGGCGAAATACGAAGACGGCCTGCGCATCCTCAGAGAAGAGTTCGCGAGCTGACGGACCGCTGGCGGCTGTCGCCGATGTGGGTCTACTCGGTGACGTGCGGTGTGTGCCGCTTGTCTTCCGCGGGATCGGCCTCGATCCGCGCCCTGCCGGGATCGAACGCACCGTGGCGGGCGATCGCCAATGCCGGGGTGTCGGGCGTCTCGTAGGCCCACATGAAGTCTTCTGCCGACGAACCGACCGCATGAACCCGCCAATAGCTTGCCGTGCCCTTCAGCGGGCTGTGGCTCGTCGTGTTCGTCTTCTCCAGAAGGTCGAAATAGATGTCCTCGAAGGGTATGTAGAAAACAGGATCATGGCCGTCTTCATAGAGCAGCTTTGCCCGCTCGCTCGACGCAATAATGGCATCGGAGAACCGGACGGTCACGGTTCCATCGAACGGGACAATCCTGAGCGGGCCTGGGCGGGGGGCGGAATCTGCGGCTAAGGACTGCATTCGACTTCTCCGTTGACTGCGCTGCCTTTCCGAAACGTGTTGTTGCCCGTCAGGGTTCCAGACCGCCGGCGCGCCGAGCCCGGATGGTGGAACGGTTCTGCAAGGTCGTCGTTGTTTCAGACCTCCGCACGCGCCATAATCGCAATGGCCGCCACTCACCGACTCAACAGCAAATGGATAACATGCTGGATCGATCGCCTACCCTTCCAAGGTCGCTTGGCGCTGCGCTGCGAAGGGAAGTGCCGCGGTTTACGGCACCCGGCAATGAAATTTCGTGCACCACGGTCGCATCCTACAACGTGCATAAATGCGTCGGCACCGACGGCAGGTTCGATCCGGAGCGGGTCGCGGCCGTGGTTAAGGAACTCGACGCCGACATCATTGCTTTGCAGGAGGCCGACGAAAGAACCGGAAGCAGGCAGGGTTTACTGGATCTCGCAGCGCTCGAGCGGGACAGCGACCTCGTCCCCACCCATGTCCCGGAAAACCGCCGCAGCCATGGCTGGCACGGAAATCTGATCCTGGCACGCCGCGGCGTGGTCGAAAGCGTGAACCAGATCCGGCTGCCCGGCCTCGAGCCGCGCGGTGCGGTTATCGCGGACCTGGAACTGAAGGGCGTCTCCCTCCGGATCATAGCCGCACATTTCGGCTTGCTGCGGCGGTCGCGCTCGCAGCAGGCCAACGCGCTGGTCGAAGCCACGCACCCGGTTCTGCGGCCAACAATCCTGCTCGGCGACCTCAACGAATGGCGCGTCCGCAACAGGTCTTCGCTGCTGGCCCTGCTGCCGCATTTCGGTCCGATCGATGCGGTTCTGCCGAGCTTTCCGTCGCGCTTTCCGCTGTTTGCGCTCGACCGCATCCTGGCCAGGCCGCCGCACCTGATTTCCAGCATCGAGGTGCACAAGACGCCGCTGGCGCAGCGGGCTTCCGATCATCTGCCGATCAAGGCCCGGCTGAACCTGGACGCGATACGGCAGCCGCGGCTGCAACCAGAATGAACCTGAAGGGTTGTTAGTCAGATTTCAGACCGTTTGCTTCGCTGATGTTTATCGGTGCACTTCATGGATACAGCCATCTCGCGGTTTGCCCGGGACAAGATCGCTGCCGGCAATAGCGGGCTGCTGCTGATCGCCGACAATTATGACGCGTTTGCCGCGCGAATCCTTGCTGCGCGCAGTGCCACAAGCAGCCTCGACCTGATGTACTATCTCTGGCACGACGACCATAGCGGCCGGCTGCTGATGCAGGAGGTCGTCAAGGCGGCGGAGCGCGGTGTCCGCGTCCGCATGCTGCTGGACGATATCAATCCGCGCAACAGCGACGCTGCTTACCTGGCGCTCAACAGCTACAAGAACATCGAGCTGAGGCTGTTCAACCCCAGCGGCATGAGGAACGGCAGCATCTTTCGCACGCTGGAGATGGTCGCCCGGCTGTTTGCGATGACCCGCCGCATGCACAACAAGGCCTGGATCGCCGATGAGGGCTTGGCCATCGTCGGCGGAAGAAATATCGGCGATGCCTATTTCGACGCTGCGGAGACGAATTTTCGCGATCTCGACCTGTTGCTTCTCGGTCCTGCCGTAGGGCAGACGATGCAGATATTCGAGGCGTTCTGGAATTGCGAGGCGGCAAAGCCGATCCAGCTGCTTAACCCGGCTGCGGTGGTCTCGCGCGCCGATTTCCTCGACAATCTCGATGCGACAGCAGACGGCCAGCTTTTGAACAGCCTCAGTGCCTGGCGCACGATCACGGAGTTCGTTGCAGCGCACAGCGACGTCTGCTGGACCAAAGGCGTTCGCGTCATTTCCGATCCGCCGGAAAAGGTGCGCGGCAAAAGGCGCAGGAACTGGCTGACCAAAGAGCTGCTTCCCGCTATCGCGGCGACCAGCCAGCGCCTCGAAATTGTCTCGCCCTATTTCATCCCCAGCCGCACCGGGTTGGCCATCCTGTCGAAGCTGGTGGATCGTGGCGCCGAGGTTGCAATCCTGACCAACTCGCTCGCCGCGACGGACGTCGCCGCCGTGCACGGCGCCTATGCCAAATGCCGCCGCAAGCTGCTTAAAAAAGGTATCCAGCTTTTCGAATTGCAGCCCTTCGACCGCCAGGCCAACATCTCCGTTTTCGGTTCAAAGGGAGCCAGCCTCCACACCAAGGCCTTCACGGTCGACGATACGCTCGGGTTTGTCGGCTCCTTCAATTTCGATCCGCGGTCGGTGTCGTTGAATGCGGAAATGGGCGTGCTTTTCCATGATACCAATCTGGTGATGGAGTTGCGCCGGCTGTTCGAGCACGAAAAGTCACCGCAGACGAGCTATCAGCTGGTCCTGGACAAAGGCGCCTTGCGGTGGCTCGGCATGGCGGATGGCGAGATGCGGCAATATTCGCGTGAACCGGAGGCCAGTCTCTATCGGCGCATCGTTGCAGCGCTGGTTGGGTGCCTGCCGATCGAATCGCAGTTGTAGAAGCGACGGATTTGTCGGAACGCAACTCTTTGTCGGAACGGAACTCGGGGATCACGAGTTGTAACCCGTGTCCGGAGCATGCCGATGAAGACCACGATATACAGTTTTCTTGCTGAGCTCTTGCCGTTCTGGATGGCGCATAAACGCAAAATGCGCGCCGACAGCGCCGCCGAGTGGCCGGCACGACCGGCTGCTGCGCATGACGATGTTCGGCCGTCAGGCGATCCTAATCGAGCAGCACCGGCGCGGCGGCGCAACACGTCCTAAGGGCAGAATGATCCCGCTCCAACTGTCTGGCTAGCCGCATTTCCGCGACGCCGATAATCCCATTTGGCTGCAGAAGCTCTAGCCCTTAGGGCGATCACGCTATCGTCAAGTATCGCTATTCGAAATCCGGCGTTGCCAAGCATCCATTTTGCAGCACGTACGTTAATGTGCACTACAGGTTGCCGCTATAGGTGAGCGCCATGAGTGATAGTGCGATAGAATTCTTGCAGGACTGGATCCACGAAAACGTTCATGTGCCGCCGCCTCCGATCAAGCTTGAAAGGGAGGCGGAAATCCTCGCCAGGGAATGCAAGGAAGAGGCTGCCGATGCCGGCGTACCCATCGAAGACATCGAGGAAGAGGTCGGCGACCTCAAGGACCTGCTCGTCGCCAAGCTTGAAGACGCAGCCGAGGACGAGGCCCGGCAACTCAACGGCCACGGCCAAAAGATTTCTACGCTGGCGGCCGGGCAAAAGCGGGCCGTATGACGCCGGTCCGAGCGCAGGCAAGGCATCACGAGGTGCGCCGCTTCGGCCTATTGTCCGATCATGTCGTCGACCTCGCCGTGGCACGTCTCGCAGGCGACGCCTTTAGCGATATGGATCGAATGATTGAAATAGACGAAGTCGGGGACACTGTTCACCCGCTGCCACTGCAATGGCTGCCCGGAGGCAAGGCTTGCCCGTACCGGCGCCAGCATGTTCGCGTTGGTGAAAAGCTGCGAATGGCAGGTCATGCACACCTCGGTCGCCGGCAGACCCGCCGATGACGAAGTCTCGACGCCGCTATGGCAATAACGGCAATCGACGCCAAGCTCGCCGACATGGTGCCTGTGGCTGAACGGCACTGGTTGCGCCAACGGCCGGCCAACGCCGGTGACGAAGTCCGAACGCAGGATGGCGGTGCCACCGAGAGCCGCAAAGATCGCCATGAAACACGCGCCCCACAGAGCGAAGCGTGAAATGCCGTTGGCGCTCCTCGAAAAGACCTGCGGCATTCCCTCGCCGATTTCGCATCCAGCAAACCGTATTCACCCCCCCAAAACCCTAACTGCGGCTGCGTGGGTAAGTTCCGGCTGGAGCAGCGGAGATCACAGAATGGTTACCCCGCCCTGGCCCATCAGGTCGGGCTGACCGGAAACCATCGAACCGTCCGTGCGTTCGGATGCGGGTCACGTTTTGTTTCACCCGGATAAGCATCATGACCATCCCCGACCCCCATCCCATGCGCCGCCGGTCCGGCATTGCCTTCTGGTGGACGATGTTCGTCGGCGCGCTGCTGACGATCCTCGGCCTGCTGATCGGAGGGGGCGGTGCCTGGTTGATTGCGCTGGGCGGATCCTGGTATTACCTGCCCGCCGGGATCGCCCTGCTGGCCGCCGGCAGCCTGCTGCTTGCCGGCAATGCCGCCGGTGTATGGCTTTATGTCCTGATCTGGCTGGCGACCCTCGCACCCGGCAGCCACCATTTCATGGAGACCAGGATCGGCGACGCCATCATTGCCTACGCACTGCCAAAAAGCTGACGCCCGACGATGACGGCTTCGCGGGACGCTTCCATCCTGATCGTCGGCGCCGGCCCGACCGGGCTGACGGCGGCAGTCGAACTGGCAAGGCGCGGCATTGCACCTCGCATCATCGACCGCAAGGAAGGCCCTACGCCGCTCGCCAAGGCGGTCGGCATCAGTTCGCACAGCCTCGACATCCTTGAACCGTCCAAAGTCGCTGCCCGATTGCTCGCCGAAGGATTGAAAATTCGCCGAGCCCGTTTCTACTTCGAAGGACGAGCGCTCGGCGAGATCGATTTCTCGATCCTGCCGCACCGCCATAATTTCCTGCTGTCGCTGCCGCAGCGCGATACCGAATCGCTGATGACCGATACACTCAAGGGATTTGGCGTCGACGTCGAATGGCGAAGCACATTTGTCGGCATGGCCGAGCACAAAGACCGGGCCGAGGTGCGGATCGAGGCGCCCGACGGCCCTGACGAGGCAAGTTTCGACCTTGTCTTCGGAGCCGACGGTGCGCAAAGCACGGTGCGTGATGCCATGGGCATCGGCTTCGATGGCTACACGCATCGGCGGCAATGGAGCATTGCCGACGCCGACATCGACGATTGGCCCTATGAGCCGATGGCCGCCCACGCGTTTCTCCACAGGGACGGTGACGTCGGTTTCATCATCCCGATCGGCGAGAAGCGCTATCGCGCGGTCTCCAACACCGAGGATGCGCTGGCGCGCATCCCCGGCAATTACCGGATCACGCGGTTGTTGCGGACCGACCGCTTCCATATTCCGGTACGACAGGCGCCGCGCTATCAAACCGCATGCGCCTTCCTGGGAGGCGATGCCGCGCATGTGCATTCGCCGCTGGGCGCGCGCGGCATGAATCTCGGCATCGAGGACGCCGCGTCATTCGCCAGGCGTTTCGTCGACGGCACGCTTGCCGGCTACACAAGCGAACGCCACCCGGTAGGGCAACGGTGGATCACGCTCAGCGAGCGCATCCTGTCGCTGGCCCAATCGGACAACGGCATCATGCAAGGCGTCAGGAACGCGGCCTTCAGCGTCGTCGGCCATCTGCCGCTGCTGCAACGGCCGCTGCTGGAGCGTGTCGCCGGGCTCAAGGAATGACGTGGTCGCATAAACCTTTTCGCCGGACATGCGTTGTTGGGTTTCAAGCCAGGGAGATGACCATGCAGATGAAATCGGAAATCGCCGGCGAGGCCGCCAAGCAACGGCACATCCAGCGCCGTATCGACGAGAAGGACAAGTCCAAATCCAATGGCAGGCAAAAAGGCGCCATGCAGGCCGGCGCCCGCAAATATCCCGAGCCGCCCTTCCCCGAGCAGCACCAGCCGAAGCCGGGCCATGAATGGGCGATCGAGCCGGCGCCGCTTTACGATGCGCCGTACTATATCGGATCGAAAAAGCTCGACGGCAAAGTGGCCGTCATTACCGGCGGCGATTCAGGCATCGGCCGTGCGGTGGCCGTGCTCTATGCGCGTGAAGGCGCCGATGTGGCGATCGTCTATCTCTCGGAGGATAGGGACGCCAGAGATACCAAAAGGGCCGTCGAAGCGGAAGGCCGGCGCTGCATCCTGATCAAGGCGGACGTCAGCGAACGCAACCACTGCCACAACGCGGTGGCTGAGATCGTGCAGGAGTTTGGGCGGATCGACGTGCTGGTCAACAACGCCGCTTTCCAGATCCACTCCAGCGATTTCAGCGAGCTGACCGAGGAGCATTTCGACACGACGCTGAGGACCAACCTCTACGGCTATTTCCACATGGCGCAGGAGGCCGTGCCGCACATGAAACCCGGTTCGGCGATCATCAATACCGGTTCAGTGACCGGCATCGAGGGCTCGAAGCAACTGGTCGATTACTCCATGACCAAGGGCGGCATTCATGCCTTCACCCGCGCGCTCTCGGGCAACCTTGTCGAGAAGGGCATAAGGGTCAACGCCGTGGCGCCAGGCCCGGTTTGGACGCCGCTCAACCCCTCGGACAAGGAAGCCGGCGATGTTTCGAAATTTGGCGCTGACACGCCGATGAAACGGCCGGCCCAGCCGGAGGAGATCGCGCCGGCCTACGTGTTCCTCGCCTCGCCGCACTGCTCGAGCTACATCACCGGCGAGATATTGCCGATCGTGGGCGGCTATTGACGGCATGTATTTCATTGCCCTGGCCACCGACTATGACGGCACGCTGGCGCATGAAGGGATCGTTGCCGAGAAGACGCTTGCGGCGCTTGAACGGTTCAAGAAGAGCGGCCGCAAACTCATTCTCGTCACCGGGCGCGAGCTGCCCGACCTCAAGCGCGTCTTTCCCGAAGTCGCGATTTTCGACAAGGTGGTCGCCGAAAACGGCGCGCTGATCTACACGCCGGCCAGCGAGGAGGAGCGGACGATATCTCCGCCGCCCGCCCCCGAGTTCATCGCCAAACTCAGGAAACGCGGTGTCAAACCGCTTTCGGTCGGACGCTCGATCATCGCAACCTGGGAACCGCATCAGGCTACCGCGCTCGAGGTCATCAAGAAATTGGGGCTGGAGCTGGAAATCATCTTCAACAAGGGCGCGGTGATGATCCTGCCCAGCGGCATCAACAAGGCGACCGGGCTGACAGCTGCGCTTCAGGACCTCAGATTGTCGCCGCACAACGTCGTCGGTGTCGGCGACGCCGAAAACGACCACGCCTTCCTGCGCGCCTGCGGCTTCAGCGTCGCCGTCGACAACGCACTGCCGGCAGTCAAGGATACGGCGGATCTCGTGACACGCGGCGCGCGCGGAAAAGGCGTCGAGGAACTGATCGCCAAGGTGGTCGAGCGCGATCGCGAGCTTGTGCCGAACCGCGACGGCATTCTGCTTGGCTCGGAGGATGGCAAGGAGGTGTATCTGTCGCCAACCGATACGGTGCTGATCGCCGGCAGCTCCGGCATCGGCAAATCGACCCTGGCGACCGCACTGACGGAGCGCTTCGTCGAGAGAAAGTTCCAGTTCTGCATCTTCGATCCGGAAGGCGACTATGACGGCCTCGAAGGCGCCGTCCGGCTGGGCGACGGCTCGAACGCGCCGACGAAGACGCAACTGCTCGATCTCCTGGGGAAGCCGGACAACAATCTGGTCGTCAATGGCCTGGCGCTGCGCGTTAACGAGCGGCCGGACTTCTTTGCCGACCTGCTGCCGGGCCTTGGCGGTGTTCGCCTCCGCACGGCACGACCACACTGGCTGATCATCGACGAGGCGCATCACCTCTTGCCGAAGCGGCGCGACGACACGCCAATGGTGCTGGCCATGGAATTGCCGGGCACGATCCTGATCACGGTTCATCCGGACGCGATCTCAACCGAGGCATTGCGGCTGGTCACCGCCGTCATCGCACTCGGCCCCAAGGCGAAAAAGGTCATCAAGACGTTCTGTCGCGAGACCGGCACCGAACCGCCAAAGGACAAGGACCTGAACTCTCCAAAAGACGAGCGCGTGCTGTTCTGGCGGCCGCAGGCGCGCAAGAAACCTGCCATGGTCGAGCCGATCGAGCCGCGGCAGTCGCTCAAGCGCCACAGCCGCAAATATGCCGAGGGCCAGCTGGACGAGAAGGGCAGCTTCTATTTCCGCGGCCCCGACAATGCGATGAACCTCCGCGCCCATAATCTGATGATTTTCGCCCAGATCGCCGAGGGCATCGACGACAGGACCTGGGAACATCATCTGCGCGCCGGCGACTATTCCGAATGGTTTCGCCACCAGATCAGGGACAAGGAACTGGCGCGCGAAACCGCCGAAGCGGAGAAAGACGGCACACTTTCGGCGCAGGAGAGCCGCAGCCACGTCCTGGACGCGGTGCGCCGCCGCTATACCGCGCCCGCGACCGCGCCGAAGGAATAGATGCAAATGGCGCCCAGCCGGTCCCAAGCCGGCTGGGTTCACCTCGTGGTCGATCTCCGTCCCACCTCGGCAGATGGCCGAGTCCCAGTCGGTTCCAACCGTCGATGGTCCATCGTGGAACCTCATCCGCCAAACGAGATTGTGTTCTATCGGGCGCCAGATCTATTCAATGCTGAATAATTGCCCGAAAGGAGACGATGGATGAGCAACGACCGGGACAAGGATGGTCCTGTCTTTTCAGCGGAACAGGCGCGGCAGGGCGAGATCATCCTGCGGACGCGGGCGCGCCGGATCATTTTCATCGCCGGCCTAGTGGGTCTCGTCTTGCTGGCATTGCTGGTGTGGTGGATTTGAATTCCTGACGGCTGGAGCGAAATCATGAAATCACAGCTTGTTGCCGAAAGCGCCGGACAGAGAACGTTCGTCGTTGTGCTTGATCCCGGCGAAGAGGCGTTTGCGCAGCTGACGTCATTTGCGGTCGACCGTGGCGTCGGCGGCGCGTCGCTGACCGCGCTCGGCGCTTTCGAAAGTGCAACCGTCGGCTGGTTCGACCCTGGAGAAAGGACCTACCGGAAAATCCCCGTCCGGGAACAGTGTGAAGTGCTGAGCGCGATCGGCGATGTTGCCATCGGCGACGACGGCAGGCCCAGCTTGCACGTCCACGCAGTCCTTGGATTGAGTGACGGCACCACGAGGGGCGGTCATCTGCTGGACGGCATCGTGCGGCCGACGCTCGAGGTCACATTGGTGGAGACGCCTGGCCATCTGCGCCGCAGGCACCGTCCCGAACTCGGCGTCGCCCTGATCGACTTGGAGGCTTGATCCGAGCCGATCACTTCGTTGATTTGACTGCGGCCGTTTCGGGTACGACCTCCCAACCGAAGACGCTGCGGCCGCCGAGCAGATGCGATTGCTCGAACTCCCCGGCGACGATTTCCTTCAGGCTTGGGCCGGTGACATAGCGCTCGACCTGCCTCGACTGGTCGTCCAGCCGCCGCAACGCGCCGATCTCTTCATCACGGCCGAGCCTGGCCTTGTGGACAGCCGACTTCAGCACGCCGATCGTCTCGTCATAGACCTTCAGCGGCACCGGAAACGGGTGCCTGTCCTTGCCGCCATGCGCCAGCGAGAAGCGGCCGGGATCGGAAAATCGGCACGGCGCGCCATGCACCACTTCGGCGACCAGCGCCAGCGCCCGCACTGTGCGCGCGCCGACATTGGGCACCAGGAGAAGCCCGGCGAAATCTGTCGGGCCGCGCTCGGCCGCCGCGGCGATGTTGCCGTGCAGGCGGCGCATGACGACATCGCTTTCGCGTACATCGTGGTGCGCCGGCATCACCAGATGCGGCAGCAGCTTTTGTGCCGGCTCCGGCGCTGGCGCCGAACCCCGCTCCAAAGCGGCAAGCTCCCTCACGATGCGATCCGGTCCAAGGCCGTGCAGAAGGTCCAGTTGTCCCTGGCGCGACGCTTCGGCGCGGCGGTCGGTCAGGTTGACGATCTCGCCCTGATTGGCGCCCTCGATGGCAGCATGCGGCTGGTCGACAAAGCTCTTCAGGCCCTCGGACAGCCAGTGATAGCGGCGCGCCACCTTGCTGTCGCCGTTCATGCCTTGCTGCACCACCACCCAGTTGCCGTCATCGGTGACGATGAAGCCGTGCAGATAGAGATCGAAACCGTCCTGGACCGCGGCGCTGTCCACCTTGGCGACAAGCCGGCTGGCAGTCGCGAGGCCTTGCCCGTCGAGGCCGACACGCTCGCCGATCAGGGCAAGCTCGTGCGGGGTCTTGCGCGAATGCGCGCCGCGGCCGCCGCAAACGTGGATGCCGAGTTCGCCGGAAAGCGGCGACAGACCGCGCTTCAACGCTCCGACGACGCTGGTGGTGATGCCGGAAGAGTGCCAGTCCATCCCCATCACGGCGCCAAAGGACTGGAACCAGAACGGATGCGCCAGCCGGCGCAGCAATTCATCGCGGCCGTAATGGTGGATGATCGCCTCGCACATGACCGCGCCAAGCCGCGTCATGCGGTCGCCGAGCCATTTCGGCACGCGTCCGCCGTGAAGTGGGAGATCAGCACTTCCCGATCGCTGTGCCACGCTCTTTTGCTTGCTCCTTGAGTCCTGCCTCGACAGATAGGTATCGAAAGGGGTGTGGAGAAGCTATGGCCTGATTCAGGCCGCGATCGTTGCAAGCCGCCAGCTAGCGGGCAGGTTCGCTGAGGAGATCAAACTTCTGGATCTCGCAATGCTCGCCCACCGATGCCAGCAGGTCCATTGGCGGTGCCCCAGTGTCGGGCCGCCTCCAACTGATCTCGAACGAGAACACAGGGTCCTTGAGATCTGGGCGCCTCTCTATTGCGACGAGGCGTGCCCGGTAGCCAAGCGGCCCGATCATCGTATCGAGTTCCTGTCGGGCTGCGGCCTTCCAGGTCAGTGCCAACTGGGCATGGTGTTCGCGCGACATTCGAAGGTCCACCCATTTCAGGACCAGCAAGGTGGCCAGCGTCAGCGCCGTGCCGGCCGCGCCCAAGCCGTATTGGCCACCACCGAAAGCCAATCCGATCGCCGTCATCACCCACAACGTGGCCGCCGTGGTGACGCCGCTGACAAGATTGCCGCGGCGAAGAATGGCGCCACCGCCGATAAAGCCGACGCCGGTCAACACGCCCAGCGGAAAGCGCAAGACGTCCATCGATGCAAACGAATCCGGGTGCTTGCCAACGGTCTCGAGCAGAATACTGGCCTGGATCATTGTGATGGCGGCGGCCAATCCGACCAGCACGGTGGTGCGTAGCCCCGCCGCGTGCCCGCGCGCCTCGCGGTTGAGGCCTATCAACAGGCCGGCGAGCGCGGTCAGAAGCAGTCGTGCCGCGATGTCCTGCCAGACCGGAACAACGAGGAGCATCGCGGTCACCCGTCAGGCCAAGCGCTGCTGGCCAGGAATAGCGCCATGGTCAAAGCGAACAAGGGCAAGAGCGTCTTCATCGCAAATTCTTTTCGTCGATAAGCAACAAACGATGCGCTTGGATTTTGGTTGCGCCGCCGACGATTCACCCCGGCGATGGGCAGCGGCGGAACAAAACCTTCGGCCTGCGGGTTGGTGGGTTCACACCAACGAAGGATTTGCAGTCATGGTCCGCTTGCTGCTTGCCGGAGCCGTCGCTTATCTGGCCTATCGCATCACCAAGGAGATCGGCGGGACCGACGAGGTTGATCCGCTGTCGCCTTCGCCCGAGCAAACCGGCCGCAAGGCGCCGAGGCGGCAAAGCGGGGCACAGAGGAATGGCCGACGGCGGTAGCGAATGCCGTAGCGGCGGCGCGGACCAGCCATGACCGCATTTCCGTTGCCGCTCGACCTTCGTCCGATGGAAGCCAAAGCCGCCGATGCAATCCCTGGCGGCGACGGGCTTTGGCAATACGAGCCGAAATGGGACGGGTTTCGCTGCCTCGTGTTCAAGGGCGACGATGCCGTCGATCTGCGTGCAAAATCGGGCAAGCCGCTTGGCCGCTATTTTCCCGAACTGGTCGCGGTGCTGCGCGATGTGAGCTCGCGACGGTTTGTTGCCGACGGCGAGATTGTCATCGAGGTCGACGGATCGTCCTCGTTCGAGGCCCTGCAAATGCGCCTTCATCCCGCCGAAAGCAGGATCCGCAAGTTGAGCCTCGAGACGCCCGCCATGCTGATCCTGTTCGATATGCTGGCCGAGCCCGGCGGCAGGATCATCATCGAAGAGCCTCTCACCACCAGGAGGCAGGCGATTGGGGCCTTTGTCGCGTCGGCGGCACGGCCCCAACTGCACCTGTCCAAATATACGCACGACGCCGCCACCGCCGAGCGCTGGCTGCAGGGCGCCGGCCACGGCTCGACCGACGGTGTTGTTGCAAAACTGATCGCCGGGCCATACCGGCCCGGCGAGCGCGCCATGGTCAAGGTCAAGCGGCTGCGCACTGCGGATTGCGTGGTCGGCGGCTTTCGCTATCTCGCCGGCAGCAACGAAGTCGGATCTCTGCTGCTTGGCCTCTACAATAGCGAAGGCAGGCTGGACCATGTCGGGTTCACCTCGACTATCGGCAAGGACGACAGGGCGGCGCTGACCAGACGGCTGGAAAAACTGCGGGCCAAACCAGGTTTCACCGGCAAGGCGCCGGGCGGACCAAGCCGCTGGAGCACGGAGCGGAGCGGACAATGGGAACCGATAAAGCCTGAACTGGTGGTCGAGGTTCGGTTCGACCATGTGACAGGCGACCGGTTCCGGCACGGAACCAAGCTGTTGCGCTGGCGGCCGGACAAGGAGCCGCGGCAATGCACGTTCGAGCAGATCGAGTAAGTCCGATCCGAGACACCGCTTCAAGGCGCTTGCTGCCCGCTCTACCGTTCATGACGGACCAATGCATCATTTCACCGGTTCGCCGCGGCCAACCGAGCCTTGGCAACCAAGGCTCGGTTGCGGTTTTGAAATCAGGCAGCTTCCTGCATGGCGCGTTCGTTGACGCCGCTTTCGCCGAGCTTGGAAAGCGCTTCGTCGGTCGCGACCTCTTCCTTGAGAGTTGCCCTGAGCAGCTCGACAACGTCGCTCTTGCCGAGTTCTTCCGCCCACGCGATCAAAGTGCCGTAGCGAGCGATCTCGTAATGCTCGACGGCTTGCGCCGCACCGACAAGCCCGGCGTCGAGCGCGGGAGCACCACTATACTCCTCGAGCATTTCCGAGCCCTCTTCGATGATGCCGTCAATGGCCGGACAGGTTTTGCCGCGGGCCGGCTTGCCGAATTTGTCGAACACCTCCTCGAGGCGGTCGACATGTCCTTCGGTTTCCATGCGGTGTTTCTCGAAGGCGGCGGTCACTTCTTCCGACTCCGCGCCCTTGGCCATTTTGGGCAGTGCTTTCAATATCTTCTTCTCGGCGTAGTAGAGGTCTTTGAGCCCGTCGAGGAACAGATCCTCAAGGCCCTTGCTTGCCGCCTTCGCGGCCTTTTTCGTAGTCGCCATGATCCTCTCCCGAATGGTTGGTGCCGCCTCGCAAAGTGGAGGCGTCCGATAACCCTCCGACAGGAAACAAGTTCCCTGACGGTCCGGCAGCTTTGAAAATTTTTCCGACCCGCCGTGTGGTGTCGCAGGGGCCTTCGACCTGCGGCAGCAATCGGCCAGAAAAGCGCCGTCAGCGCTCGCCGATATGCTCGACCAGGCGGGTATATTCGGCCTCGGCCAAGCCGTAGCCGCCATCCGCCAGTGCGACGAGACCATCGCGATCGCGGATGATAATTTCGCCGCGGCGGGACCGGATGAGCCCTCGCCCCTCGAGCAGCTGCAGCGCGACCGTTACACCCGGGCGCCTTACGCCAAGCATGATCGACAGGAATTCGTGCGTGATCGTCAGCCGGCCGCCATCCACCCGATCGTCACACATGAGAAGCCAGCGCGCCAGCCGGTCTTCAAGTTTCGATCGCGCGTTGACCAGCGCGGTATAGCCAGTCTGGACATGCAGATATTGCACGTAGCGCAGCAAGAACAGCCGCAGCGTCGGGCTTTGCGTCAGCGCCGCCTTGAACGGCTCGGCGTCGATCCTGGCAGCTTCTCCCGCCAGCTGCACATAGCAATCATGGACCGTACGGTCGTCGCCCATTATCAGGGCCGAGCCGGTCATACCTTCCAAGCCGACAAGGCCAACTTCCGCATCGCTGCCGTTCGGCATTTTCGCAACCACCGAACCGATGCCGTCCTCGAGGAAATAAATGGCCTCGATCGGCGATCCGGACACTTCGAGCGATTGCCGTAACTCCAGCGAACAGCGCTCGATGTGCGGCTCGAGAGATGCGAAATCGCCGGCGCT
This sequence comes from Mesorhizobium sp. M0854, assembly GCF_040319815.1. Taxonomy (NCBI): domain Bacteria; kingdom Pseudomonadati; phylum Pseudomonadota; class Alphaproteobacteria; order Hyphomicrobiales; family Phyllobacteriaceae; genus Mesorhizobium; species Mesorhizobium sp. M0854. The sequence continues at coordinate 80,894 of NZ_JAMYOL010000013.1, forward strand.
CATTCGGCGCAACAGCTTGTTTTTGTACGGATTTTTATTGGAATTTGCTGGATCAGACATAGCTGGGCCCAAAACAGGGCAAGAGCCTTTTTATCTCCCAGCCGTCCGCGCCCGGTATAACCTGCGGACGATAACGCTTATATAAGCACTGAAAGGTATGGAGCCTACTAAATAAAAAAATGAATCGATGCACGGCAGTTTCTCCTGCCGCTTGCCTACGAAAACATCCGACTGAAAGTTAGAGTTGGAAACGTACCAAAGTCGGTTTGGTACGAAAACGACAATTGAGATCGCCGGGCTCGAAAAGAGCCCGTCGCGAGGAATGCAACGGGCTCCATTCGGGCGTCGTGGGCTACGCCCAGTGATCCAAATGAGGGGTGGGTTGGATCGCAGCAACAATGCAGGTGCAAGGCAGTCGTTCCCAAACTGTCTGCTTGGTAATTTCCGTACATTGAGTTTGGACGAGAGCGGCGCTAATTGAATTGGAGTCGTCCACACAGGCACGGCGAGTGGACGCTTGAAAGACGCTTCGCGCTTTCGCCCTTTTCAAGGGAGGATGGCATGCCGATGCAAGGTGCAGCAACTCCAGCCGAACTGAGCGTGCTGAGAAAAGCGCTCGACGACTGCTGCCGCGAGTTGGGTGTTGCGGACGACAGTCCTGTCCGCGAGCGGTTGGCAGCCCGTATCATGTCGCTGTTCAACGAGGGTGTGCTCAACGCCGATCTGAAAGAAGCGCTGGCCGCCGATCGCCAACAATAAGCTGCTGCTATGGTGGCGTCCTCGGCGCCGAAAGGTTCGGCACCGAGTCGCCCTTTCTAGCCAGGGTCCCGGTTTGCCAAGGATCTTGGAAATCTAGTCTTTTCACGACAAAACGCCCGGCGCTAATTACCAAGCGGCAGGCGTTTTTGTCGCGAGCGTGACACTAACGCGTGTCGCGTTTGGCCGGCCTCATGCGACGCGCTTACTTCCTGTTTTATGCATGTCGTTATCACAAAACCGCTGCATACTTTTGCACGACATGCATCAAATGCGCCCAAGCAGGACCAGGATAATGACGATAAGCAGCACCAAGCCGAGGCCGCCACCACCGTAATAGCCGGTGCCATAGAACGGTCCGCCGCCCAAGCCGCTGAAGCCGCCAAGCAAGGCAAGGACCAAGATGATGATGAGAATGGTTCCAAGGCCCATGATGTCTGCTCTCCTTGTTTGCGCTGCCGCCATTCGCATCAGCGCGTCGCATTGTACAAAGGTATGAACTCACAAGGAGCATTCCTGTTCCGGCGGGACGGTAAGGCGTACGCTCATGCGGCGAGCAAAATGCCGGGCCGGGCCGTCAGAAAAGTCCACAGATGCATGCCCGCGGAGAATGGCATGGCGGCCGCCTTGAACACCCAAGAACATGCTGAAATTCATGGGGAATTTGTCGGAACCTTCGCCCGCCCGAACGGTTGTTTTCGTAGTCGCAACGCGACGACCCTCGTAAAAAGGAGAAGCATCATGCTCACGAAAATTCTCGCAGCTTCGGCGCTTACGATCGGTCTGGCCACGTCAGCGATGGCCCAGAACGTCGGCGATCCCTCCGGAGCTGCTGCCGACGGCAGCGGGCGGACGATAGTAGTCCCGGATAATGGCGGCCCTGACACCGGCACGGATTCGACCATCACCAACAGCATTCGCGATTTCTCAACGACGAATTCGAATGCCGACCGGAATTGCCCACCAGGCCCGCAGGGGGCTCTGCCCGACGCGACCGGCAAGTCTCCGGGCACGATGGCGCCGACGGTGAACGACAACCACTGCGGCAAGTAAGCGCCCGGTTTATCATAGTCTGTGATGAGGCTGCGGAGCGTACGCTCCGCAGCTGTATTGAAAATCGGCCGTCTAACGGCAGCGGTGGTCGAAGCTGACCGCGATATCCCGACCGTCCAGCGCCCGAACGATGAAGCCAACCAGTTCCTCGTCGGTTTGCCGGAACCAGGGAAAGCGTTTGCGCAAATCGGCTATGACGACAGTGGTCGAGAGAATGTCGCCCGAATTGTAGTCGGCCATGACGATATGAACGGCTTTGTCGGTATCAATACCGATTCCAAGCGGCGACTTGATCTGCCCCACGGAAGCCTCCACCCATCTGTCCCGGCAGACGATAGCAAGACTGCGGCAAAGCGAAAGAGCTTGTACGATTCCGTACGGTCCTACGGGTTGCGTTGCACTTTGCAGGACCCAGCCGGCGTCCTCTCTTTTTGTATTTTTGTGTTATCCAAATCATTTGTTTGGCTCGCGGCGGCTGTGGCCACTGCGACCAGGCAACCTCGTCGCAGCTTCCGCGTTGAGCCATCGGAGGGATGACATCAGCCTCGGAGAACCCCCATGAAAACGCTTCTATCCATCACTGCGGCAGCGATGATGGCCGGCGCGCCTTTGGCTGTTTTTGCCCAATCGGCGACGCTGACGCCGCTGACGACCGACACCATGAGCAAGGTTGACACCGCGACATTCGTCAAGACCGTGCCCATCGCCAATACATTTGAAATCGAATCGAGCCGACTTGCGCAGACGCAGGCGACGGCTGACGATGTGAAGGCCTTCGCGGCGCAAATGGTCACGGACCATACCAAGGCCGGCGAGGACTTCAAGGCGGCGCTCGGCAAGGGGCAGACGACTTCGGCCACCGCGCCGGCCGGCCCGTCGCTGGACACCAAGCACCAAGCGCTGCTCGACCAACTCAAGGAGGCCAGAGGGGACAGTTTCCAATCAAAATATATCGACATGCAGACCCAGGCGCATAAGGAAGCGGTGGCGCTGTTTTCCGCTTACGCGAATTCCGGCGACGATCCGGCGATGAAGGAGTTTGCCAAGAAGACGCTGCCGGTGCTGCAAATGCACGAACGTCACGTCAAGGACCTCGCTGCCGCACATCAATGAGAGCGAAGAGTGCCTTTTGCAAACGAAAGGCCGCCCCACACACGGCCTGTGTGACGCGGCTGTCGTCCGGCCACACGGCCGGGAACAAAGCACCGAGAGTGCCGTTATTTACCCGGCTTGTTCGGGGAGGATCCAATGGAAGGCGGCGTTCGCGGGGCGTCAAGGATAGTAGCGCCGGCTTTCGGCGCCGTCCTGGTCGCCGCTGTCACAGGCTGAAATCGCTTTCCGAACGGGACAGGCTGCCTTCATGCGCTACGGCGAGATATTTGCAAATGTTACGGCACTCATGTTGCTGGCCTTGATGATTGGCGGCGTCTTCGTCCTGTTTGGAGAGCCGCTGTGGCCGCGGCACTACGCGAGAATGGTGCTGGTTACGGATATCGATGCCATGACCACCGCGTCAGTCCGAACAAGCTGCCTGCCCAGTCCCTGCCTGCCCGACACCATCGATCATACCGTGCTCACTCCTCGCCCCGAGGACGGACCTTGATTTGCGATTTGCAGACGCTGGAGCTGGGTACGGAAAAGCCCGCCGCGCAGCTCGGGCGGCGGGCTTTTTTGGTGAATCAACCCACGGTAGACCGTCTGGCCACGACTAGGTCAGGATAATCACGATCTTGTAGGTATTCGGGTCGACGATGACGATCCGGCCGTCGGCGAGCACGAAATACTCATAGCCTTCGTAAGCCGGAACGATCTTGACGATGCGCGCCGGCAGGCGATGCAGCCGGACCTTCTTTCGCGGGACCTCGACACCGACGGAGATGTCGAAATCGACGTTGGAAACGGGTTGGACGTTCGTCTCCTTGATGACCTGAGTGATCTCTGTCTTCTGCTCAACGGTCACATTGCTGATGGAAGCGGTCGAACTCTGGTCCTGCTGGGTAGAAGTATTGCTCTGAGCCTGGTTTGTGGTCGTGGTCCCAGCCTTACCCTGAGCCTGCTCTTCGGTCTGCATCTTGGAGCTGCCCTGAGCCTGCTCGGTGGTGGTGGTTCCAGCCTTGCCCTGGGCTTGCTCCTCGGTCTTCATCTTCGTGTTGCCCGTGGCCTGCTGGTCAGTCGTGGCGCCAGCCTTGCCTTGGGCCTGCTCTTCAGTCTTCATCTTCGTGTTGCCCGTGGCCTGCTGCTCAGTCGTAGCGCCAGCCTTGCCCTGAGCCTGCTCGCCGGTCTTCAGCTTCGGTTTGCCCTGCGCCTGTTGATCAGTGGTGGCGCCGGCCTTGCCCTGAGCCTGCTCGCCCATCTTGGCGCCGTTCTGGCAATTGGCAGTGCCGGCTGCACAATTGGCGCCGGACTGATCGTCGGTCGACTGCTGCATCTGGGCAAGTGCGGCCCCGCAGCTGACGCTGATTGCTAACATGCTGGTGATCAGAACGCCTTTCATGAGAGATCTCCTTGGAAAACGCGTCCCTTCACCCCGCAAAACTGCGTCTAAAAAACTTTGTTCCAAACTAATGGAGGGAAACGGCAAGCGATCCGAGTGGCGGAACAAGCTCCACCTGATGACGTTACCGGCCTATAGCGACCCCGCTGCGAACGGCATGACGCGGCGCAGCGCAGAGGTGGCTCACGAGGAAAGGAGACAATCATGAGAATGCATCTTTCGGCGGCCGCGGCTGGGTTTTTGCTGCTTGCGGGTGTCGGCGCCGCTGCCGCTCAGGACGTGGTCATCGAACCGCAGCAGGAGACGATCGTACGCGAGTATGTGAAAAAGCAGCCTCTGGCGTCCGTCCAGCTTCCCGGCGTGGAGCTCAATGTCGGCTCGACCCTGCCCGATACCGTCGAGCTTCATGAGGTTCCCGACGTCAAATACCGCTATGTCGTCGTCGACAATCGGACCGTCCTGGTCGATCCTGGCACGCGCAGGATCGTGAAGGTCATCGAGTGAGCAAGCGCGTCGCTTTGAAGGGACATGCGGCGCGTCCAGCATTGTCGACATCCCGACGCAGAAAGGCCCGCCGTTTCGAAGCACGGCGGGCCTCATAGCGGAGACGAGGTCCGGACAATTTCTGAACCAGCATTGGCTTAGAACGCATGATCCCAGCACGCCCTGTGCTCGCCAGGCCCGAAACTTTGAGAGAATATTCCTGGCTTCGCATCTCGCGGGAAATACGGTGCTTTGATCCGACGGTCAGCATTCCCGATGATGCCGACAAGGCTTGGCACTCCGCCTGGCCGCAACGACTTCAGCACCGACGGGATAGATCATGTCTGGGAACACCAACACTTTGCACTCATTTTTCTCCGCAAGTATAAGCCGGCGCGCCGGTCTCGCTGTACTTCTCGCGTCGGCGGTTGCGATTGTCGGCCTTGCTGCGCCGTCGCTCGCCGAGGACAAGACGGCGGTCAAGGTCGGCATCATGAGCGGCGAGGACGAGGACGTCTGGCGCGTCGTCACCGCCCAGGCGGCGGAGAGGGGCCTGACAATCGAGACCGTGGTGTTCAACGACTATACCCAGCCGAATGAAGCGCTCGAGCGTGGCGAAATCGACGCCAACGCCTTCCAGCACAAGCCCTATCTCGACAACCAGATCAAGACGCAGGGCTATCACATCGTCCCGGTCGGCTATACCGGGGTCTGGCCGATCGGCCTTTATTCCAAGAAGTACGCGAAGATTGCCGACCTGCCAGAAGGCGCGGTCATTGGCGTGCCGAACGACCCGTCCAATGAGGGCCGCGCACTGCGCGTCCTGCAGAGCGAACATCTGATCAAGCTCAGGGAAGGCACCGGCATTCTGGCGACGACCACCGACATCGCCGAAAACCCGAAGCACTTGGTCATCAAGGAGCTGGACGCAGGCATCGTCGGGCGCTCGGTGGAAGACCTCGACGCGGCCGTAGTCAACACGGATTGGGCGCTTAAAAGCGGCCTCACACCGGAGAATCGCATCGCCCAGGAGGCGGTGGCCGACAATCCCTACCGCAATTTCATCGCGGTCAAGGCCGGCAATGAAAACCAGCCCTGGGTAAAGACATTGGTCGCCTCCTATCAGAACGAAAAGGTGAAGGCCGAATTCGATCGGGTCTACAAGGGAACCGGCATCAGCGCCTATTGATGCCGAGCTCGACTGGGCGCCGAAGCCCGGCATGGTAAAGCGGTCCGCGCTTCAACGCGGACCGCGATCGCGTTTGCGGGACACCAATACAGGAACTTTCATGAACCAGCATTTCGCCTCGGTCATCGAAGTCATGCATCCCGTCGGCGGCCGCTCCGCGGGACCGAACGATGTCGTGCGCCTCATCGAGCTGAAGCGCCGCTTCGGCGCGACAGCGGCGCTGGACGGCGTGTCGCTCAGCGTGCGCCAGGGCGAGATCCTCGGCATCATCGGCCGCAGCGGCGCCGGCAAGTCGACGCTGATACGCTGCCTGAACGGCCTGGAGCGGCCGGATTCAGGACAGGTCTACATCGAAGGCCGCGACATCAGCCGGCTCGGCGAGCGCGAATTGCAGCCGCTGCGCCGGCGCATCGGTATGATCTTCCAGCATTTCAACCTGCTGTCCGCCAAGACCGTCGAAGACAATGTAGCGCTGCCGCTCAAGATCGAAGGCCGGCCCAGGGCCGAACGCCTGGCGCGCGCCGCCGAGCTGCTCGAGCTCGTCGGGCTGTCGGAGAAGGCGAAAGCCTATCCGGCGTCGCTGTCGGGCGGGCAGAAGCAGCGTGTCGGCATTGCCCGGGCGCTTGCGGCGCGCCCGGCGCTACTTTTGTCCGACGAAGCGACCTCGGCGCTCGACCCGGAGACGACGCGCTCCATCCTTGCCTTGCTGAGGGACATCAACCGGCAGCTTGGCCTGACCATCCTGCTGATCACGCATGAGATGGAGGTGATCCGCTCGATCGCCGACCGGGTCGCGGTGATCGACGCTGGGCGGATCGTCGAGCAAGGGCCGGTGTGGTCGGTCTTTGCCGACCCGAAATCGGCGATCACACAAAGCCTGCTCGGCGGCATCCGGCCGCAATTGCCGGCGGAGATCGCAAGCCGGCTAACGCAGAACGCCGGCGTGGAGGCGATCCTCAGGATCGACGTGGCCGGTGAGGCCGCCCGAAGCCCGCTTTTGTCCGATCTTGCCTCGGCAGTTCCCGGCTCGTTCCGCCTCGTGCATGGCGGCATCGATCACGTCCAGCAGCAGCCTGTCGGGACACTGTTCGTGGCGGTCGCCGGCACCAATGAAGCTCACCTGGCAGAGGTGATCGCGTTCTTGAAAGCCCGCCAAGCGCGGGTGGAGGTGCTTGGCCATGTCGCCGGTTCTGTTTGAGCTTCTCGTCCGTTCAATCTGGGAAACGATCCTGATGACGGCCGCCTCCGGCCTCGTCTCGCTGGTTTTCGGGCTGCCGCTCGGCCTGGCGCTGGTCGCCACCGACCGCGGCGGCATCGCCGAAAACCTGTGGGTGAACCGCGCGCTTGGCGCTGTCATCAATGGCTTCCGCTCGGTGCCTTTCATCATCCTGCTGGTTGCGCTGATCCCGGTGACGCGGCTGATCGTCGGCACCTCGATCGGCACCTGGGCAGCGATCGTGCCGCTGTCGATCGCGGCGACGCCTTACTATGCCCGGATCGCCGAAGTGTCGCTGCGCGAGGTCGACCACGGGCTGATCGAGGCAGCACGCGCCATGGGCGGCAACCGCTGGACGATTATTCGAGAGGTGCTGGTGCCGGAAGCGTTGCCCGGCATCGTCGCCGGCTTTACCGTGACGCTGGTGACGCTTATCGGCGCCTCGGCCATGGCTGGCGCCATCGGCGCCGGCGGGCTCGGCGACCTCGCCATCCGCTACGGCTACCAGCGCTTCGAGACGTCCGTCATGATCGCCGTGGTCATCGTCCTGATCGTCCTGGTCTGCGGCATCCAGTGGGCCGGCGACCGGCTGGTCGCGAGGCTGGACCACAGAGCGTGACCGGCGAACCGCGGCCAATCAACGCCTTTAATTTCCGGGAAAGTTCAGATTGTTCTCGATGGTCTCGCTGGCCCAAGCGAGCTTTTCGCGATCGTCGGGGCGCAAGGGAGCCTCGACCGCGACGGTGAACAAGTGCCAGGCGAGACTGTCGGATAGAAGCCATGTGGTGACCTGTTCGCTGAAGATCACGTGCCCCTTATCGAGTGTCTTGATGTTGCCGGTAATCAAGTCCGCACAGTGCAACATGGCCTCGGGGTAAGGGCTATCATGCCATGCCGCTAATGCAGCTGCTACATCCATTCCGGCAAGCACTATGCCCTCCAGCCAGGGAACCGCGTTCCCTTCATCGGGATGCATGGTCATCGCTTTTCGCCAGGCAGCCTGAAACAGCTCCTCGACAGCCTGCTGTTCTTCCAACGGCCAATCGCGCCAGGAGGTCCTTTCGAGCTTTGCGGCAATCACGTTGGCGTCGAACCCCATCGAAGGTTCGCCTTGGATGGCAAGTTCAAGCACTCTCGGCAGAAAGTGCCGGTAGTCATCGACGTCGCCGACCGTCCATATGGCCGATCCGGCATAGGCGCCGAGGTTTTCACCACTGAGCTCCCGAAGCGGACCACTGGATACTCCCCGAAAGATCGATTCCAAATCCTTGTACGGCGAGCCATGCAGGTGGCGGGGCGATGGATAAGACGCGAAAGCGGCATAGACGCGTTCGACTGCGTAGGCCAGTTCAGACGAGAGATCAGCCTCCAGGGGATTTGGGTTGCTCATCCGCTACGACTCCGAACAGGTCTCTGGCTTGCTCTGCGGTATAGTAGCCAAGCTTGACATCCCGAGCGACCAATTGCGGATCGCGCTGCAACGGATCGCCGTAGCCGCCGCCGCCCGGTGTGCCGACGCGCACGCGGTCGCCTGCCTTCAGCGCGATGTCCTGTTCCTTTGAGAGGTGCGGCGGCACATGTTCCTCGCCGTTGCGGAACACAGTCACCGTGTTGACCGCGCCGTCCTTGCCGCCGAGCGCGCCTTGCGGGCCGAACCGGCCGTGATCCATGACGAAAGAGGCGCGGGCGTCGCCGCGCAGGATCTCTACCTCATAGGCGAGCCCAAACCCGCCGCGGTGCTTGCCGGCGCCACCCGAGCCTTCGCGCAGCGCATAATGCCGGTAGAGCACCGGGAAGGCCTGCTCCATGATCTCGACCGGCGGCGACTTGGAGATGCCGATGGTCGAGCAGCCATTGGTCAGGCCGTCGTGACCGGCATTGCCGCCATAGCCGCCGCCGGAGATCTGGTACATGACATAATCGCGGCCACGGACCGGATCGTTGCCGCCGAGCGCGAAATTGCCGCTGGAGCCAGCCGGAGCCGCCGTCACCCTGTCCGGCAGGGCCTGCACCATCGCCGCGAACACCGCCTCGGCGATGCGCTGCGAAACCTCAGCCGCGCAGCCCGATACCGGCCGCGGATATTTGGCGTCGAGGAAGGTGCCTTCCGGCCGCTTGACGATCAGCGGCTCGAAGGCGCCGGCGCTGATCGGCACATCGGGGAAAATGTGCCGCATGGCGAGATAGACCGAGGACAAGGTCGTCGCCAGCACGCTGTTCATCGGCCCAGCGCAGGGCTTTGACGAACCGGAGAAGTCGAAGCTGAGCGTGTCGCCCTGTTTTTCGGCCGCCAGCGCGATAGTCAGCGGCTCGTTTACCACGCCGTCTGAATCGACGAAGGCCTGCGAGCGATAGATTCCGTCGGGAATGGCCGATATGTTGACGCGCATCTGTTCAGCGGCGCGGCGCCGCAATTCGGCGATCGCTTCGACAACCGTTTCATCTCCGTAACGATCCAGGATTCCGTTAAGCCTGTCCTGGCCGATCAGCAGTGCCGCCGCCTGCGCGCGGATATCGCCAATGCGCTGGTCGGCGACACGGATGTTGGAGCAGATGATGGCGTAGATCTCCGGGTCGAGCACGCCCTTCTTGAACAGTTTCACCGGCGGCAACCGCAAGCCTTCCTGCTCGACCGCCGTTGCCGAGGCGGAGAATCCGCCCGGCACCGAACCGCCAATGTCGGGCCAATGGCCGGTGTTCGAAAGCCAGCAGAATATCCTGCCGTCGCGGTAGACCGGCATGGCGAAGCGCACATCCATGAGATGGGTGCCGCCGAGATAGGGATCATTGACGATGTAGATATCGCCCGGCTCGGGCGGCAGGCAGCGTCCGTCGGCGATCATCTTGATCACGGTTTTGGTCGAATACTGCATGACGCCGACGAACACCGGCAGGCCCTGGCTGCCTTGCGCGATCAGCGAACCATCGAGCGCCGAATAGATGCCATCCGAACGGTCATTGGCCTCGGCGATGACAGGCGAGAACGCGGCGCGCGAAAATGTCAGGTCCATTTCGTCGCAGACTTGCTGTAGCGCCGCCTGGATGACCGAAAGGGTGATGGCGTCGAGTTTTTCCATCTCAGGCCTCGCCGATATCGATGATGATGTTGCCGTCGGCATCCGATCGCGCCCGGTCGCCGGGCTCCAGCACAGTCGTCGCGTCCATCTGTTCGAGGATCGCCGGCCCCATGATGACTGCGCCGAGCGGCAGCTTTTCCCTGCTGTAGACCGGCGTATCGTACCAGCGCCCGCCATACCAGACCGGCCGGATTTCGCGCCGCGCCTCTTCGAGCGTTTTGGCGCGCCCAGCCGGATCGATCAGCCGGGACAGATCGATGGTCGGCCGCACGCCAGTGACCGACGTGTTGAGGTTGACCAGATTGGCGCGGATCTCGGGTAGCTCGACCTTGAAGCGGGCGAAATAGGCACTCTCGAACAGTTGCTGCAGTACCTCGCGTGTCACCGCAGACGACGGCAGCGGCACGTTGATGATATGCGTCTGGCCGACGAACTGCATGTCGGCGGAATGCGTGATACGGATTGCTTCCGGCTTCACCGCTTCCTTGCCGATCAGCTCCTCGCCTTCGTTTCGGTGCCGTTCCAATGTCTCGTGGAGTTGGGTTTCATCGAGACTGGCCACCGGCTGGTTGACCGTGTTGACGAAATCATGGCGCAGATCGGCGACGACGCAGCCGAGAGCATTGGTGATGCCCGGCCGCGCCGGCACCAGCACTTTCGGCAGGCCTAGTTCGCGCGCCAATGCCGTCGCATGCAGCGGCCCGGCGCCGCCGAAGGCGAACAGCGCGAAATCGCGCGGGTCGTGGCCGCGCGACACCGAGACCATGCGGATGGCGCCAGCCATTTTCACGTTGCCGAGCCGCAGCACCGCACCCGCCGCCTCGACGCCGGACAAGCCTGTGGCGCGGCCGATCCTGTCCTCGAATATACCGGTGACCCGCTCGACGGTGACCGGGTTTTCCACCGCGAGCAGCTTCTTCGGCGCCAGCCTGCCGAGCACCAGATTGGCGTCGGTGATGGTCGGCTCCAAGCCGCCGCGTCCGTAGCAGATTGGCCCGGGATTGGCGCCGGCGCTTTCCGGGCCGATCTGGATCAGGCCGGCCGCATCGACGCGGGCGATCGAGCCGCCGCCGGCGCCGACCGTATGCACCGCCACCATTGGCACGTGGATCGGCATCGCATATTCGATCTCGATCTCGTTCGACACCGCCGGCTCGGCGTTGCGGATCAGCGCCACGTCGGTCGAGGTGCCGCCCATGTCATAGGTGACCAGGTTTTCGAAGCCGGCGCGTTTTCCGGTATAGGCGGCAGCGATGACGCCGGAAGCGGGGCCGGACATGACGGTCTTGGCCGACTCACGTGTGACAAAGCGGGCCGAGATCATGCCGCCATTGCCGTTCATGATCAGGAAGTCGCGGGCGTAGCCTTTTGACGCCAGCTCCTTGCGCAGCCGCTCGACATAGCGTTCGAGGATCGGTTGCACCGAAGCGTTGACCGAAGCGGTCACCCCGCGCTCGAATTCGCGCGCTTCCGAAAGCAGGGCGTGGCCTGTCGTGATGTAGCCGTTCGGCCAAAGCTCGGCCGCGATCTCGGCGGCGCGCCGCTCATGCGCCGGGTTGGCGTAGGAATGCAGGAAATGGATGACCAGGGATTCGCAGCTGGCTGCGATCAGTTGTGAAATCGCTGTCCGCATCTCGGCCTCGTCGAGCGGGATGCGCGCCGCGCCCGAGGCCTCGACCCGCTCCGACACTTCGAACCGCAGATTGCGCGGAATGATCGGGACGAACGTGCCCGTCATGCCATAGGCCTGCGGCCGTGTCCGCCGGCCAAGCTCGATGACGTCGCGAAAGCCGCGCGTGGTGATCATGCCGGTCTTGGCCAGCCGGCGCTCCAGGACCGCGTTGGTGGTGGTCGTCGTGCCGTGCACTATGAGGTCGATGCCGTCGACCGGAAAGCCGGTGGCGCCAAGTGCTGCAACGACGCCGAACGCCTGGTTGTCGACCGTGGTCGGGGTCTTGGCGATATGCACCCGGCCACCGTCACGGCCGTCGATCAGAAGGAGGTCGGTAAAAGTTCCGCCGACATCGATGCCGGCGACGACGCCGCCAGTCGAATCCAGCGCTTGCGCCGAAAAATTCTGTCCCATTGTCGAAACCCGAAATGCCCGAACTGCCTAGATGCCTTAGTTTGGAAAGCTGTTTTACGGTGGCGTCTTGACGCAAATATCGTTTGTATACTAATAAATTCCGGACACAAGAGCTTACCGCTTCGGAGTGTGCAAACGGCACGCTGGAACCTGACCGGTTCGGGCGCGCAGGTGGAGATTTGGCGCCGGCGCTGAGCCGGCCCAGAAGGTTAGGTTTGATGAACACCACATCCGCGTTCAACACAGCCGGCGCCCGGCCGCTGCAGTTCCCGATACCGGCCAATGTCTATGCCGAAACCGTCGTCTCGGTGAAGCATTATACCGACCGGCTGTTTTCGTTCCGCATCACCCGGCCGCAGTCGCTGCGCTTCCGCTCCGGCGAATTCGTCATGATCGGCCTGCCCAATGCCGAGAAGCCAGTATTCCGCGCCTATTCGATCGCCAGCCCGTCCTGGGACGACGAACTCGAATTCTTCTCGATCAAGGTGCCGGACGGCCCGCTTACCTCGGAGCTGCAGAAAATCGGGATCGGCGATACAGTCATCATGCGGCAGAAGTCGACCGGCACGCTGGTGGTCGACGCGCTGACGCCGGCCAAGCGCCTGTTCATGATCTCGACAGGTACCGGCATCGCACCCTTCGCCAGCCTGCTGCGCGATCCCGACACCTATGAGAAGTTCGAGCAGGTGGTCCTGACCCATACCTGCCGCGACAATGCCGAGCTCACCTACGGCCAGGAGCTGGTGACAGCGCTTGAGAAGGACCCGCTGATCGGCGAACTGACCGGCGGCCGCGTCACGCTGTATAATTCGACGACGCGCGAGACCTCCGTGCGCATGGGCCGCATCACCGCGCTGATCGGCTCGGGCAAATTCTACACCGATCTCGGCATCGACAGGCTCAATCCCGAGACCGACCGCATCATGATCTGCGGCTCGATGCATATGCTCAAGGACGTCAAGGAACTGGCCGAAAGCCTCGGCTTCCAGGAAGGCTCGCTGCACCATCCGGCAAGCTTCGTCGTCGAGCGCGCCTTCGTCGGCTGAGACGCGCAGTTCAGCGTCCACTGGTTCGAGACCCTGATTTTGATCATGCGGTCAAAAATCGGCTGCCTTGACTGTCTTTTTCCGTTATGACCGCTTGAAGGACTCGTGAAGCGCTGCTTCACGGTCTATCTTCGGCATAAGTCGCTGAACAAGAGGCAGGAGATGAGCAGCACAATCCGCGAAACCGATCTCGGCACGTCCAAGATCACGCCGCTGCCGGCGCGCGCCGCCGCCAATGCGCCGATGCCGCAAGCCCATGGCATTGCTCGCAATCCCGGCATGAGGCTCGATCTCGGCTTCATGGAATCGATGCGCGGCGTCAACCGCTCGGCGCTGGAACGCCGCGTCGCCAGCCTGACCAAAAGACGCTCGATCAAGGCCGATAACCAGGCGGCCTGGCTGCTGCGCGCCGTCGCCTGCATGGACCTGACGACGCTGAACTCGAACGACACGGAAGAGCGCGTGCGCAGGCTCTGTGCCAAGGCAGTCAACCCGTTCCGTCGCGACATCGTCGAGGGGCTGGGCATTACTGGTGAAAATATCCGCCCGGCGGCGGTCTGCGTCTATCATCCCTTCGTCGCCACCGCCGTAGAAGCGCTGCGCGGCAGCGGCGTCCATGTCGCCGCCGTTTCGACCGCCTTCCCGCATGGCCTTGCACCGCTTTCGACGCGCCTGCAAGAGATCGAAGCATCGGTCCGCGACGGCGCCGACGAGATCGACGTCGTCATCCCGCGCGGCCTGGTATTCGCGGCGAAATGGCAGGAGCTCTATAACGAGATCGTCTCGATGCGCGCCGCTTGCGGCGAGGCGCATCTGAAGGTGATCCTCGGTACCGGCGACCTCGCCACGCTGCGCAACGTCATGCTCGCCTCGATGGTGGCGATGATGGCGGGTGCAGATTTCATCAAGACCTCGACCGGCAAGGAAAGCGTCAACGCGACGCTGCCGGTCGGCCTTGCCATGGTGCGCGCTATCCGCGCCTATTTCGAGGAAACCGGCTATCTCATCGGCTTCAAGCCGGCCGGTGGCATTTCCACGGCAAAAGCCTCGCTCGATTGGCTGGTGCTGATGAAAGAAGAACTGGGCCGGCCGTGGCTGGAGCCGGAGCTGTTCCGTTTCGGAGCATCGAGCCTTTTGACCGATATCGAGCGCCAGCTCGAGCATCATCTGACCGGCCACTACTCGGCCAATCATCGCCACGCGATGGCGTGATTCGGAGCGCTTCATGAACATCCTCGAACGCTATCACGCCATGGAATACGGCCCGGCGCCGGAGGCGCGCAACGAGGCCGATGCGTGGCTTGCCGCGCGGGATTTCGGCAAAGCGCTGTTCATCGGCGGCGACTGGAAGGCAGCCAGCGGAGGCAAAACCTTCGACACCAGCGATCCGTCCTCGGGAAAGCTGCTGGCCAAGGTGTCGGATGCCGGTGCCGCCGATATCGACGCGGCGGTTGCGGCGGCCACAAAAGCGCTGCCGAAATGGAGCGCCAGCACCGGATATCAACGCGCCAAAGTGCTCTACGCCATCGGCCGCGCCATGCAGCGCCACCAACGGCTGTTCGCGGTGCTGGAATCGATCGACAATGGCAAGCCGATCCGCGAAAGCCGCGACATCGACGTGCCGCTGGCGATCCGCCATTTCATCCATCATGCCGGCTGGGCGCAGGCGCTGGACAGGGATTTTCCCGGCCACAAGGCCGTCGGCGTCGTCGGCCAGATCATCCCGTGGAACTTCCCGCTCTTGATGCTCGCCTGGAAGATCGCGCCGGCGCTCGCTGCGGGCTGCACCGTGGTGCTCAAACCCGCGGAATTCACGCCGCTCACCGCGATCCTGTTTGCCGAGATCTGCGGACGCGCCGGCGTG
Organism: Mesorhizobium sp. M0854; assembly: GCF_040319815.1. Classification (NCBI taxonomy): domain Bacteria; kingdom Pseudomonadati; phylum Pseudomonadota; class Alphaproteobacteria; order Hyphomicrobiales; family Phyllobacteriaceae; genus Mesorhizobium; species Mesorhizobium sp. M0854. The sequence continues at coordinate 96,158 of NZ_JAMYOL010000013.1, forward strand.
CCGAAGGGCGTCGTCAACATCGTCCAGGGCGGGCCGGAGGCGGGCGCGACCATCGTCAACCATCCCGGCGTCCAGAAGATTGCCTTCACCGGTTCGTCCGAGGTCGGCAAGATCATCCGCAAGGCCACTGCCGGCTCGGGCAAAAAATTGTCGCTGGAGCTTGGCGGCAAGTCGGCATTCGTCGTTTTCGAGGATGCCGACCTCGACAGCGCCGTCGAGGGTCTGGTCGACGGCATCTGGTTCAACCAGGGCCAGGTGTGCTGTGCCGGCTCGCGCCTTCTGGTGCAAGAAGGCATCGCCGACGCCTTCATCGCCAAGGTCAAGACGCGGATGAGCCGGCTGCGCATCGGCAGTCCGCTCGACAAGAACACCGATATCGGCCCGCTGGTCGATTTGACTCAGCTCGATCGCGTCAAGGGCCTGATCGCCGAAGGCGCCAAGCAGGGCGCGATCTGCTGGCAGCCGGACTCGGCACTGCCCGCCGCGGGCTATTACCATCTGCCAACGCTGGCGACCGGTGTTTCGCCGGCTAACATCTTGGCACATGAAGAGGTGTTCGGGCCGGTGCTCGCCACTATGACCTTCCGCAACACCGAGGAAGCGATCGAGCTCGCCAACAACACACGCTATGGCCTGGCCGCTTCGGTGTGGAGCGAGAACATCAATCTTGCCCTGCACGTCGCGCCGCAATTGAAGGCCGGCGTCGTCTGGGTCAACGGCACCAATATGTTCGACGCCTCCTGCGGCTTTGGCGGCTACCGCGAGAGCGGCTTTGGCCGCGAAGGCGGGCGCGAGGGCATGTTCGAATATCTCTCGGCAAAACTGCCGCTCGGCCCGATCATCAAACCGGCAACGTCTTCGGCCCGACCTGTCGAGCAGGCGGAAGGTGGCGCCATCGACCGCACGGCAAAGCTGTTCATCGGCGGCAAGCAGGTCCGGCCGGACGGCAATTATTCCTTCGCCATCGCCAGCGCCAAGGGCAAGCTTGCCGGCGAGATCGGTCTCGGCAACCGCAAGGATATCCGTGACGCCGTCGCGGCCGCGCGCGCCTGCAAGGCCTGGCCGGAGGCGACCGCCTACAACCGCAGCCAGGTGCTCTATTACCTGGCCGAAAACCTTTCCGGCCGCGCAGACGAGTTTGCCGCCCGTTTGACCCAGCTCACCGGCGCGACCGCCAAGGCGGCGCGTGACGAGGTCGAGCTGTCGATCGAGCGCCTTTTCCTCTATGCCGGCTTGGCCGACAAATTCGAGGCCCGCGTCCACCAGCCGCCGGCCCGCGCCGTCACATTGGCGCTGCACGAGCCAGTCGGCGTCGTCGGCATCATCGCGCCGGATAATGCGCCTCTGCTTGGCCTGATCTCGCTGGTGGCGCCGGCGCTTGCCATGGGCAACACCGTAGTCGCAGTGCCATCCGAAAAATACCCGCTGCTTGCCACCGACCTCTACCAGGTCATCGAATATTCCGACGTTCCCGCAGGCGCCATCAATATCGTTACCGGCCGTAGCGCCGAGCTTGCCGGCGTATTGGCCAAGCATGACGATGTCGACGGGCTCTGGGTGTTCGCCGATGCCGAGACTTGCGCCAAGGCCGAGGCCGAGTCCATCGGCAATCTCAAACGCGTCTGGACCGGCAACGGCCACAGCCTCGACTGGCCCTCGAACGAAGCAGCCGGCGATGCCTTGCTGCGCCGTGCGATCGAGGTCAAGAACGTCTGGGTGCCCTACGGCGACTGAGTGTCCCGGAGGGACGTCCGGGCTTGACGGGCCAACAAATGTTCTTTACCGAGAAAAAACATTTGGCCGGCAGGCGAATATCGAAACAGGCGGGATGGTAGTGCCCGGCTGGCACATTGCGCCCCGGCCTAATGCCGGTAAAAAGCCGAACGATCACAGACGGGCGAGGAGAGAAGCATGGCGGATCTGACAGGCAAGGTCGTTGTCGTCACGGCGGCGGCGCAAGGCATCGGCCGGGCGAGCGCGCTGGCGTTCGCCAAGGCCGGCGCCGTCGTCCATGCCACCGACATTAACGAGGTGGTGCTCGCCGACCTCGGCAAGACGCCCGGTATCAAGACCCGCAAGCTCGACGTGCTGAACGACGAGGCGGTGAACGCCGCTTTTGCCGAGATCGGCGCCGTCGACGTGCTGTTCAACTGCGCCGGCTTCGTCCATTCCGGCTCGATCCTCGAGATGAAGGACGGCGATCTCGACTTTGCCTATGATCTCAATGTCCGCTCGATGATCCGCGCCATCCGCGCCGTGCTGCCCGGCATGCTGGAGCGCGGCGACGGCTCGATCATCAACATGGCGTCGCTGGCCAGTTCGACCAAGGGCGTGCCGAACCGCTTCGTCTATGGCCTAACCAAGGCAGCCGTCATCGGCCTGACCAAGTCGGTCGCCGCCGACTATGTCGGCAAGGGCATACGCTGCAATGCGATCTGTCCGGGCACGGTCGAAAGCCCGTCGCTGCAGGACCGCATGCATGCGCAGGGCGACTACGAAGCAGCTCGCGCCGCCTTCATCGCCCGCCAGCCGATGGGCCGCCTCGGCACGCCCGAGGAAATCGCCGATCTCGCCGTCTATCTGGCCGGCGCCACCTATACGTCGGGGCAGGCTTATAATATCGACGGTGGCTGGTCGATCTAAGAGGCCATTTAAAAACCCTACTCCGCCGGGCGCCTGACGCGGCTTTCTGCGCTTCCGGTGCTCACGTACTTTAAGTACGCTCCGCTCCGGTTCTCGAAACCCACGCCATTCGCCGCAGCGGAGCGAGTTTGCAAACGGCCTCTGGTCGCAACTGGGAGAAAACTGCATGAAACTGCTGCGCTATGGCGAGGCGGGGAGCGAACGCCCCGGCCTGCTCGATGCCGATGGAACGATCCGCGACCTCTCCGCCCATGTCACCGACATTGCCGGCAAGGCGCTTGACCCGGCATCGCTCGAGACATTGTCGAAGCTCGACCCGAAGACGCTACCGGCGGTTTCCGGCAAGCCACGCATCGGCGCCTGCGTCGCCGGCACCGGCAAATTCATCTGCATCGGTCTCAACTATTCCGACCATGCTGCCGAAACCGGCGCCACCGTGCCGCCGGAGCCGATCATCTTCATGAAGGCAAGCTCGGCTATTGTCGGGCCGAACGACGACGTGCTGATCCCGCGCGGCTCGGTGAAGACCGACTGGGAGGTCGAGCTCGGCGTGGTGATCGGCAAGACTGCAAAGTATGTCACCGAGGCCGAGGCGCTTGATTATGTCGCCGGCTATTGCGTCGCGCACGACGTCTCCGAGCGCGCCTTCCAGGCCGAGCGCCAGGGCCAGTGGACCAAGGGCAAGTCCTGCGACACGTTCGGGCCGATCGGCCCGTGGCTGGTGACCAAGGACGAGATCAAGGACCCGCAGAACATCCCGATGTGGCTGACGGTCAACGGCAAGACCATGCAGAACGGCTCGACCAAGACCATGGTCTTCGGCGTCGCTTATCTCGTCTCCTATCTCAGCCAGTTCATGTCGCTGCACCCGGGCGACATCATCTCGACCGGCACGCCGCCCGGCGTCGGCCTCGGCATGAAGCCGCCGGTCTTCCTGAAGCCCGGCGACGTGGTCGAGCTCGGTATCGAAGGACTGGGCATCCAGAAGCAGACGTTCAAGGCGGATTTGTAGGCGGCGCTTTGCCTTCTCCCCTGGGGGCTAGCGTGCGCACACATCTGCTTCGGAGAGGTGTGCGCACGCTAGCCCACAAGGGGAGAAGGGGAGTCGGCACCTGCGCTATTTCAGCACCTTCCCATCGGCCCCAAACCGGTATGTCTTTGCCGGATCCGGCGTCGCGTAGAGCGTGGCACCCGGTTCGGCGTTATAGACGCCGAAGATGCGCACTGTGATCAAGCCGGCCTTCTCGCAGTCGAGATAGAGATTGGTGTCGGCGCCAAGGTGCTCGGCATGGACGACCGTGCCTTTCCAGGCGCCGGATTTCGGATCGACGGTCAGGTGCTCGGGGCGGACACCGATGGTCTTGGCCGTCTCGCCAAGCCTGGCCCCGTCGACGAAGTTCATCTTCGGTGAGCCGATGAAGCCGGCGACGAATTCATTTGCCGGCGAATTGTAAAGCTCCATCGGTCCGCCGATCTGCTCGATCTTTCCCGCGTTCAGCACGACGATCTTGTCGGCCAGTGTCATCGCCTCGACCTGGTCGTGGGTGACATAGATCATCGTGGCCTTCAGCCGGCGATGCAATTGCGCGATCTCCAGCCTGGTGTTGACGCGCAGTGCGGCGTCGAGGTTCGACAGCGGCTCGTCGAACAGAAAAAGCTTGGGCTCACGCACCACGGCGCGGCCGATGGCGACGCGCTGGCGCTGGCCGCCGGACAACTCGGCCGGCCGCCTCGAGAGGTAGGGCTCCAGCGACAGCATCGAGGAAGCGATGCCGATGCGGCGGTCGATCTCGGCCGCCGGCGTGCCCGCCTGCTTGAGGCCGAGGCCCATATTGTTCTTCACAGTCAGATGCGGATAGAGCGCATAGGTCTGGAACACCATGGCGATACCGCGCTTGGCCGGCGGCGTGGCGGAGACGTCCGCCCCGTCGATCACCACGCGGCCCGAGGTCGAGTCCTCCAGCCCGGCAATGACCCTGAGCAGCGTCGACTTCCCGCAGCCGGATGGACCGACGAAGACGACGAACTCGCCATCCGTCACCTCGAGGTTGATGCCCTTCAGCACCTCGACCGGCCCGAAGGCCTTTTTGACATTCTCGATATTCAGCGAGCCCACGGCGTCGTCCCTGTTCTAGAGTTTCACGGCGAGGCCGCTGCGCACGCTCTCGTCTGCGGCCAAGCAGACGGCGAGCGACTTCACCGCGTCGTCCATGTGGCGGGTCAAGTCCAGATCCTCGCGGATCGCCTTCAGCACAAACGCCTGTTCCAGGTCGCAGAGGTCCTGATGGCCGGGCTCGCCTTCCATCGACAGCATTTCGTCCGGTTTGGCGAATTTGCCGTCGGCTCCGGTCGCCGCGCTGTGCAGGCGGATGGTCGAGGTCTTGGTGTGGGTGTCGATGTCGTCGGACCTGACACCCTCCTTCATGACGATCGACACGCAGCCATTGGGCGAGATCACGTCCTTGACGAAGAAAGCCGTCTCCGAAATCATCGGCCCCCAGCCGGCCTCGTACCAGCCGACCGAACCGTCGCCGAACAGCACCTGCAGATGACCGTAATTGTACATTGACGGCGCGATCTCGTCGCTCAGCCTCAGCCCCATACCGCGCACCTCGACTGGCCTGGCGTCGGTGATCTGCAGCATCACGTCGAGATAATGCACGCCGCAATCGACGATCGGCGACGTCGTCTGCATCAACTGCTTGTGCGTCTCCCAGGTATGTCCGGAGGATTGCTGGTTGAGGTTCATGCGGAACACGTAAGGGCCGCCGAGCTTCCGCGCCTCGGCAATCAGCCTGATCCAGGACGGATGGTGGCGCAGGATATAGCCGATCACCAGTTTTTTGCCGTTGGCCTTGGCGGCGGCGACGACGCGCTCTGCATCTGCGACGGTGGTTGCCAGCGGCTTTTCGAGGAAGACGTGGCAGCCGGCCTCGAACGCCTTGACGGCATAGTCAGCATGGCTGTCGGAATAGGTGGCGATGCAGGCGACATCGGGCTTTTCGTCGCGTAGCGCCTCGTCGAAGGAACGCCGGATGGCGTAGGTCGAAAGCCCTTCCGGCAGCGGCACATCGGAGCGGTTGACCAGCGCGGCGATCTGGAATCCCGGATTGGTGTGATAGGCCAGCGCATGGCTGCGCCCCATATTGCCGAGCCCGGCGACGACAACGCGAAGGGGTTTTTGCGAATTCACTTGACCGCTCCCGAAGTGATGCCGCGGATCAGCTGCCGCGAGAAGATGACGTAGAGGATCAGCACCGGCATGATCGCCAGCGACAGTGCCGCCAGGATGGCATTCCAGTTGGTGACGAACTGGCCGAGGAACAGTTGCGCGCCGAGCGTCACCGTCTTGGTTTCCTCCGACGGCGCCAGGATCAGCGGGAACCACAGATCGTTCCAGATCGGGATCATGGTGAAGACGGCGACCGTCGCCATAGATGGCCTGACCAGCGGCAACACCAGGCGGAAGAAGATGGTGTATTCCGATAGTCCGTCGATGCGGCCGGCGTTCTTCAGGTCGTCGGAGACCTGCTTCATGAATTCCGACAGGATGAAGACGGCAAGCGGCAGGCCCTGCGCCGTATAGACCAGGATCAGCGCCGTCAGCGTGTTGACCAGCCCGCTCGCCACCATCAATTGCAGGATGGCGACGGTGGCAAGGCGGATCGGGATCATGATGCCGAGCGCCAGATAGAGCCCCATCAGCGAATTGCCGCGGAAGCGGTATTCCGACAGCGAGAAAGCCGCCATGGCGCCGAACAGAAGCACGAAGAACAGCGAGGCGACGGTGACGACAAGGCTGTTCTGGAAATAGTGGATGAAATCGCCCTGGCCGATCACCGTCGTGTAGCCGATCAGGTCGAAGGTCCCTGGCGTCGGCGGCGTCAGCGGCGCGCCGAAAATCCCTGCGCGCGATTTGAACGAATTCATGATCACGAGGATCACCGGAAACAGCGCGATCGCCGTGTAGGTCAGAAGGATCGCATGCGCGCCGATGGTGCGGGGCAGCGAGCGGGTTGCGGTGCTCATGGTCGCGCTCCCCTAAAACTGGTAGCGACGCAAGCGCGTCTGTACGAGGAACAGATAGACGCAGACGCCGCCGAGGATGATCAGGAACATCATCGTGGCGATCGCCGCGCCCATGTTGGGATCGCCGACCTGCAGCTGGAAACCGAAGAAGGCGCGGTAGAGGAAGGTGCCGAGAATATCCGTTGAATAGTTCGGCCCGGCCAGCGCGCCTTGCGCGGTGTAGATCAGGTCGAAAGCGTTGAAGTTGCCGACGAAGGTCAGGATCGAGATGATGCCGATCGACGGCAGGATGAGCGGCAGCTTGATCTTCCAGAACTGCGCCATCCCAGTGATGCCGTCGCATTCGGCCGCTTCGATCACCTCTTCGGGAATGGACAGCAGTGCCGCATAGATCAGCATCATCGGGATGCCGACGAACTGCCACACCGAGATCAGGCTGAGCGCGGTCAGCGCATATTGCGCCTTGCCGAGCCAGGGCGTGAACAGGCTTTTCAGGCCGACAAGGTCCATCATATGCGGCGCCACGCCCCATAGCGGCGACAGGATCAGCTTCCAGGCGAAGCCGACGATGACGAAAGACAGGATCGTCGGTACGAAGATCGCCGTGCGGTAGAAGGCGGAAAACCGTAGCCTGGGGCTGGACAGAAGTGCGGCCAAAAGGACGCCGATCGGGTTCTGCACCAGCATGTGGATGATGAAGAACCAGACATTGTTCCTGAGCGCGTTCCAGAAATTGACCGACCAGTTGGGATCACCGAACAGCATGCGGAAATTTTCCAGTCCGACGAAGACCTGCGACTGGTTGATGTTGCGGAACAGCGATAGCTGCAGCGTGCCGGCCAGCGGCAGGATCATGATCGCCGTATAGACCAGCAGCGCCGGCGCCAGGAAAACGCCGATATGCCAACGGAACGGTCTTTTCGGTGCTGCGGCCATGCGTTCGGTCCCCGCCGATCAGGTCTTGCTATTGCCGCCAAAGGGCGCGGCGCCTCCCTCCCCCTCGAGGGGAGGGTGCCTCGCAAAGCGAGGCGGGCGGGGTCGGCAGAGGCAGCGCGCCATCGTCGTTCGACCGTGCTTTCGAGCAGCGATCAAGCCGCAGCCTGCCTCGACCGACCCCCTCTGTCGCCTTCGGCGACATCTCCCCCTCGAGGGGGGAGACAACGCTTCGCCGCGCTTTACTTCGCCGGCTTGTACCAGCTGTCGAGGCCGTCCTGCAGCTTCTTGGCGGCAGCTTCCGGCGTGTCGGTGCCGTTGATGACGTTGGCCGATTCAACCCACGTCTCGTTTTCGAGGTTCGGCGTGCCGCGCGACAGGATCTGGTAGGTCGAGCGGATCGTCGACTTGCACTTGCCGCGCCAGGAGACGAATTCCTGGGCCAGCGGGTCTTCCATCTTCACCGGGGTGTTGTTCAGGCTGAAGAAGCCCGGCAGCGCGTTGGCGTAGATGGTGGCGAAATCCGGCGAGGCCACCCAGGACAGGAAGGTCTTGGCCGCATCCGCGTTCTTCGAGGCCGCATTGAGGCCCATGCCGATGTCGGTGTGGTCGGAGATGTAGCAGGTGTCGCCGGCCTTCTGCACCGGCGGCGGGAAGGCGCCCATCTTGAACTGCGCCTGCGTGTTGAACAGGCCGATCTCCCACGAGCCGGCCGGGTAGATGGCGGCGCGGCCGAGCGTGAACAGGTTCTGGCTGTCCGGATAGGTCTGCGCCTCGAAGCCGTCGCCGAGGTAGTCCTTCCACTTGGCCAGTTCCTTGAAGGGCTCGACCCACTGCGGATCGGTCAGCTTCTGCTCGCCCTTGATCAGCGCCAGGCGGCCTTCCTCGCCCTTCCAGTAGTTGGGGCCGATGTTCTGGTAGCCCATGGTCGCCGCTTCCCAGAGGTCCTTGGTGCCCATCGCCATCGGGATGTAGGTGCCGTCGGCCTTGATCTTGTCGAGCGCGGCGAAGAATTCGTCGCGCGTCTCCGGCACCTTGATGCCGAGCTTGTCGAAGGCGTCCTTGTTGTAGATGAAGCCATGGATGACGGAGGCCATCGGCACGCAGAAACTCGACTTGCCGTCGTCGGTCTGCCAGGCGGCCTTGGCGACGTCGGAGAAGTTCTCCATGCCGGGCAGGGTCGAGATGTCGGCGAGGTTGCCCTTCTTGAAGAGTTCCAGCGACTTGTCGAACGGGCGGCAGGTGATCAGGTCGCCGGCCGAGCCGGCGGCGAGCTTGGCGCCGAGGGCGGCGTCATATTCGGTCGGCGCCGACGGCGCGAACACCACCTTGATGCCCGGGTTCTTGGCTTCGAAGGCCGGGATCAGCTTGTCCTTCCAGATGGCAAGGTCGTCGCCGCGCCAGCTTTCGATGTTGAGCGTTACGTCGTCGGCATAAGCCACCCCGGCGGAGCCGAGAATGCTGGTGCCGAGAAGAAGTGCCGTCAGTAGCTTCGTTGTCATGCTCAGTCTCCCTGTTGACCTTTTTCAGGTTCGGTTTTGATGAGAACAGAGGCATTGCGCCCCTTGCTCCCCTCGATCGCGGAAAGGGCCGGCCGCAGCTTGTGGCCAGTCCCTTCCAATATCTTCTCGGCTGCATCGGCGCTGGCGGCGCCGGCGGCGAGCAGAATAGCGGTCTTGACGACGCCGCCGCTCCTTTCGAGCAGGCGCGCCGCCTCGTCCTTGTCGCGCCCGCTGACGGCGGCGACGATGCGTGCGGCGCGGTCGCGCAGCTTGATGTTGTCGGCCATGAGGTTGACCATGTAGCCGTCATGGACATGGCCGAGATGGATGGCGGCGAGCGTCGACAGCATGTTGAGCGCGATCTTCTGGGCGGTGCCTGCGCCCATGCGCGTTGAGCCGGCAATCAGCTCCGGCGGCGTTTCGAGCAGGATGGCGATGTCGGCCAGCCGCAACAGCGGCGCATCTCTGTTGTTGGCGATGGCAATGGTCGCCGCACCGCGGCGCCTGGCGTCCTCGATCGCCCTGACTGCATAAGGTGTCGAGCCGCTGGCCGAGACGGCGATCAGGCAGTCGCCCTTGCCGATGCGGGCGGCGGCAACTGCTGCCGAAGCTTCCTCGGTGTCGTCCTCCGGCCCGCCGGCCAGTGTCTTGAAGGCCTCGTCGCCGCCGGCGATCAGGATGGCGATGCGGTCGCGTTGGATGCCGAAAGTGCCCGGCAGCTCAAGCGCATCGGCCAGTGCCATCAGGCCCGAACTGCCGGCAGCCGCATAGGCGAGCTTGCCGCCGCTTTTCAGTCTGCTTGCGATGATTTCGGCTGCCGCAGCAATGGCAGGAATGGCGCCGTGCACGGCCTTGGCGGCCTCGATCTGTGCGTTGGCCAAAGAGGAAAGGACGGCTTCCGGGGCCTGGATATCCAGTCCCTCGGCATTCTGGTGAAGCGCTTCGGTGCGCGTTTCGGCCATCCGCTTTCCTCCAATCGAGAAAACCATACCAAAAAAATACCACTTGTCCACACGCATTAATGAAATCCTTGCGGCAGTGCAGGCTTGCGAACGAAATTGGCTGATTTTCCAACAAACTACGCCTTAACTTTTTGAAACGGAAATTAATCCTTGGCTATTGGTATTTTATTGGTATTATCCGCCCGGAGGAGAAATCGCGTGAAATTCGTGCTCGGCATCGATGGCGGCGGCACCAGCTGCAGGGCGGCCTTTGCAACGGCCGACGGCATCGTCCTCGGCCGCGCCAAAAGCGGTGCCGCCAACATCCGAACCGATCTCACCGGCGCCAGGACGAACATCGTCGACGCAGCGCAGCAGGCCTTTGTCGCCGCGGGCAAGGATCCCGCACTGATCCCGCAAACTCCGGCCGTTCTCGGTCTTGCCGGCGCCAATGTCGGCACCTACCGGCAGCAGCTCGAAGCGATCCTGCCGTTTCGCATCAGCCGTGTCGAGACCGACGCCGAGATCGCGCTGGAAGGCGCGGTTGGCTCCGGCGACGGCGCCATGGCCATACTCGGCACGGGCACCGCCTATATGGCACGCAAACAAGGCAAGTCGCGCGCCATCGGCGGCTGGGGGTTCCAGGTCGGCGACCAGGGCAGCGGCGCCCGTATCGGCCGCGACCTGCTCGAGCAGACGCTGCTCGCCTATGACGGCATCCGCCAGGGATCGCCGCTGACGGAGACCATGCTCGCCATCTTCCGTAACAATCCCGAGGATCTGGTCGAATTCACCACCAACGCCAAGCCCGGCGATTTCGGCGGCTTCGCGCCCAAGGTGTTCGAACATGCCGAAAAAGGCGACGTCGTCGCTATCTGGATCCTCGACAAGGCGGTCGCCGATGTCGAAGCAGCGCTTGGCGTGCTCGACCTGGGCGGCGGCGATCCGCTCTGCCTGCTCGGCGGGTTGGCGCCGCTTTACGCGCCGCGCCTGTCGGCCCGCTACCGGGCGCTGCTGAAACCGCCGCTCGACGACGCGCTGGGCGGCGCGGTTCAGATGGCGGCTCGGATTTTCGCAAACACGGCGGAGGCAGCTCGATGAGTGAGGCCGCCGACCAGATATTCGCGGCGCTGAAACAATCGTCGCAGAGTGGCGCGCCGCTCTATCTGCAGCTCAGGAAGAGTATCGAGGATGCGGTCAAACGCGGGCTGATCGGACCTGGCGATGCGCTGCCTTCCGAGCGCGACATCGCTAGCAAGGCCGACATTTCGCGCGTCACCGTGCGCAAGGCGGTGCAGGACCTGGTCAAGGGCGGCATCCTCGTCCAGCGCCATGGTTCCGGTACCTTCGTTGCGCCACGTATGGAGCGCGTCGAGCAGTCGCTGTCGATGCTGACCTCGTTTACCGAGGACATGGCACGGCGCGGCATGGCGGTGCGTTCGGCTTGGCTCGACCGCGGCCTCTATCCGCCGTCGCCCGACGAGATGATGGTGCTCGGCCTGGCATCGAACGAATTGGTTGCGCGCGTGGCGCGCCTTCGTATCGCCAACGACACGCCGCTGGCGATCGAGCGCGCCTCGCTATCGACAAGCGTGCTGCCCGATCCGGCGGCGATTGGTTCGTCGCTCTACGCCGCGTTGGAAAAGACCGGCAACAGGCCGGTGCGGGCGGTGCAGCGCATTTCCGCCACCAATCTCGGCGATAGCGACGCACAGCTGCTGGAAGTACCGCCGGGCATTGCCGGCCTGCACATCGAGCGTATCTCCTATCTGGCGAGCGGCAAGGTGATCGAGTTTACCCGCTCCATCTACAGGGGCGACGCCTATGATTTTGTCGCCGAACTCCGGCTGAGCGGGCCGGGCGAAGAGGGCCGGCCATGACCGCAACAACGACCCATATGCGGCGCGAGATCGAGGAGATCCCGGAGGCCACCGCCCGCCTGCTCGACGGCTCGGCCGCGGTGCTGACGGAAGCTGGACGCGGCATTCGCGAGCGCGATCCGAATTTCGTCGTCACCGTGGCGCGCGGCTCGTCCGACCATGCCGCGACCTTCATGAAATATGCCGTGGAGTTGACCGCCGGGCTGGCGGTTGCATCGGTCGGCCCGTCGATCGCCTCGATCTATGGCGCCAAGCTGAAGCTGGGCGGCTCGGCCTGCCTGGCGATCTCGCAGTCCGGCAAGAGCCCGGACATCGTTGCAATGGCGCAAGCGGCGAGGACCGGCGGTTCGCTGACCGTCGCCATCACCAACACCGCCGATTCGCCGCTGGCGCGGGCTTCGGACTACGCGATCGACATCCTGGCCGGACCGGAGCGCAGCGTCGCGGCGACGAAGACCTTCGTCAATTCAGCCGTCGCAGGACTCGCCTTGATGGCGCATTGCACCGGCGACGACAAACTCCTGGTGGCGCTCGCGCGCTTGCCGGAGCATTTTCGCAAGGCGATCGCCTGCGACTGGATGGCGCTGGCTGGGGCACTCGAGACGCCGAAATCGCTGTTCATTCTCGGCCGTGGCCCGTCGGCGGCGATCGCCAACGAGGCGGCGCTGAAATTCAAGGAAACCTGCGCCATGCATGCGGAAGCCTATAGTGCCGCCGAGGTCATGCACGGCCCGCTGGCGCTGGTCGGTCCCGGTTTCCCGGTGCTGGCGCTGGCTGCTCGCGATGCGTCCGAGCCATCGGTGGCCGATGCCGCCGACAGCCTGGCCGGCAAGGGCGCTGCCGTCTTTGTGACGTCGAACAAGGCAAAGAGCGCTCAGCGCCTGCCGCATGTCGCAACCGGTCATCCGCTGACCGACCCGCTGACGCTGATCGTGTCGTTCTATGGTTTCGTCGAGGCCTTTGCCCGCCATCGCGGCCTCGACCCCGACACGCCGCCCAATCTGCGCAAGGTAACGGAAACCCTATGAGCGACCGTTTTGCCCTGACTGGCGCCCGGATTTTCGATGGCGACGACTGGCACGACAATGCGGCGCTTGTCGTGTGCGACGGCCTCGTCGAGGCCATTGTTGCCGCCGGTGCCATTCCATCCGATGTTGCGCGTATCGAGACCGGCGGCGGCATGCTGGCGCCTGGCTTCGTCGATCTGCAGGTCAATGGCGGCGGCGGCGTCATGCTCAACGACCATCCGGACGTCGCCTCGATCGAGACCATCTGCCGGGCACACGCCCCCTTCGGCACGGCGGCGCTGTTGCCGACGCTGATCACCGACACGTCCGAGATCACCGCCGCGGCGGTTGCGGCCGGAGCCGAGGCGGCACGGAGGAAGGTGCCGGGGTTCCTGGGCCTGCACCTCGAAGGGCCGCATCTGTCGATCGCCCGCAAGGGCGCACATGACCCGGCTTTGATCCGGCCGATGCTAGACTCCGACCAGACGATGCTGATCGCCGCACGGAAAAACCTGCCCGTGCTGCTGACGACGGTGGCGCCCGAATCCGTCGAGCCCAGCCAGGTGTCGGCGCTTAGCAAGGCCGGCATTGTCGTCAGCATCGGCCATTCCGATATCGGCTATGCCACGGCTCGCGCCTTTGCCGAGGCCGGCGCAACGGTGGTCACCCATCTGTTCAATGCGATGAGCCAGATCGGCAATCGCGAGCCGGGGCTAGCGGGCGCCGCAATCGATACCGGCGCATTCTATGCCGGGATCATCGCCGACGGTATCCATGTCGATCCGGCCACCATGGCCATCGCCTTGCGCGCCAAGCAGGGGCCGGGCAAGATCCTGCTCGTTACCGATGCCATGGCGACGATCGGCACCGACATGACCTCGTTCACGCTGAACGGCCGCACCATCCACCGCAAGGATGGCAGGCTGACACTTGCCGACGGCACGCTGGCGGGCGCGGATCTCGACATGATTTCCGCGGTGCGCTTCATGCACCGCGTCGTCGGCCTCGACCTCGACGAAGCCTTGCGCATGGCCTCCCTCTATCCGGCGCAGGCGGTCGGCCAGTCGCACCGGTTCGGGCGCTTCGCCAACGGTACCGCGGCCAACATCGTTTCGCTGTCGGACGATCTGGACATTAAAAGCGTCTGGATCGATGGTGCCAAGGTTTTTGCAGGCAGCCCTGCTCGTTAGGGTTAGCCGGCTTTGGACGTATAGAGGTCCTTGTAGGCTTCGCGCAGCAGGTTCTTCTGCACCTTGCCCATCGTGTTGCGCGGCAGTTCGTCGACGAAGATCACCCGTTTCGGATGCTTGTACCTGGCGAGGCGCCCGGCGATGGCCTCGACGATCCCTGCGGCGCTGATGGTCGAGCCCGGCGCCCTCACCACGACAGCGGTGACGCCTTCGCCGAAATCCGGATGGGCAACGCCGATGACAGCGCTTTCGGCGACGCCAGGCAGCGCGTCGATCTCGCTCTCGACTTCCTTTGGATAGATATTGTAGCCGCCGGAAATGATCAGGTCCTTGCCGCGGCCGACGATGTGGACATAGCCGTCGGCATCGATCAGCCCGAGATCGCCGGTGATGAAGAAACCGTCGTCACGGAACTCCGCTTTGGTCTTTTCTGGCATGCGCCAGTAGCCGCAAAAGACATTGGGACCCCTCACCTCGATCATGCCGACATCGCCCTTGGCAAGTGTTTCGCCGCTCTCGGGGTCGGTGATGCGCAGGGAAACGCCGGTCACGGGAAACCCGACCGTGCCGGCACGCCGCTCGCCATCATAAGGGTTCGACGTGTTCATGTTGGTCTCGGTCATGCCGTAGCGCTCGAGGATGGCGTGGCCGGTGCGCTCTCGCCAGGCTCTGTGCGTCTCGGCCAACAGCGGCGCCGAGCCGGAAATGAACAGGCGGATGTTTTTCGCCGCTTGCCGGTTCAAACCGTCCTGCTGCAGCAGGCGGACGTAGAATGTCGGCACGCCCATCAGCACGGTGGCGCGCGGCAGCAGCGAGACGATGCGGGCCGGGTCGAATTTGGTTTCGAACAGCATCGAGGCACCGGCCATCAGGACGACATTGGTGGCGACGAAAAGGCCATGCGTGTGGAAAACCGGCAGCGCGTGAATCAGCACGTCTGCGGCAGTGAAGCGCCAGAGGTCGACCAGCACCCGCGCATTCGAGGCGAGGTTTTCGTGGCTGAGCATGGCGCCTTTCGAACGGCCGGTGGTGCCGGAGGTATAGAGGATCGCAGCAAGGTCGTCCGGTCCGCGCGCCACGTCGTGGAAGTCCACGGCCGCCTCAGAGGCCCGATCGGTCAACGAACCCTCGCCCTTGCTGCCGAGTGTCGCGACCGCAGCGCCCGAGTCCTGCGCCAAAGCGCCGATCTCGGTCACTCGCGCCGGGTCGCAGACGATCAGTCGCGGCTCGGCATCCCTGAAGAAATACTCGAGCTCGGTCAGCGTATAGGCGGTGTTGAGCGGCAGGAAGATCGCGCCGGCACGCAGACAGGCGAGATAGAGGGAAATGGCCTCCGGGCTCTTCTCGACCTGAACGGCGACGCGGTCGCCGGCTTCGACGCCCAGCTGCGACAGCACATGTGCCAGTTGAGCGGAGCGCGCCAGCATTTCGCCATAGCTGATCGAGCGCCCGTCCTCTGCCTCCATCAAAAGGCGTCCGGGCGTGGGCATCCGGGCACGGAAAGCATCGAACAGATGGTTGCTCAAAAGTCCCCCCGAGCGGCTGTCTCCGGCCGAACGGCGGCGGTCAGCCGGCCGCCTTGTCCGCCGCTGCCCTGATTGCCTCGATGTTTGCCCGATAGGCTGCGACGCTGCCGCCCTTGAAAATGGCCGCACCGGCGACCAGCACGCTGGCGCCGGCGGCGGTGACCAGGGGCGCAGTTTCCGGCGAAATGCCGCCGTCGATCTCGATCCGGATCGGCCTGTCACCGATCAGCGCCTTCACCCGCTTCACCTTGTCTACGACCGCCGGAATGAAGGCCTGACCGCCGAAGCCCGGATTGACCGTCATGATCAGGATCAGATCGAGCCGGTCGAGCACGTATTCGATCATCGTCTCCGGTGTCGCCGGGTTGAGCGACACACCGGCCTTCTTGCCAAGGTTTTTGATCGTCTGCAGCGAGCGGTCGAGATGCGGCCCGGCTTCGGCGTGCACCGTGATGCCGTCGCAGCCGGCCTCGGCGAAGGCGGCCAGATAGGGGTCGGCGGGGGCGATCATCAGATGGCAGTCGAAGAAGGCCTTGGTGCGGTTGCGGATCGCCTTGATCACCGGCGGCCCGAAGGTGATGTTGGGGACGAAATGCCCGTCCATGACGTCGAGATGGATCCAGTCGGCGCCGGCGGCCGCCACCGCCTCGACCTCGTCGCCGAGCTTCGAGAAATCGGAAGCCAGCACCGATGGCGCGATCAGGGTTTTTTTGCTCATGACGCGGTCTTCCCGAACGCCTCGGTTTACGGCCCCTCTGTATCGCCTGCCTAGACCATGAGTCGAGTCCGGAAAGTGGAAGCCGGTTTGTCCTTCCGCTGATGCCACGGCTTCAGGTTTTCGCTGCTCTTTCATCTGCCAGCCAAAGAAAAACCCGCCGGATCGCTCCGGCGGGGTTTTCTTGATCGAATGATCACCGTTTTGAAGTTCGCGTGCGATCCTATTGCTCGAGCTGCGGCTTGCGCCTTGGCAGCTGCTGAAGAACATCTGGATTCAGCAGCAGGCTCGGTTTGCGGATCGGCTGGCACTGGCCATTAATCGGCCGCGCGCCCGGTGCGCACTCCAGCCGCGGTTTGCGGCAGGCGCCGTCGCGCAGCTCTGTCCCACGCGGGCAGACGCAGACGCCACGCTTGTTGTGGATCTGACCAGGTATCGAGCACTCCACCACAACAGGCTTCTTGCGCCTGCAGGCATTGCCTTGCACTTCCGTGCCTTTTGGGCAGACGCAATCGCCTCCGGCGTCGTGGATCTGGCCGCGGATGGTGCACTGCTCCGGCTTCGGCTGGATTGGCCGGCAGACATTGCCCCTGACTTCCGTACCCCGCGGGCAGACGCAATCGCCAGCGGCGTTATGGATCTGGCCCCGAATGGTGCACTGCTCGGGTTTCGGCTGGATTGACCGGCAGACATTGCCCCTGACTTCCGTGCTCCGCGGGCAGACGCAATCGCCTGCGGCGTTATGGATCTGGCCCCGAATGGTGCACTGCTCGGGTTTCGGCTGGATTGGCCGGCAGGCATTGCCTTTGACTTCGGTGCCCCGCGGGCAGACGCAATCGCCGGCAGCGTCGTGGATCTGGCCACGGATGGTGCACTGCTCGGGCGGCTTGCTGCCCACGCAAGCGCCGTTCTCCAGCTCGGTTCCGCGCGGACAGACGCAGCGTCCGTCTTCGGTACGGATCTGGCCTTTGAGCAGAACGCAAGGTTTTGGCTTCGGCACGATGACCGTGCCGCCCCCGGACGAGCATTGGCCATTGCGGAAGGTCGTGCCGGGCGGGCAGACGCAGTTGCCGGCGTCGTTCATGACGAAGCCTTGCGAGCATTCCTTCTTCACCTCATTCCTGATGGTGAAGGGATGGCAGGCATAGGCCTTGCCGCGATCACCCTGCACGTCGGCCGCACCGCGGGACAGCACGTCGCCACCGCCTTGCACCGGCGTGTTCGGGGACAGCACGCCGACACAGTTCTGGCCGTTGACAGTGCCCTGCAGATTGGCCAGACGGCCATCGTCCGGAATGATCACGGTCACCGTGTGCACGTGGCTTTCCCCGGCGCCGAGCGTCAGTTGGGCGATGCAGGACAGAGGCAAGATTGCCGGCTCCGGCGAGCAGCCGAAGGGCGGATCGATCGAGGTGATCGCAACGCCTTCCAGCCGGCCGAGGCCTTCGACGCCGATCGCATCGCCGAGGCGAACCGGACCGGAGAAGGCGCTCGCGCCATCGTTCGTGATGGCGATCTCGAACGAGCAGGGCTGG
Organism: Mesorhizobium sp. M0854; assembly: GCF_040319815.1. NCBI lineage: Bacteria > Pseudomonadati > Pseudomonadota > Alphaproteobacteria > Hyphomicrobiales > Phyllobacteriaceae > Mesorhizobium > Mesorhizobium sp. M0854. The sequence continues at coordinate 114,059 of NZ_JAMYOL010000013.1, forward strand.
CCGGGCTTGCACTCGGCATCGCCGGTCTTCTCGACGCGGATGGTCGAGGCGCCGCCGCCCTTGGCGCAGGCCTGGCCGATCGGATAGACGATGTCGTCTCCCGGAGCCGGGCCGTAGGAGCCGCGTGCGCAGTTCTCGAATTCGCCGTTCGCGGCAACCGTCACGTCGAAATGGCGGCTGGTTCCAGGCGTCATGACGGCGCCGGCAAGCTGGCACGACAGCGCATTGGCCGGAACCGGTCCGCAAGTCCATTCCGCGCCGTCTGGGGTGACGGTCTGGATCTGGACCGGCGCTCCGCCGGCTATCAGCGTCGCGGCATCGTTGACCCGTACCGGACCGGTCGGGGCAGTGGTGCCGAGGCTGATGACGGTAATGCGGCAGGAAACGACCGCAGCACCGGCCAGCGAACCATTGCAAACCTTGGTGATGCGCAGGGCCGGCTGGCCGGCATTCGGATGACGGATGCGTTCCTTGGTGCAGGCCCTGTTGTTGGTGATGTGTTTCTCACCGGGAATAGCCTTCACCTCGGCGCAGTTCTCGACACTGTCGGGCCGGTAGTTGGCCGGCATCACCGCCCTGACGAAGATCGGCGTCGAGGCGCCAGGCAACAGCACGATGCCGGCATTGTCGCAGCGGAACTGGCCGGGGCCGTTCGGTCCGCATGTCCATGGCGGCGTCGGGCCGAAGGTCGAGGATGCCGGCACGCCGCCCGGATAGGTATCGACGACCGTCAGCGGCCCATTATAGGGGACGCTGCCATTGTTGATTATGTCGACCACGAAGGTGCAGACGCCATCGGCCGAACAGAATTCGGTGCGGGCGCGCTTCTTCAGGATCAGGTCGACCTTCTTCTCCACCGGCGGCCGGCAGTTGCGGTCACGATCGCCACGCCGGCAGACCGGGATCGAAGCACAGCCGCGATCGTTTTGCTGGCTGCCGAAAAGCGGCTTGCCGCTGGCGCCGTAATTGTAAGTGGCGCAGTTGCGCAAGGCGCTGCCTCGCCAGCCTGCGGCCAGCTTGAAGCCGAGCTTGAGGTCGACAGAGGCACCCGGATTGAGCGTGGTCACCGGATGAGTGCAAATCATCGGGGTGGTTCCAGGCGCGCAGACCCAAGGCGGGTTCGGCCCTGAATCGAGGGTGGAGCCGGCCGGCAGGGTGACTTCGTTGAGCACGATCTTGCCGTGGTAGGGTGCATCGCCGACATTGGTGACCCTGATGGTGAAGTCGCAGCCGCCACCCATCGTGCAACGTTGCACGTCGGCGCGCTTTTCGACTTTCAGATCCGGTTCCTTGTCCTTCGGTGGGCAGCGCTGATCACGCGGGATGACGATATCGACAGTCTGCGTACAGCACAGGCCCCAGCCCTCCCTCGGGCCGGCATAGGTTTCGATACCGGTGACGACGATGTGGATGACGTCGCCGGGTGAAGCGCCGACGATCTTCCAATTGAGCACACCGCCGCCGGCCGGCACCAATTGCGTGTCGGGAATGATGGTGACGCCGGGTGTGGTCGTCGAAAGCTGCACCCATTTGCCAGCCATCTCTGGGCCGACCGGCATGTGGTAGATGAAGGCGCCGCCGCCGGGCACGCAATCGACCGTGCCGCGCTCCACCTTGAAGCATTCCTTGCCGGGAGGTGGAGGCGGCGGGTTGCACCTGGTGACGTCGATCTTGATCGAGGTCTTTGCGCCCGTGAGATAATTGCCGTCGTCCGGCTTGCCCGGATCCTGCGACGGGATTTCGACGCCGGCGCTGCGTTCGCGGCTGACCTTAAGCACGCCCTGGTTGTGAACGGTCGTCGGCGACGGAAACGCCGCATGGTCAATCTTGGCGGTGATCTGGAAGGTGACGACGCGCTCGTTCGCAGCGCCGATGCCGTCGAGATCGCTGGCGGAAATCCGGAAATCGGACACCGTCGCGGTATCGTCCGGGCCAGCCGAACTGCTGATCGCAGCACCAGGCAGCGGTCCGCCGGACGCATCGGTGCCGTCGCCAGTCACATGCACGCCGACGATGCGCAGGCCGTGCGGGAGCTGGTCCCTGAAATCGAGCCTGACCTTTTTCAGCATGGCGGCGAGGTCCGGGCTGGCAAAATCCTGCGGATTGCCGCGCAAGCCAAAGCTCATCGAGTATACGACATAGTCGCAGCCTCTCTGGGTGCCTTTCTTGGTGAAGAAGGGCACGATCCGGCCCGGCTCCGGATTGACGATGCGAGGATTGTCGAAATCGAGCCTGGGATCTGGAACGGCAGTGTAGATGCCCGCATCGGCAGGCTTGGTCTTGGCCGGAGCAAGGTCTTCAGCGAAGCCTTGCAGCGGGCTCAGCATGGCGACCGCGATACCGGCCGCCATCAGCCAGCGCGCGCCGCGCCTGGCGAGTGACAGGGGTTTCATGATGGTCTCCATGACGAATGATTGTTTGCCGGTTGATGGGCTGCTTGTCGCAGGCGGGAAAAATGCGAGATTGCTCATCTTCCCCTCCTCACGGTTCGCAGCTGACGGCTGGGGTTCTGAGCCGCAAGGTCATCTTGCAGCAAGGGTAGTAGCCACCCTTGTCGCTATCGGACTGCCTGTAGAAGCAGAGCCCGACATCGACCGTATCGCCAGGGTAATGGCCGGTGATGCCGATCGTGTATGGCGCGCCGGGCGCATGCGACAGAGGTGAAGTCACCCCAACGCCAGGCGTCCTGGACAGAGCCTTGATCGAATCGCCGCCAAAGCCGGCATGGTCATGGAGATAGAGATCGGCCTCGAGGCCGGAGGGCGTGCAGAAATACCTGACATCCTCGACATCAAGGCAAGGAGGCAGATTGCCGGGGGGCGGAAAGTCCGGCGGATAGAACGGTGGCAGATAGCCGCCCGGCACCTGCTCGTAATAGCCGGCACGGCCTTCGCAGGGGCGCCAGACCTCGACGTCGCCGACATGGCCTTCGACTTCCGGGTCTTCGAAATAATTGTCGAAGTCGACGAACCACGAGCCAAAAGGCGGCATGTTGGCCGGCTTGACCAGTGCCGTCGGCGTGATTTGCACGCCGTGCACGGCGAGCGGCCCGCCGGCTGCGAGTTGTTCGGCAAGCTCCGGGTTGTCGCGCAACTTGTCGCCGGTATCGACCAGCGTGTCGGTGCAGACGCCGGTATCGAGATTGCCTTCGGCATCGTAGCCATATTGCAGGTCGAGGCCGCCGGCCGACTGTCGGTTGTTTTGCGGGAAGCCGACCGCATATTCCTGCGGCACTTCCACCCAGGCCGATTCCGTCGCCGGATCGTCCGGAACTTCGCGCCAGTAGCGGATGACCTCACCCTTGCCGGAATCGGCGAACTGGCTGTAGTCGTAGCGGTTCTCCACCGGGCCGCGCTGGGCCAGGTACATGAAGCCTTCGTTGTCGAAGGCGATGTCGGTGACCGCGTAATCCTTGTCGGCCTTGACCGTCAGTTCCCAGCGCGGGTCGCCGGCGAAACTGCCGTCGCCGGCAACGCCTACCGACCAGATCTCCGCCTTATCACCGACCGAATAATAGAGCCGGCCGCCACGATAGGCGACCGACCAGACGCGGCGCTCGTCCTGCGTGTAGCCCCAGCTGTCGGGGTCCTCGCTGTCGAAGGCAGCACCCTGGATGTCAATCACCGAGCCGTCGTCGGCAACGGCGGCAAGCCCGTGCGCCGGGCGACCGGCTATGCCGTGGTCGAACGTGTCGAGCAGCGCGCCATTGGCGTCGATGCGGTGGATGAGGCCGGTGTCGAGATCGCTGGCGAAGAACTGGCGGTGGATATTGTCAAAAGTGACGTCGCCGATGCCGGGACCGCTATTGGCGTCGATATCGGCGAATTTCGAGACGGCGCCGGTGATGCCGTCGATCTTCCAGATCGTTCCGGGGCCGCCGCCGTTTTCGGTGCCGAACTGGCCGTCCATGAAGACAGCGTCAGCCGTGCCGCGGCGCTGCCGCTCCGGCCGGCCGTCGGCGTCGCCGTCTGGCGTGACTATGCGGATGCCGTGCAGCGACGTGGCGCCGGCATAGAGGTTTGGAATGGCCGATGGGACGCCGTCGCGCACGCCGTCGTCGTAGGTGATGCCGAACACCTGGCCGATTTGCCCGGCTGTGACCTCGAACGGTGGCGGGGTGAAGACCAATTGGCCAGACGCCGGCCCGCCCAGCCTTGAGACGTCGAAGATGCGCAAGGTCGCGCGCGCCGTGTCGATGAAGGTTTCGTCGACGGGATCGACGCCCGGCGGCAGGCCTTCCTCGAAATTGGGAATGATGGTGCCGGAGAATCCGGTCATTGCCATCGAGCCGGGATAGATGATCCGGGTTTCCTGAGCCTGTGCCGAGCCACCGAGCCAGAGCCCAGCGGCGAGCGCCAGGATCGACAATCCGCTGGCAGCCTCGATGGCGCGGCGCAAACGGCCGGCACGAGAGCGCACGAACGCGCCGTGGTCGCAAGACATGGATCTCCCCCCACAGGTCATGGGAGAAACATCCGGTCCCGGCGCGCAAATCAGGGCAAGGCGCGGCGTTCCGGCACGTTCATCCCTGATCGAATTGTCTGCTTTCCTCAACGTCACGATACGCCTGGGTCCGCGCAGGGTCAACGGAACCGGCGAAAAGCCCAGCGCATCGACCCGGTCCCGAAGGCGATGGTCGCGCTGAGCTCCTGCTGTTCCCGGAGACCATGGAGCCTCTGGATCTGTGGTCATGGGGCTTTCCTTTCCGGGGCCGCACCACGCGGCACCTGAGCATCAGTCGCGGGGCGAGGCGGAAAGGTTCATGGGCCGGGGGCCGGCCCGGCTGGATCACCGCCGAAAATACGGGCCTGCCGGTCCCGAATCCGATCAACCGCGATGAATGGTGAACGCCTTGCGCAGAATGCTTGCGCGCCACGCAGCCTGTTCTTATATACGCGCCAAGCCGTCCAGCGCCGAATGCCGGTTGCCGGAGCGGAATTTCTTGTGAACAGGGGCTTTCGTCGGAACGCCTGTACGGGTCCTGAGAGCCTGCTTAGCGGAGAGATTAGAGAAATGGCAAAAGTAATCGGTATCGATCTGGGAACAACCAACTCCTGTGTCGCCATCATGGACGGCAAGGAATCCAAGGTGATCGAGAATGCGGAAGGCGCCCGCACGACCCCTTCCATCGTCGCCATCAACAGCGACGGCGAGCGCCTCGTCGGCCAGCCGGCCAAGCGCCAGGCGGTTACCAATCCTGAGAACACCATTTTCGCGGTCAAGCGCCTGATCGGCCGCCGCTACGACGATCCGGTGACGGAGAAGGACAAGAAGCTTGTCCCCTACAAGATCGTCAAGGGCGACAATGGCGACGCCTGGGTCGAGGCCGGCGGCAAGAAGCAGTCGCCTAGCCAGATCTCGGCGATGATCCTGCAGAAGATGAAGGAAACGGCGGAGGCCTATCTCGGCGAGAAGGTCGAGAAGGCAGTCATCACCGTTCCGGCCTATTTCAACGACGCCCAGCGCCAGGCGACCAAGGATGCCGGCAAGATCGCCGGCCTCGAAGTGCTGCGCATCATCAACGAGCCGACGGCGGCAGCACTTGCCTATGGACTGGACAAGAAGGAAGGCAAGACGATTGCCGTCTATGACCTTGGCGGCGGCACGTTCGATATTTCGGTGCTCGAAATCGGCGACGGCGTGTTCGAGGTGAAGTCGACCAATGGCGACACCTTCCTCGGGGGCGAGGATTTCGACATGCGTCTGGTCGAATATCTGGCGGCCGAGTTCAAGAAGGAACAGGGCATCGACCTGCGGAACGACAAGCTCGCCCTTCAGCGCCTCAAGGAAGCGGCTGAAAAGGCCAAGATCGAGCTGTCGTCCACCACGCAGACCGAAATCAACCTGCCCTTCATCACCGCCGATGCCACCGGCCCCAAGCACCTGACGCTGAAGCTGACGCGGGCGAAGTTCGAGAGCCTGGTCGAGGATCTCGTCCAGCGCACGATCGATCCTTGCAAGGCGGCGCTCAAGGATGCCGGCCTGAAGGCCGGCGAAATCGACGAAGTCGTCCTGGTCGGCGGCATGACCCGTATGCCCAAGATCCAGGAGATCGTGAAGCAGTTCTTCGGCAAGGAGCCGCACAAGGGCGTCAACCCGGATGAGGTCGTCGCCTTAGGCGCCGCTATCCAGGCCGGCGTGCTGCAGGGCGACGTCAAGGACGTGCTGCTGCTCGACGTGACGCCGTTGTCGCTCGGCATCGAGACGCTGGGCGGCGTATTCACGCGGCTGATCGAACGCAACACGACGATTCCGACAAAGAAGAGCCAGGTGTTCTCCACGGCCGAGGATTCGCAGTCGGCGGTGACCATCCGCGTCTTCCAGGGCGAGCGTGAAATGGCCGCCGACAACAAGGCGCTCGGCCAGTTCGATCTGGTCGGCATCCCGCCTGCGCCGCGCGGCGTGCCGCAGATCGAGGTCACCTTCGACATCGACGCCAACGGCATCGTCAACGTCTCGGCCAAGGACAAGGGCACCGGCAAGGAGCACCAGATCCGCATCCAGGCGTCCGGCGGCCTTTCGGACGCCGACATCGAGAAGATGGTCAAGGACGCCGAGGCCAATGCCGAAGCCGACAAGAAGCGGCGCGCGCTGGTCGAGGCCCGCAACCAGGCCGAGGCGCTGGTGCATTCCTCGGAGAAGTCTCTGAAGGAATACGGCGAGAAGGTTTCCGAGGCCGACCGCACGGCGATTGCCGATGCGATCGCGGCGCTGAAGACCGCTGCCGAAGGCGACGATGTGACCGAGATCGAGGCCAAGACGCAGACGCTCGCCGAAGTCTCGATGAAGCTCGGCCAGGCCATGTACGAGGCTTCGCAGAAGGAAGCCGCCGAGGCCGACGCCAAGGCTGATGCCGCCAAGGACAGTGACGTCGTCGATGCCGACTTCGAGGAAATCGACGAAGACGACGAGAAGAAGAAGTCGGCCTGAACCGCCTGACGGTACAGGTAAGGGAAAAAGCCCGGCGCACAGCCGGGCTTTTTTGCAACCCTTTGCCGGAAAAAACGCTGAGCTGCCCGAAAAAATGCGGACAAAGCCTCGTAGACACTGGCATCGCGGCTCCATCACACCTAAATCGGAACAGCGTGCCGGCAAACGACGCAACGATGCTTCAAGACGTTGACTATCCGGACTGCGGGAAAACATGAAAGCTGATTTTTACGAAACGCTAGGCGTGCAAAAGGGCGCCGACGAGAAGGAGCTCAAGAGCGCTTTTCGCAAGCTCGCCATGCAGTTCCATCCCGACCGCAACCCAGGCGACCATGCCTGCGAGCACAAGTTCAAGGAAATCAACGAAGCCTACGAGACACTGAAGGACCCGCAGAAGCGCGCCGCCTATGATCGCTTCGGCCACGCCGCCTTCGAGCACGGCGGTATGAATGGCGGGGCGCAAGGCTTTGGCGCCGGCGGCTTCGCCGACATTTTCGAAGACATTTTCGGCGACATGATGGGCGGGCGCCAGCGCCGCTCGTCCGGCGGCCGCGAGCGCGGCGCCGACCTGCGCTACAATATGGAAATTACGCTGGAAGAGGCATTTTCCGGCAAGACCGCGCAGATTCGGGTGCCAGCCTCGATTTCCTGCTCGGAATGCTCGGGCAGCGGCGCCAAGCCTGGCACCCAGCCCGTCACCTGCTCGATGTGCAACGGCCACGGCAAGGTGCGCGCCACGCAAGGCTTCTTCTCGATCGAGCGCACCTGCCCGCAATGCCAGGGGCGCGGCCAGACCATCAAGGATCCGTGCCCGAAATGCGCCGGCCAGGGCCGTGTCACCGAGGAGCGCTCGCTGTCGGTAAACATCCCTGCCGGCATCGAGGATGGCACCCGCATCCGGCTGGCCAATGAGGGCGAGGCCGGCCTGCGCGGCGGCCCGTCGGGCGATCTCTACATCTTCCTCGCGGTCAAGCCGCACGAATTCTTCCAGCGCGACGGGGCCGATCTTTATTGCAAGGTGCCGATCTCGATGACGACGGCAGCGCTTGGCGGCTCGTTCGAGGTGACGACACTGGACGGTACCCAGACGAAGGTGAAGGTGCCGGAGGGCACCCAGAACGGTCGCCAGTTCCGCCTCAAGGGCAAGGGCATGCCTGTGCTGCGCCAGCCCAATATCGGCGATCTCTACATCCAGACCGTGGTTGAGACGCCGCAGAACCTTTCGCGCCGTCAGCGCGAATTGCTGGAGGAATTCGAGCAGCTTTCCTCAAAGGACAATTCGCCTCAGTCGAGCGGATTTTTCGCCCGCATGAAAGACTTTTTCGAAACGTTCGGCGAGCACTGAAGCTGATCCCTGGAAAACGCTTCCCGAGCGTCATCAACACCTTATCCGGGGATTCGCCTTGTCTTGCACCTCGTAACTGCTAAGTAGCATGCGAGGGAGCGTTGAGGAGGACTTTCAATGACGCGTAGTCCCGGACTGCGAAAGACGCTGGCGGAAAAGTTCGACGACGAGCTGAAGTTCTTCAAGGGCTGGATCGACAAGCCGAAGGCGGTCGGTTCGATCGTCCCGACCAGTTCGATCACCGCAGGCAAGATGGCCTCGATCGTCGATCCGACATCCGGCCTGCCGGTGCTCGAGGTCGGGCCCGGTACAGGCGTCATCACACGCGCCATCCTCGCCCAGGGCATTAAGCCTGAGAATCTCTACGCGGTCGAATATTCCACTGATTTCGTGCGCCATCTGCGCCAGCTTTATCCAGGCGTCAACGTCATCGAGGGCGACGCCTTCAATCTCGACGCGACGCTCGGCGACAAGCGCGACCTGATCTTCGATTCTGTGATATCGGGCGTGCCGCTGCTCAATTTCCCTGTCGCCCAGCGCATCGCCTATGTCGAGAGCCTGCTCGACCGTATCCCGGCGGGCCGGCCGATCGTGCAGCTGACTTACGGGCCGCTGTCGCCGATCCCGCCGGGCCGCGGCGACTATACGGTCGAGCATTTCCATTTCGTCATCCGCAACATTCCGCCGACGCAGCTTTGGATCTACCGACGCGGGGCCGCATGAATTGAAGCGTTGGGTTTGAATAGCACTTGTCTTATACCGTTCGGGTGACAAGGCGGACCCATGGCTGTGATCCCGAAAATTCTCGTCGTCGCCGGTTCGGTGCGCAGCGGCGCCTATAGCGGCAGGACCGCCGACGTGGCACAGAAGGAACTTGCCATGCAGGGCGCCGAGGTGACCCGCATCTCGCTCGCCGACTATCCGCTGCCGATCCTCGACCAGGATTTGGAAAAGGACGAAGGCATTCCCGAAAACGCCGTCAAGCTCGGCCGGATGATCGCCGCCCATGACGGGCTGCTGATCGCGACGCCCGAATATAACGGCTCCATTCCGCCGCTGCTCAAGAACAGCATCGACTGGGTGAGCCAGCTGCGCAAGGATGGCGGCCGGACGTTCAGGCCGCTTGCCGGCAAGGTCGCCGGCCTCTGCTCGTCTTCCAACGGACCCTTCGGCGGGATACGCTGCATCAACCATCTGCGCGCCGTTCTGGTACGCTGCCGGATGGAGGTGGTGACACCGGAATGCTCGGTGCCGGAGGGCGGCTACGCCTTCGACGACGAGGGCAAGTTCAGGGACGAGAGACTACGCCAATCGATGGAGCACCTATGCCGAACGCTGATCGAAACCTCGCGCATGCTGTCGACGCGGATCGAGGCATGATCCCGGACGCCGCGCATGCCGACACGATGCAGGAAAGGCTGATCGTCGGCCTCGACCTGCCGACGCTGAAGCAAGCCGAGAAAGCGGTGCGCGAGCTCGACGGGATCGTCTCCTTCTACAAGATCGGTTACCAGCTCGCCTTTGCCGGCGGGCTCGACTTCGCCCGCGAGCTGGCCAGCGGCGGCACCAGGATCTTTCTCGACATGAAGCTGCTCGACATCGATAACACCGTGGCCAAGGGCGTCGAAAACATCGCCAGGATGGGCATGAGCATGCTGACCATCCATGCCTATCCGAAGACGATGAAGGCGGCGGTCGAGGCTGCCAGGGGCAGCGACCTTTGCCTGCTCGGGGTCACCGTGCTGACCTCGATGGACGAGCAGGACGTGATCGACGCCGGCTATGAGTATGATCCGCATACACTGGTGCTGAGGCGCTCCGAGCAGGCGCTGCATGCCGGCATGGGCGGCATCGTCTGCTCGGCCGAAGAAGCCGAGGCGGTGCGCCGCATCGTCGGCCCCGACCTGGCAGTGGTGACGCCGGGAATCCGGCCGAAGGGCAGCGACCATGGCGACCAGAAGCGGGTGGTGACGCCGGCGCAGGCGATCCGCAACGGCTCCAGCCATCTCGTCATCGGCCGGCCGATCGTCGGAGTGGCCGACAGGCGGGCGGCGGCGGAAGCGATCCTCGATGAAATGCGCTCGGCCTGAGGACCAATTCCGAAACTTGCTCCTGCAGCCGTCTGACGGCGTTTTCTCCGCTTCCGGTGCTCACGTACTTTAAGTACGCTCCGCTCCGGCACTCGAAAACACCCCCAGCCATCTCACCGGAGCGACTTTCAAAATCGGTCCGCACGGCCAAAAACCAGGAGAAATACCATGCCCAAGGGATACTGGATCGCTCGCGTCGACGTGCGCGATGCGGAAGGCTACAAGGACTATGTCGCCGCTGCCAAACCGGCCTTCGACCGCTTCGGCGCCAAGTTCCTGGCGCGTGGCGGCGCGCATGAGAGGGCCGAGGGGCCGGGCCGCGACCGCAACGTGATCATCGAGTTTCCGTCGCTTGCGGCGGCGCATGACTGCTACCACTCGCCCGAATACCAGCGCGCCGTCGCGATCCGCCAGAAGGTGGCCGAGGGCGAAATCGTGCTGGTCGAGGGGATTTAGGCGAGAAGCCGGTTCACCGCTGCCTCCGCCATCGCATCGGCGAGGCTCAAGCCCCATTGCTGGCGACAGTAATCGCGGAAATCGAAGCAGGGCAGGCCGGGGCAGACCTCGAACTCGATGAGGTGGACGCTGTCGTCGGCTTCGACCCGGAAGTCGATGGAAAAGACGTCGCGCAGGCCAAGCCCGACCATCAGGCGTTCGGCGATGCGACGAATTCTTGCATCGGCTTCAGGCTGGCTGCCGGCGACCGGCAGCAGCACCGGCTCGGTACATTTTCCCGCAGCTTTCGCCGCTGCGCCGGTATCGCCGTAAAGCGCCAGGCTGTCCGGCATGGTCTGGAAATCGCCGCCCGAATCGACAAAGGCGATGCCGAGCGCCTCGACGCCGGTATCCGGCCGCAATCCGAGAAAACTGGCGCGCGCGTTGCGGCCGGCGACATAGGGCTGGACGATGACATCGTCGCGATAGGCGGCGAAGACGCGCCGGCTAAGCTCCAGCGCATGGCCGAGATCGTGGCAGTGCGAATCCGGCCAGATGCCGATCTTGGCGCCGAGCCGGTTCGGCTTGACGAACCAGCCGGCAGGCGAGGCCGGTGGCGCGACCAGCCAGGCGCCGTCACGGGCAAGGCCCGCCCGTGGCATCGGCAGGCCAAGCGCGCCGAGCACGGCGCCGGACCGGAACTTGTCCTGACAGAGCGCGAACAGCGCATCGTCGGCGCCGATCGCCTTGAGGCCATTCAGCCGTGCCAGAGCCGGTGCCGCGCCGCCGCGGAAATAGGCGACGCCGTCGGTCAGCGTCCAGACAAGCGTGGTCTTCGGGTCCTCGCCGCCGAGAAGGCTTGCGGCGTCGTCGAGCGCCAGCGGGGCAAATGACAAGCCGCGCTTCTGGCAAGCGGCGGCAAGTGCATCGAATTCAGCAGCGAAGTCGGTCGATTGCGCCAGATAGGAGGCGATTTCGGCGGCACGCTCCGGCACGTGGTTATCGGCGACCAGCCGATCGAAGCAAGCCTTTTCTGGCTCGTAGACAAGGATCAGCTTCGGCTCGCGGCTTGACATGATCGAAACGATTTCCCGGCAGCACGATTGCCTAAAGCAATTCCAGGAAAAGTGTGAAACGGTTTTCCGTCCGGAATTGCGTCAAAACAAAGAGATAGAGCGTTTCAGCGTTCCCGCGAAACGATGAACCGTTCTAGCATCGCACGGCGAATGCATTCGGCTTTCGCGGAACCGACGTCAGCCGGACGCCTGCACGACAGCAACGGCGCCATCTTCCTGGTTGACCATGATCTTTTCCGAAAACCGGTTCCCACTTTTCGGGATCATGGTCTAGCCAATCAGCACGCGTGGCTCGAAGCGACCATTGACTGGAATGTCGAGCATGAATGTCATGCCGGCTTGCGGGTCGAGCAGGCGCTGCTTCTCGCTTTTGCCCGACCAGGCGGAGGTGACCGCCAGCCGGTCGGCATTCCTGCCGACGAAAGCCGGACAGGAAGGCTGCGTCGCCGGCATCGCCACCGAACGGACGAGCTTGCCGTCGGGTCCATAGGCTTCGACGACGCTGCCGCCCCAGCAGGCGTTCCACAATATGCCGTCACGGTCGAGCACCGAACCATCGATATAGCCCTTGGCCGAACGGTGGTCGACGAAGACCTTCGGTTCGCCAACCGGCAGTCCGGTCACCGGATCGCAGCCGACGCGCATCAACAGCCCGGTGCTGGTGTCGGTGTAATAGGCAATCGTCCCATCCTCGGAAAAGCAGATCGAGTTGGGCACAGTAATGTCGGCATAAAGCCGGCGCAGCTCGCCCTTGAAGAACCAGTAGATCGAACCGGCACCCTTCTCCTCGCCCTTGCCCATGGTGCCGACCCACAGCGCGCCGCAAGGGTGAACGCGTGAATCGTTCGAGCGGGTGACCGCATTGTCGGCCTCGATCGGCGTGTGCAGCGTCAGCTTGCCGGTCGCGATGTCGCGGACATGCAGACCGGTCTCGGTGGCGATCAGCTGGCGTTGGTCGTCGATGATGCAGATGGCGCTGGCCATCTGACCGAGCTCGTGGATTTTGACGGCACCGCCCGACAGGCGCTGTTCGAGGAGCTGGCCGTTGACGATGTCGAACCAGTAGAGCGTGTCGGTGGCAGGGTCATAGCTTGGTCCCTCGCCGAGTTGGCAGACATGGTCGGAAAAAACCGAAACGATGGTCTCGCTCATCATGCCGCTCCAAACGCCGCGTCCCAGGCCTGAACTGCGGCTTTCGCTCGCGCTGCCACTTCGTCGACGCTCATGCCCGGCTTGAAGAGGCTGGAGCCAAGACCGAAGACGCTGACGCCGGCTGCCTTGTAGCCGGCAAAATCCTTATCTGAAACGCCGCCGACCGCGCCGACCAGCACACTGGCAGGCAGCACCGCGCGCATCGCCGAAATGCCTGCCGCGCCAAGCACGCTCGCCGGGAAGAATTTCAATGCCGAGGCACCGAGCCGGATTGCTTGAAATGCCTCGGTCGGCGTGAACACGCCGGGCATCGTCACCATGCCGTAGTGCATGGCCCGGCCCATGACCTCGGCATCGATATTGGGGCTGACCAGCAGCCGCCCGCCGGCCTGGTGCAGGCCGTCGACATCGGCGGCGCTGAGCACCGTGCCGGCACCGACCAAGGCTGTTGGAGGAAGCGCTCCGACAATGCTGGCGATGGAGGCGTAAGGATCGGGAGAGTTGAGCGGCACCTCGATCGCTTCGACACCGGCGCCGAAGATCGCCTGGCCGATCGCCACCGCCTCGCTTGGCTTGAGGCCACGCAGGATGGCGACCAGACCCCGCTCGAGCTTTGGAAAAGGTGCGGTTTCGGTCATGCGGCAACTCCATTTCCGGCGATCATGCCATTTTCGCGCGCGGCTTCGGCAAGACCGGCACGCACCGCCTCGTCGGCGTCGACCACCCTGACCGCGAGCCCGGCAAGGCCGAGCGCGTCGGCATAGAGCTTGCCGAGTGCGCCCGACGCGATCAGCACGACGGGCACGGCACTTGGCCCATAACGGCGATTTGCCGAAGCGATCTCGCCGCCGATCAGCAGGCCGGACAGGCAGGCGGCGGCATCCTCGGGCTTCAGATCCTGCAGCAGGCTGGCGGCGCGGATCGAGAACAGTCTTGAAACGATGTCACCGCCTTCGGCCAACGCCTTCAGGCACCACTCCCGGAAAAATGGATTTTCGGCGGCAACCGGCTTCGGCGGCTCGCCCAGCGAATGGCGCAGGATCGAGTGCGCGGCCAGCACCGAAAACAGCTCGCCGGTCGGCCAGGTGCCGAAACCGGCAACAGAGCCGTCCTCGACCAGCACCCATTTCGAATGGGTGCCAGGCATGCAGACGAGATGGCGTCCCTTTGCCGGCAAACCGGCGCCGGCAAGCTGCGTCTCCTCGCCGCGCATGACATCCGGGGCGTCGGCCAGACGCTGGGCAAGGCCAGGCACGATGCGGATGTCGCGGCGCTGGCCGGGGATGCGGGCAGCGCCGGCGAGAATAGCGCCGATCGGCGCCGGCACGCTGACATAGGGCGCCTCCAGCCAGCCCTGGCGCGAACCGGCCATGCCGCAAATGATGACCGGCAGCGCCTCGGCTGCGCCCAGTGCAGCCAGATGCCCTTCGAGAATGGACGAAAATCCTTTAGCCTGGGCGGTGATCAGTCCGTCATCGCCGCGCCGCTCGGCGAGAACCTTGCCGGCGCCGTCGAGCAGCCAGACCCTCATACGGGTGGTGCCCCAGTCGACGGCCGCGACGGAAGCTGTCTTGCTCGATGAGATCACAGGAACCCCCCATCGACGATCAGCATCTGCGCGGTCAGCATGCGTGAGGCATCCGACGCCAGGAACAGCACAGTGCCGACAATGTCTTCCGGCTGCATCACCTCTTTGATGCACTGTTTGGCGACATGAGCGGCGAGCGCTTCTTCGGTGACCCAGAGCTTTCTCTGCCGCTCGGTGATCACCCAGCCGGGCGCGATCGCGTTGACACGGATGCCGTCGACGCCGAGCTTGCCGGCAAGACCCTTGGTGAGACCGACGATGCCGGCCTTGGCGGCGGTGTAGGCCGGCATATCGGGATGGTTGATGAGAAACGAGGTCGAGGTGAAGTTGATGATCGAGCCGCCGCCGGCCCGCTTCATGCCCGGCGCCACCGCCTGTGCGCTGAAGAAATGCGGGCGCAGGTTGATGGCATGGTTGTTGTCCCAGAACGCCACCGTGACGTCTTCGACGGCATGACGGTCATCCTGCGCGGCATTGTTGACCAGCACCGTCACGTCGCCATGCGCCTCTGCAGCTTTGCCCGCCGATAGCCGCAACGCCTCGATGTCGCGTATGTCGGTCTTGAGATAGAGCGGCCGCCGACCCAGCTCCTTGTCTAACCGATCGGCCAGCGCCACACTCGGACGGTCCGCGATATCGATGAAGGCGACGTTTGCCCCCTGGCGGATAAATCCCTCGGTCAAGGCGGCGCCAATGCCGGAGCCGCCGCCGGTGATGAGTACCGAAGCGCCTTCGAGGTCGGCAAAGCGCGCCGATGGCATCATGAAATTCTCTCCCGGTCCAATAATCGCGGTCGGCCGGCGCGCATCCTATCCAGCCGTGTCGGGTGGGCAAGGGCGAAAGAGTGGATTGTCAGGACTTATGTCCGACAAAAGGCCGCACGGGCCGCCGATCGATCAGCTGCCCAGCCGGACGCGGTACAATTCGACGGCGGCTCCGCTGGTCCCGGCAACCGGCTCAAGCCATTCCGGCACGCTGCCGCGCATCAGCCCGGCAAGAAAGCCTGCCGGCGCCTCGGCTGCGAGGAGCTTGCTTTCGGCGCTGCCGGGGCACAGCGCGACGAGGCCGGCGTGATGATCCGCCAGGATGATCCTGGCATCGGCATCGGACCCAAGGAAGGCATCGAGCGCCAGCAGGTTGCCGGCGACATTGCGATGATAAGGCCCGGCGAAGACGCGATGTCCGGAATAGGCCAGGATAGGCGATCCGAGATTGGAAATTGCCAGCACGGTGGTGCCGGGCAGGCGGCCGAGTGCCGCAAAGGAGGCCATGCGCTGGCAAGCGACATCGGCGCCGTCGCCATTATCGGCGGCGGTATTGCTGTCCTCGAAGGCGACCGAGGTTGCCGCGGCAGCCCCAGTCCAGACGGCATTCACTGAAACCAGCCAGACGGCGGCCATGCGCAGCGCCACGCCGCGCGACGGGCTGACCTCTGCCCGTTGACGCCATTTGGCAATCCAGGCGGCAAGCGGGATGACGGCGAAGGCGATCGAGAATGTCGAACCGCGCACCTGCCAGGCACTGACGATGAAGGCCACGACAAGCAGCGCGCCGACAAGGCTGTCCTGCCGCCGCCAGCCGCCACGGCCAAGGCGAAGCGCCATCAGCACGAGCGCGATGAGCGGCGTGGCATAGCGCGCCACCACCCCGGCCGGATCTTCAGCGAGCAGCTTGAACAGCGACTGCGCCTCGTCGATGTGATCAAGCCATAGCTCCTTGAGGCGCGGATCGAGGTTGGCGTAGGGCGCTGCCAGGCATTGTGGGAACAAAAAGACGATGACAGCGGCCAATACCAGGGCAAGCAGGCCAAGCGAGGCGATGCGCCGTTGGCGCGTGCGGCCGGCGGGCTCGATCGACGCTATCGCCGCAAGGCCGGTTCCGGCAATCGCCGCGACGACGAACTGCACGGCCGAGAAGGCGTCGCATTGCGCCTGACCCCAGGCAGACGGCGCAATGGTGGCGACAAAGACGAGAGCGGACACGCCGGCAAAGCCGAGGCCGAAATCCCGGGCGATCAGCCTCTCGCCATTGGCGCCGAGGGCGAACAGCATGGCAACAGAGGCGCCGATGGTGGCCACATAAGGCGCGGTCTCCATGCCGACGGCCAGCATCAATCCGGTGCACAGGCCGGAGAGCAATGCCGCCGGCCCGCGCGTTGGCGCTTCAAGCAACAGGCTCAGGCTGGCCATGCTCAGCATCAGCTGGACATTGTGGTGATCGAGCGCGCCAGGCGAAAAAATGCCGAGGAAATACAGTGCGGCAGCGCCGATCACGACAGCGGGCAGCACGGCGCTGTCACCGGCAAAGCTGCGCGCGGCGCGAGCCGTGAAAAATACGGTCAGGCAGAAGAGCAGCGCCGGCCACAGCACTTGCGCAACATTCTCGGCAAAGGCCGCGCTGCCGGTCAGGGCCGATACGGCGATGATGATGGCGGCGATCGGCGCATCGACCAGCCGCGACCAATGCATGACGAAACCGCCTTCCAGGCCCATCCTGTACTGGTGGAGATCGAACCACCTTTGGCCGGCCAGCATGTCGCGAACTTCGACGAGGCGCAGCAGATTGTCGTTGTCGCCGCCGGCATTGGTCAGTGCCGGGAAGCCGGCAAAGGCATTGACGGCAAGCGCCAGCGCCGTGGCAAGCAGCGCCAGCGCGATATCGGACCTCCAAATGGAGGCGCCATCGTCGGCTGTGCTCATATCGGGACCTTTGGAAGGAATACGGTGCGGTTTAAACCTAGCCTTAACAGCTTCAATAAATAGTAAAGCCGCCCGAGCGAGGCCGGCGTTTGAGCGGTCAGGGGCCTTACAGGGCATCCGGAGACGAAAATGCCACAAGAAGTGCGCCATGAGCCGAGCATCGCCGTGCTCCTGCCTTGCTACAATGAGGAGCTGACGATCGGCGAAGTGGTGCGGCGCTTTCGCGAAACGCTGCCTGCCGCCGCGATCTATGTCTACGACAACAATTCGCGCGATCTGACGGCGCTCCGAGCCCGCGCCGCCGGCGCCATCGTGGTGCGCGAGCCGCGCCAGGGCAAAGGCAATGTCGTGCGCCGCATGTTCGCCGACATCGAGGCCGACATCTACCTGATGGCCGACGGCGACGGCACCTATGCACCGGAGGACGCGCCGCAACTGATCAACACGCTGCTGACCGAGCGCTCCGACATGGTGGTGGGCACCAGGCGCGGCGTCGCCAACGACGCCGGCAGGACAGGCCACGCCTTCGGCAACCGCATCTTCAACAGCCTCTACAAACGTTTGTTCGGCTCGGACTTTACCGATATCTTCTCGGGTTACCGCGCCTTCACCAGGCGCTTCGTCAAGAGTTTTCCCGCCGTTTCCGGCGGTTTCGAGATCGAGACCGAAATGTCGGTGCACGCCTCGCAGCTCAAATTGCCGGTCAGCGAGATCGGACTCGACTATGGCCGCCGGCCGGAAGGCTCCTCGTCGAAGCTGTCGACCTTTCGCGACGGCGCGAAGATCCTGTGGATGTTCGCCATGCTGATGAAGGAGACGCAGCCACTGCGTTTCTTCGGCGCTTTTTCGGTGTTCTTCCTGGCATCAAGCCTGTTTCTGATGGCGCCGGTGCTGATCGAGTTCGCCGAAACCGGGCTTGTGCCGCGCATGCCGACGTGGGTGCTGTCGGTCGGGCTGCTGCTGCTGTCGATGCTGGCGGCGGTGACCGGGGTAATCCTCGATTCGGTGTCGCGCGGCCGGGCCGAACAGAAGCGCATCTTCTATCTGTCGATGCCTTCCGGCCGCGTCGAACGCGAACGCGCAAGTGCGCTCGCGACTTTGAAGACCGGACCGCGCAAGACCCCGCGGGCGGCTTAGAGCCCTAAATGGGACGCCTCGCCCGCTTCATTGTCGCCGGCGGCATCGGCTTCGTCGCCGACGCGGCGGCGCTTTGGCTGGTGTTGGCGATAGCGCCGCTTGGCCCCTTCGCGGCTCGCATCATCTCGATCGGTTTTGCCTTGTCCGTCACCTGGCTGATCAATCGCCATCTGACCTTCTCGCCTTCCAGCCGCGGCGTCGCGCAAGAGGGCGCACGCTATGGCGGCGTCGGCATCGCCACCAGCCTCGTCAATTATCTCGTCTATTGCGCCATGCTGTTCGCGCTGCCGATGGTGCCGCCGCTCGTCGCCCTTGCGGTCGCCTCGCTGGTTGCCATGGCGCTGTCCTTCCTCGGCTATTCCAAGCTGGTCTTCGACCGCTGAACGCACATCGCATTGGGGTCTGCGCCAGAAGCGCAGCCTCATCATGACCTTGGCCGATTGGCAGAGGCCGCCGATTTCCTTATATCGCTCTCGTCGATGCATCGGCCCGAAAAATCGGAATCGATTTTCGGAAAGCGCGATGCATGGATTCAAAGTGTTGGAGCGTATGTGCGTCCAGGTGGACGCACGTTCGTTGCAACTGCGCCGGAGAGCACCCATGCCCCTGAAAGTCGCCGTCCAGATGGACCACATCTCTACCGTGTCGATTGCCGGCGACACGTCGTTTGCGCTGTCGCTGGAAGCGCAGCGGCGCGGCCACCAGCTGTTCCACTACACGCCCGACCGGCTGTCGCTGCGCGAAGGCAAGGTGTTTGCCCGTATCGAGGCGATGCAGGTCCGCGACGAGAAGGGCAACCAT
The DNA here is from genome assembly GCF_040319815.1 of Mesorhizobium sp. M0854. Taxonomy (NCBI): domain Bacteria; kingdom Pseudomonadati; phylum Pseudomonadota; class Alphaproteobacteria; order Hyphomicrobiales; family Phyllobacteriaceae; genus Mesorhizobium; species Mesorhizobium sp. M0854. The sequence continues at coordinate 133,312 of NZ_JAMYOL010000013.1, forward strand.
TATTCGCTGGGCGAGAAGGTGCGCACCGATCTTGGGGAGATGGACGTCATCCTTTTGCGGCAGGATCCGCCCTTCGATATGAACTACATCACCACCACGCATATCCTCGAGCGCATCCATCCGAAGACGCTGGTGGTCAACGACCCGGCCTGGGTGCGCAACAGCCCGGAAAAGATCTTCGTCACCGAATTTCCCGACCTGATGCCGGACACGCTGATCACCAAGGACCCGCTCGAGGTCGCCGCCTTTCGCAAGGAGTTCGGCGATATCATCGTCAAGCCGCTCTACGGCAATGGCGGCGCCGGCATCTTTCACCTGCACGAGGCCGACCGCAACCTCGCCTCGCTGCTCGAAATGTTCGGCCAGATGTTCCGCGAACCCTACATCGTGCAGCGCTACCTCAAGGAGGTGCGGGCTGGCGACAAGCGCATCATCCTGATTGACGGCGAGCCTGTCGGCGCCATCAACCGCGTGCCGGCCGAGCATGATTCGCGCTCCAACATGCATGTCGGCGGCCGCGCCGAAAAGACCGAATTGACGGAACGCGAACGCGAGATCTGCGCCCGCATCGGCCCCGCGCTGAAGGAGCGCGGCTTCATCCTCGTCGGCATCGACGTCATCGGCGACTACATGACCGAGATTAACGTGACCTCACCGACCGGCATACGCGAAGTGCAGCGCTTCGGCGGCGCCGACATCGCCAGCCTGTTCTGGGATGCCGTGGAGGAGAAGCTCAACTAGCGTACATTGCTTCTGGAAGCGGCCGCGTTCCGGACCATTGCAGCCGTTGCGCTCAGCTGTTCCCCAAATGTTCTTGCCTTCGCCGGAAATCTGTGGTTGTCTCCGGTGACGCCGTTCGCGGCATGATCGCAAAGGCTTGGGGCAAAGCCTGCATCCGGGGTGAAGACATGGTGGCGCGGGTTCGCACGGTTGCTTTCCAGGGCATCGAGGCCGTGCCAGTCGACGTGCAGGTGATGATCGCGCCGGGCAAGGTCAACATGCACATCGTCGGGCTGGCCGACAAGGCTGTAGCCGAAAGCCGCGAGCGGGTGCAGGCAGCGCTGCATGCATCCGGCCTGTCGATGCCGTCGAAGAAGGTCACCGTCAATCTGGCGCCGGCCGACCTGCCCAAGGAAGGCAGCCACTACGATCTGCCGATCGCGCTCGGGCTGATGGCGGCGCTCGGCGCCATTCCGGGCGACATGCTGGCCGGCTATGTCGTGCTTGGCGAATTGTCGCTCGACGGGACCATCGCCGCGGTGGCTGGCGCGCTGCCGGCGGCAATCGGTGCCAACGCCGAAGGCAAGGGCTTGATCTGCCCGTTCGCCTGCGGGCCGGAAGCGGCCTGGGCCGGCAAGGACTTCGACATATTGGCGCCGCGCAGCCTGATCGCCATCGCCAATCATTTTCGCGGCACGCAGGTTCTGTCACGGCCGGAAGCCGGCATCCATGCCGCGGCGCGCGACCTGCCCGACCTTGCCGACATCAAGGGCCAGGAGACCGCCAAGCGGGCGCTGGAGGTGGCGGCCGCCGGCGGCCACAATCTTTTGATGGTCGGACCGCCGGGGTCGGGAAAGTCGATGCTGGCGCAGCGGCTGCCGTCGATCCTGCCGCCGCTGGCGCCCAGGGAATTGCTCGAAGTCTCGATGATCGCCTCGGTGGCCGGCGAACTCGGCGAAGGAAAACTCACCGACCGGCGGCCGTTCCGCGCGCCGCATCATTCGGCCTCGATGGCGGCGATGGTCGGCGGCGGGTTGCGCGTGCGGCCGGGCGAGGCTTCGCTTGCCCATCACGGCGTGCTGTTCCTCGACGAATTTCCCGAATTCTCGCCGCAGGCGCTCGATGCACTGCGCCAGCCGCTCGAGACCGGCGACTGCATGATTGCGCGCGCCAATCATCGCGTCACCTATCCGGCGCGTATCCAGCTGGTCGCGGCGATGAACCCGTGCCGTTGCGGCATGGCCGGCGAGCCGGGCTATCGCTGCCTGCGCGGCGATCGCTGCCGCACCGACTACCAGGCGCGCATTTCCGGCCCGCTGCTCGATCGCATCGATCTCAGGATCGAGGTGCCGGCGGTCTCGGCCAGCGATCTGATCCGGCCGGACCGGGCGGAGAAAAGTGCCGCCGTCGCACTACGTGTTGCCCGCGCCCGTATGATCCAGCGCGAGCGCTTCGAGCGGCTCGGCGCGACCGCCACCACCAACGCCCATTGCTCGCCGTCAGTCATCGAGGAGATCGCCATGCCCGATGCCGCCGGCCTGTCGCTGCTGAGGGATGCCAGCGAAAAGCTTGGCTTTTCCGCGCGCGCCTATCACCGCGTCTTGAAGGTGGCGCGGACCCTGGCCGATCTCGAGGCCAGCGAGACGGTCGGCCGCATCCATCTGGCCGAAGCGATTTCCTATCGCATGAGTTCGGAACGGATGGCGCAGGCGGCGTGACGTTCCCCTCCCCCTTGAGGGGAGGGTGGCCGCGAAGCGGCCGGGTGGGGTCGCCGGTGAGACGCTCGGCCTGTCGCATTTCGAAACCGACCGAGGTGCGGAGCGTTGCGATGCTCCTCCTAAGGCGCACCGTCAGAAGTTGTGTGCGTCAAGTTCTGCAAAATGGCGTGGCATTGCGGTGACGTCGGCGTGTCCGCCGCGCAGCCCCCGTGTTTAGCGGAGCGGCGGACACATGACGGTGCTCAGGCGGCCAAGGCCCTCAGG